>NZ_PYHT01000013.1:0-192154 GCF_003023875.1 Nocardia sp. MDA0666
TCGCGGTCATCACCGGGGACAGGTACAGATGCGAAATACCCAATTGCTGCAGATATTCGGCGATCGCGCGGGCGTCGGCGAAGGTCAGGGCGTCCGGGCGCAGTTGCAGTCGGTACGTGCTGCGCACGGGGGTCCGGCGGGCGATCGGGCCGGTGCGGTGTTCGGGGGAAGGGGTGTCTGTCATCTCGATATCGGTGTGGATTCGGAACGGCGGAGAACGAGCAGGCAGCGAGCGGGTACGGCGACCGTGGTCGCTGCGGAATAGGTGGCATCTGCGCGCCCGGTGGGTGTCGAGCAATCCAGCGCCACCGTCCAGTGCGCGCCGAATTCCGGTCCGGGTACGGCGAATTCGAGGGGTGCGTCGTGGGCATTGAAACACAGCAGGAACGAATCATCGCGCACTCGTTCCCCGCGTGGGCCCGGTTCGGCGATCGCCTCGCCGTTGAGGAACACCGCCAGCGAGCGGGCGAAGCCGGTATTCCAGTCGGCGGTCGTCATCTCCGTGCCGCCGGGGGTGAACCACGCGATATCGCCGGCGTGTGCGCCGGGGGGTTCGCCGGGGGTGCCGGGACGTCCGTCGAAGAAGCGCCGGCGCCGGAACACCGGATGGGCACGGCGCAGCGCGAACGCGGCGCGCGTGAACGTCAGCAGATCGGCGTATTTCTGCGCGGCCCCCCAATCCATCCAGGACACCGGCGAATCCTGGCAGTAGGCATTGTTGTTGCCCTGCTGGGTGCGCCCGATCTCGTCGCCGTGCAGCAGCATGGGTGTGCCCTGTGACAGCGCCAGGGTGGCGATCATGTTGCGGCTCTGGCGATCTCGCAGCGCACACACCTCCGGATCGTCGGTGGGACCTTCGATCCCGCAGTTCCAGGACCGGTTGTAGTCCTCGCCGTCGCGATTGTCCTCGCCGTTGGCGTGATTGTGTTTGTCGTTGTAGGACACGAGATCTCGCAGCGTGAAGCCGTCGTGGGCGGTGACGAAGTTGATACTCGCACCCGGTCGGCGGCCGGTGGCCTCGTACAGGTCGGAACTGCCGGTGAACCTCGAGGCGAATTCACCGAGGGTCGCCGGTCGGCCGCGCCAGTAGTCGCGCACGGTGTCGCGGTACTTGCCGTTCCACTCGGTCCACAGCCCGGGGAAGTTCCCGACCTGGTAGCCGCCCTCGCCCACATCCCACGGCTCGGCGATCAGTTTGACCTGACTCACCACCGGATCCTGCTGCACCAGGTCGAAGAAGGTGGAAAGCCGGTCCACATCGTGCAATTCGCGCGCAAGCGTGGCCGCCAGATCGAAGCGGAAGCCGTCGACGTGCATATCGACAATCCAGTACCGCAGCGAATCCATGATCAGCTGCAACGTGTGCGGGTGGCGCACGTTGAGGCTGTTGCCGGTACCGGTGTAGTCCATGTAGTGCGCGGGATCGTCCTCGGCCAGACGGTAGTACGCCGCGTTGTCGATGCCGCGCAGGCCGATCGTCGGCCCGAGGTGATTGCCCTCGCCGGTGTGGTTGTAGACCACGTCGAGGATCACCTCGATGCCGGCGCTGTGCAGTGCCCGGACCATCGCCTTGAATTCGGTGACCGCCGCCCCGGCGCGCGGGTCGGCGGCGTACTCGTGATGCGGCGCCAGATAACCGAAACTGTTGTACCCCCAGTAGTTTCGCAGACCGCGGTCGAGCAGGATCCGGTCGTGCAGGAACTGGTGGACCGGCATGAGCTCGATTGCGGTGACCCCCAGCGACAGCAGATGGTCGATGATCGCCGGATGCGCGATACCCGCGTAGGTGCCGCGCAGTCGCTGCGGAATCGCCGGATGCGTCATCGTCAGCCCCTTGACGTGGGCTTCGTAGAGGACGGTTTCGTGATAGGGCCGCCGCGGCGGGCGGTCGCCGGCCCAGTCGAAGTACGGGTTGACCACCACGCCGGTCATGGTGTGCCCCAGCGTATCCGCGCCGTACGTGTGCAGGGTGGCGTCGGCGGCGAACCGGCCCGCGAAGGCCTTGCCGTAGGGGTCGAGCAGTAATTTGCTGCTGTCGCAGCGTAATCCGCGGGCGGGATCGTAGGGACCGTGCACGCGGAACCCGTAGCGCCGGCCGGGGGCGACGGTGGGCAGATAGGCGTGCCAGACGTACCCGTCGACCTCGTCGAGGGGGATGCGGTGCTCACCGCCCGCGCGATCGATCAGGCACAGCTCGACCTGCTCGGCAACTTCGGAGAACACCGAGAAGTTGGTACCGGCCCCGTCGTAGGTCGCGCCCAGCGGATAGGCGGCGCCCGGCCAGACGCCGAGAGGCGTCATCTCACCGGATGTATCGGGCCGAACCATGTATCGACAGTAACCGTCGTGCCGGAGTCGCCGGTGCGGGTGGGCCGGGTCGTGCCGGGCCGGTAATCCGGTGGCTATCGATGGGCTGCGGTTACCGCAGGCCGCGCCGCCAGGTCTGGCCGACGAGGTCGGCGCCGAAACTGTGGTGCGGCCGGGAGTCGACGAGTTCGAATCCGGCCCGCTGGTAGATCCGCCGCGCCGCGGTGAGCACATCGTTGGTCCACAGCACCATGTCCTGATATCCGGCCTCGGCCGCGAACCGCAGGCACCGCTCGACCAGCGCGGTGCCCACGCCGAGCCCGCGCGCCGACGGTTCCACGAGCAGCAGCCGCAGCCGGGCGGTGGTGTCGTCCTCGCGCACACAGAACACCGCACCGGCCGCGACGCCGCCGGCCTCGGCGATCCACGCCCGCTCGGTGTCGGGGTCGTGCCCGGCCAGGAAGTCGGCCACGATCTTCGCGACCAGCGCCTCGTACTCGGTGTCCCAGCCGTATTCGGCGGCATAGAGCACCGCGTTGCGCTGGATGATCCAGCCGTAGTCGCCCGGGCGCGGAGATCGGAGGCGGACCTCGCTCGTGCGGCCTGCCGCAGACGTGTTCACATGGCCTGCCGCGGTGGCCGGGTCGAGCAGCTCTTCGATCGTGCGCATCGCGGTGCGCAGGCGCTGCCGGTCCGCGGCGCTGTGCCCGGCCAGCAGCTCGGCGATGTCATGCGCGGATCGGCGGTCGAGGTCGTCGGCGGCGGCGCGCCCGGCGTCGGTGAGGTGTACGAGTTGCAGGCGAGCGTCGGACTCGGATCGGTGCCGCCGCACCAGCCCGGCGCTTTCGAAGCGGGCGAGGATCCGGCTCAGATAGCCCGGATCCAGACCCAGTTCGGAGCGCAGCGTGCGGACGCCGAGCGGTCCGGAGTGGGCGAGTTCGAACAGGATTCGCGCCTCGGTGAGCGAGAAGTCGCTGTCGAGCAGATGTTCCTCGAGGACGCCGATCAACCGGGTGTAGCGGCGATTGAACGCGCGCACCGCGCCGACGTCGTCGTGGTCGAGTGCCGCAGTCGTCATGGGCCCTCCCTCCAGTTCTTTGACTGAGTCAAAGATATCGCGCGAACGCCTCGCGGTGGGGGGAACGAATCGTTCGGTCCGCGGTCCCTGTACCGACGTGATTCGTCGCGGTGATAACTTGAACAGCGTTCAAGACCGTCTCGTGAAGGGATCCGCGTGGCCCTGACAGCCGACCAGATCACCGCCCTCGACGCCGCCCATGTGTGGCATCCCTACGGCGGCTTCCCCGCGAGCACCGAACCGCTGGTGGTCGCCTCGGCCGCGGGCACCCGCCTGACCCTCGCCGACGGCCGCGAACTGGTCGACGGGATGAGTTCGTGGTGGGCGGCGGTCCACGGGTACCGGCATCCGGTGCTGGACGCCGCACTGGTCGAGCAGTCGCGGCGGATGAGTCATGTCATGTTCGGCGGGCTCACCCACGAGCCGGCGGTGCGACTGTCCCAGCTGCTCGTGGAGCTGACTCCCGACGGTCTGGACAAGGTGTTCCTCTGCGATTCGGGGTCGGTGTCGGTCGAGGTCGCGGCCAAGATGTGCCTGCAGTACTGGCGGGCGCTCGGACAGCCGGGCAAGCGGCGGCTGTTCACCTGGCGCGGCGGATACCACGGCGACACCTTCACCCCGATGAGCGTGTGCGATCCCGAGGGCGGCATGCACTCGCTGTGGACCGACGTGCTGGCCGAGCAGATCTTCGCGCCCGCACCGCCGGTCGACTTCGATCCCGCCTACGTCGCGGAACTGGATCGGCTGCTGGCCGCGCACGCGCACGAGACCGCGGCGGTGATCGTCGAGCCCGTCGTGCAGGGCGCGGGCGGCATGCGTTTTCATCATCCGCGCTACCTGAACGAGCTGCGCCGGTTGTGCGACGAGCACGGCGTACTGCTGGTCTTCGACGAGATCGCCACCGGATTCGGCCGCACCGGAACGCTTTTCGCCGCCGAGGCCGCCGGCGTGGCGCCCGACGTGATGTGTGTGGGCAAGGCCATCACCGGCGGATATATGACCCTGGCGGCCGCACTGTGCACCACCCGCATCGCCGAGACCGTCAGCGCGGCGCACGGCGGGCTCATGCACGGGCCCACCTTCATGGGCAATCCGCTGGCCTGTGCGGTCGCGGTGGCCTCCGTCGAACTGCTGCTCTCACGGGACTGGGCCGGCGAGGTCGCCGCGATCGAGGCCGGTCTGAAATCGGGACTCGCCGCGGCGCAGGACAATCCGCGCGTGGTGGACGTGCGGGTGCTCGGCGCGATCGGGGTGGTCGAACTCGACCATTCGATCGATATGGTCGCCGCGACCCGCGCCGCCGTCGAGGCCGGCGTGTGGCTGCGGCCGTTCCGCAATCTGGTCTACACCATGCCGCCGTTCATCAGCAGCGCCGACGATATCGCGCGCATCGCCGCCGGCGTCGTCGCCACCGCCGCGGCGGGGTGAGCCGAATTCCCTTCCGGCCCGCCATTTGTCGTATATCCGAAATTTATTTTCGTGTGATATGGTGACTGCGAGCGCGAAAATTCCTGTCTATCATCGGCATTCGCCCGGTGATATCCACCGGGTCCGCAGGACGGTGAAAGGGAATTCGATGATCGGCACCGAACCCAGTCGCACGGCGATGATGGCGGCCGCGGCCCGCGCGGCCCATTTGCTGATCGACAGCGAGCCCTATCTGTTCCGCGACACCATGGCCTCCGCCCTGCTCGGCCCGCATGCGGAAGAGCTCATCGGCTACCACCTGCACAACGGTGACCATCCGCTGCTGGCCGCGGTCCGGGCGCAGGCGACGGTGCGCAGCCACTGGACCGAGCAGCGCCTCGCCGAATCGGCCGCGGCGCAATATGTCGTTCTCGGTGCGGGACTCGACAGTTTCGGATATCGCGGTCCGGCCGAAGGAATCCGGGTATTCGAGGTCGATCATCCCGGCACCCAGCGGTGGAAAAGGGAAATCCTCGCCATCGGCGATATCCAGCCGGTCGGCGAGGTGATTTTCGTACCCGCCGATTTCGAAGGCGACGAATTGCCACGGCAATTGGCCGATGCCGGATTCGACCGTGAACGTCGCGCCGTGGTCAGCTGGCTCGGAGTCAGCATGTATCTCACTGCCGAGGCGATCGGCGCCACACTGGCCGCCCTGTCCGGTCTGGCCCCGGGGTCGGAACTGGTGATGGAGTACATGCTCGATCCGGCACTGCGCGACGGCAACGGGCACGCCTACGCCGAATCCGTCCAGCCCGTCACCAGCGCACAGGGCGAACCGTGGCTGAGCACCTTCACCCCGGAAACCCTCGACGACGTCCTGCGCCGGTACGGATTCGCCACGGTCGAGCACATCAGCCACCGAGCGGCCGTACCGGCGGGCTGGTGGGAGCGGGCCGATGCGCTGCAACCGGTGGATCTGTGCCGGCTGGCACATGCGCGCATCGGCGGCTGACCTGCGGCGGCGTGCGCGGTGTGTTTGGCTGGACCCCGACGCCTACGAGCCGAGGAGTGGGGAATGCGGGCACTGCGAGTGATCGTCGTCGGCGGGGGAATCGGCGGTATGGCCGCCGCGATCGCGTTGCATCGGCGCGGACACGACGTCCAGGTCTGGGAGCGAGCCGCCGCCGTCGGCGAGGTCGGGTCGGGACTGACCCTGTGGCCCAACGGGTTACGTGCGCTCGATGCGATCGGCGTGGGCGCGCAGGTGCGCTCGCGGGCGATGGCCGATACCGAGGGCGGAATCCGTGACCGCTCCGGCCGCTGGCTGACTCGCACCGACACCGAGAAATTCGCCGACCGGTACGGTCCGGTGGTGGCGGTCCATCGTGCGGACCTGTTCGACATCCTGCGCACGGCGCTCGGCGAAAACCGCCTGCGCCTGGGAGTCACCGTCACCGGGGTCGACATCGAAGACCGTTGGAGGACAGGTGAACCGGGAGGCGAGAGCCACCGCGGCGAACATTCGAAGGGGGGACATGCCTCGCCGGCGGTGGGCGTTCTGCACAGCGGGGGAGTGGAGACGGCGGATCTCGTAGTCGGTGCCGACGGCCTGCGCAGCGTCGTGCGGACCGCGGTCTGCCCGCGCGCCCGCCCACCCCGCTACGCCGGATACACCGCGTGGCGAATGATCACCGAACCGTTGCCCGGCCTTCGCCAGGGCGGCCAGATCTGGGGCAGCGGTGAGATTTTCGGCATCGTCCCGCTCGCCGATCATCGGGTGTACATGTTCGGTGCGGTGAACGCGGCCGAAGGCGAGCGCGCGCCCGACGGCGAATTCGCCGAAGTACGGCGACGTTTCGGCGCGTGGCCCGACCCGGTTCCGCGACTGCTGGGCGCGGTGTCGCCGGATTCGGTGATGCGCCACGACATCTACCAATTGCCCGATCTGCCGACGTTCGTCCGCGGACGCGTCGCGCTGCTCGGCGACGCCGCGCACGCCATGACGCCGAATATGGGCCAGGGCGCGAACCTCGCCCTCGAGGATGCGGTCACCCTGGCCGCGTTGCTCGACAACGGCGAGATCGACGACGCGCTGCGCCGCTACGACGCGCTGCGTCGCCCGCGCACCCGGGCCCTCGCCCATCAATCCCGGCGGATCGGAACTGTCGCGCAATGGTCGTGGACGCCTGCGGTGCGTGCCCGCGACACCGCGTTGCGGCTGATGCCCGGCTGGGCGATGCCGCGCGCCTTCGCACGCGCGCTCGACTGGACGCCGCCGGCCTGACGGGTTCGCCACCTGCGGCGGGCACGGTGGATCGCACCCGCCGCCACCGTCCTGAACGCCGTTCAAGTATGCTTCCGAGCTGTGAACGAGGATCCGTTGAGCTGGTTGGACGAGCGTGCGGGTGACCGGGTGCGCGCCGGGTTGCGGCGGCAGTTGCGGGCGCGACCGGCT
This sequence comes from Nocardia sp. MDA0666, assembly GCF_003023875.1. NCBI lineage: Bacteria > Bacillati > Actinomycetota > Actinomycetes > Mycobacteriales > Nocardiaceae > Nocardia > Nocardia sp. MDA0666. The sequence continues at coordinate 7,251 of NZ_PYHT01000013.1, forward strand.
CACAGCGATCTCATCGACCTCGCCTCCAACGACTACCTGGGTCTTTCGCGCCACCCCGAGGTGATCGCGGGCGCGGTCGAGGCGGTCCGGACCTGGGGCGCCGGCGCGACGGGATCGCGGCTGGTCACCGGCACTACCGTCGCGCACGAGGACTTCGAGTCCGACCTGGCCGACTTCGTGGGGGCGCAGGCGGGGCTGGTCTTCGCCTCCGGCTATGCCGCCAACCTCGGTGTCGTCACCGCACTGGCCGGCCGCGGCGCGCTGGTGGTCTCCGACGCCGGTAGTCATGCCTCGCTGGTCGACGCCTGCCGGCTCTCGCGGGCACGGGTGGAGATCGCGCCGCATCGCGATGTCGAGGCCGTCGACCGGCTGTTGTCGCAGCGGACGGAGGAGCGTGCGCTGGTACTCACCGATTCGGTGTTCAGCGCCGACGGCGACCTCGCGCCGCTGACCGACCTGCATCGGGTGGTTCGCGCGAACGGTGCGGTGCTGATCGTCGACGAGGCGCACGGCATCGGCGTGCGCGGCGACGGCGGCCGCGGCCTGGTGCAGGAACTCGGCCTGGCCGGGCAACCGGATCTGATCGTGACCGCCACCCTGTCGAAAGCCCTTGCGGCGCAAGGCGGAATCGTGCTTTGCGACGAACGGGTACGCGCCCACCTCATCGATACCGCGCGCACCTTCATCTTCGACACCGGATTGGCGCCCGCCGCGGTGGGCGCCGCCCATGCGGCGTTGCGGCTGCTGCGCAAGGAACCGGAGCTGGGCGGACGCGTCCTCACCCGGGCCGCCGAGATCGCCCGCGTCGCCGGTGTGCCGCAACCGGATTCGGCGGTCGTGTCGGTGGTGCTGGGGCAGGCGCAGGTGGCCTTCGACGCCGCACAGCAGTGCCGGGCGCGCGGTCTGAGCGTGGGCTGTTTCCGGCCGCCGTCGGTGCCGGAGGGCACCTCGCGGCTGCGGTTGACCGCGCGTGCCGACCTCACCGACGCCGAGATGGAGATCATCGCCACGGTGCTGGACGAGGTGCTGACCGCAGCGCGGGACCCGCGGGCCGCCTGAGTGATGCGAGAAAAGGAGCGAGGCGATATGAGCAGGTTGATCGTGACGGGCACCTCGACCGACGTCGGGAAGACCGTCGTCACGGCCGCGCTGGCCGCGGCGGCGCGTTCGGCCGGGCGCACGGTCGCGGTGTGCAAACCGGCACAGACCGGCATGGCTCCGGGCGAAGCCGGCGACCTCGCGGTGATCGAGCGGCTGGCGGGTGTGTCCCGCACGCTCGAACTGGCCCGCTATCCCGAACCGCTGGCCCCCGACACCGCCGCCCGCCGCTGCGGGCAACCGCTGCTCACCCTCGGTGAGACGGTGGCCGGCATCGACTCGCTGGCCGATGCCGACCTCACCCTGATCGAGGGCGCCGGTGGCCTGCTGGTTCGGGTCGGGGAGTTCACGCTGCTCGATCTGGCGCAGAAACTCGACGCGCCGGTGCTCGTGGTCGCGGCCGCGGGGCTGGGCACCCTCAACCACAGCGAACTCACCACCCGGGCCCTCGCCGCCGCCGGTGTGCGGTGCGCGGGGCTGGTCATCGGATCCTGGCCGAGCGCACCGGATCTCGCCTCCGAATGCAACCGAACCGACCTGCCGGAGGTCACCGGTGTCGAGGTCGTCGGGGTGATCCCCGAGGGCGCCGGACAGTGGCTGCCCGAGCGATTCGCCGACACCGCCTCCGGATGGTTCCACGCCGACTGGGTTCGCCGATACCTGGGCTGAGCCGCTCGTCGCGGTGAGGCCCCCGTTCGTGTCGGTGGGGCCTGGCAGGATGCGGGGCATGAGCGCAACCGGGGAGGATGCCCGCGACTATGCCCTGTCGCTGCCGGAGACGTCGGAGCAATTCGCCTGGGGGATGCCCACTTTCCGGGTCGCGGGCAAGCTGTTTCTGACCCTGCCCGAGGCCGAGACCTCGATGGCGGTGCGCTGCCCGATCGTCGACCGCGACGAACTGGTCGTGGCCGAACCCGGGAAATTCTGGATCGCCACGCACGAGGCCGGTAACGCATGGGTGCGCGCCCGGCTGGCCGCCCTGGACGACCGGGCCGAATTGGAGGCGATCATCCTCGATTCGTGGCGCCAGGCCGCACCCCGCCACCTCCTCGACGACCAGCGGTAATCGACAACGGGTATCACCGCGCCGCGTCGCGGGACGGATGCGCCGGTCGCGAACGCCCTTACAGTGGGTAGGGATGTCCATGCGAGATCGGCACCCTTCCACGGTCGCGGATTACGACGATGCGCGACGGCGGGCCCGGCTGACCGAAACCCGTGTGGGGCACCGCTGGCGGACGCTGGGGCGGACGCGGCGCGTGCTGCTGCGGGCGGCGCTGGTCCCGATCGTCGTACTCGTCGTGTTCGCGCAGTACTGGCACTACGACGTTTCCCCCGAGCAGGCACGGCTGGCGCGCACCGATCCCGCGGTGCTGCCCATCTCGGGCCCGGCCGCCGCGAGCGACCGCGATACCGCGGTCTTCGACCTCGTCGGCCTCGGTTCGCTCGATGCCTCCGACACCGCGCGCGCCCTGCCCTCACTGCGGCAGCTGGGTTCGGTGTGGGCGGTGCGCTACGACAACACCGGTATCGACACCAAGGTCATCAGCGATCTGATCATCCGCGTCACCGAGGCCGCCCGCATCCACAAGGTGGTGCTGGTCGGCCACAGCATGGGCGGGGTGATCGCACTCGAGATCGCCAAGCACATCCACACCCACAGCACGCGCACCCTGTCCGGGGTGATCCTGGATTGCACGCCGGTCGACCTGGCCGCGGTGCGGCCGGAAAGCCGCGACCAGGGTGAGGATCTGCTGCGCTGGTTCGGCTGGTTCCCCGGCGCGCGGGAGAGCCGGGGTTTGCGGCTGCTGGCGGAAACCTATTCCCGCCGTGACCAATTCATCGACTACGGCTCCGATCCGCCGGGGATCCGGACTGCGTCGCTGGGCCGCACGGTTACCGATGTGCTGCGACAGAAGATCTTCAACACCGATGCCGCCAGCAACGGCCTCATCGAGGATCAATTCAAGGCCATCGTCGCCAGCGGCGCGATCGACGACCTGCACGCGCTGGCGAAGCCCGCGTCCGGCAAAGCCCGCCCGGCCGTCGTCTTCATCCGCCCGCACGATCCGTACCGGGATTCCGTCGTGGACGACGAATACACCCATCGCGCGCTGATCGACACCGTCGGCGGTGTCGACGGCACGCTCCTGGTGGTGCTGACCCGCAGCACCGGGCATGCCGATCCGCGGCAGCATCCGCGCGAATACAACACGGTGATCGCGCAGCAGATCGTGCCGTTCATCGGGCTGGTGCACTCCGAGCAGACCATGGGTATGCCGTGATCCGGCGCGTGGTTCAGTGCACGGCGTCGTCGAATGCCGGGCGAATATCCGAGGGCGGCAGCATATTCCACCGCTCCAGTTGTGCCCGCACCTGCTCGGCGGCATCGATGTTGAGCGGGCTCGACGTCCAGAGCACATAGGGCAGGTTGAGGAACCGCTGCTCGGTCACCGCGCGCAGCCGGTTGATGCCGGGTTTGGCGCGCAGCGCGTCCACCTTCTGAGCGAAGCTCTGCCCCGGATAGTCCACGAAGACGAGGGCGTCCGGGTCGGCGGCGGCCAGGCGTTCCCACGACACCGCCGTCCACGTGTCGGCCACATCGTCGAGTGCGTTGCGGGCACCGGCCGCCTCGAGGACGGCCTGGGGGCCGCCGAATCTGCCGCTGGAGAAGATGGTTTCGCTCGCCGTGTCGAAGACGAACAGGGTCGGCGGGGTGGCGGCCCGCGGCGCGGCGCGCAAGCGCTGGAGGCGGGTATCGATGTCGGCGACGAGTGCGGTGGCCCGGTCGGGATGACCGGTGATCGCGCCCAGATTCGACAGATCCGCGCGCAGCGCCGCCCACGGTTCGACGGTGCCGCGTTGCCGCTGACCGGCGTGCGGTCGGCAGCTCTCGGTGAGGATGTAGGGCGCGATACCGTTGGCGCGCAGCGTATCCGGCGTGAGATCGGTGGCCTCGCTGTAGCCGTAGTTCCAGCCGGCCACCATCACGTCGGGGCGCCGGGCCAGCACCGTCTCCCGGGACGGCGAGCTCGGCGCGACATTGTCCAACCGATCGACGACGTCACCGTAGTGCCGCCGCAGGGTCGCGACGTCCTGTTGCAGGCCGGCCACCGCGGCCACCGAATCCAGTGCGCCCAAGGCCAGCGTCATCGCGACCATATTGGTGTCGTTGACGAACATGCGCTGCGCCGGAGCCGGAAAGCGCACCTGCTCACCGCAATTGGTGAGGATCAGATTGCCGTCGGAGGTCTGCGCGGGGCCACACGCCACCAAGGATGCGACAGTCGACCCGATGGCGAGCCATCGCAGAAGTTGCATATCGTCTAAGCCTCCGTATTCGGTTCCAGCAGAAGATGTGTCGCGCCCGTCTCCGGATGCCGCACGCGCGCCGCCCGCACATCGAAGACCGTGGCGAGAATCTCCGAACTCAATGCTTCCCGCGGTGCCCGCAGGTCCGAAGCGGATCCGTCGTGCACGACCAGCACCCGGTCGCAGTAGCGGTCGGCCAGGGTCAGATCGTGCAGTGCGACCACGACGGTGCGGCCCAATCTCCGAACCAGATCCAGGAGCGCGAGCCGGTGGGTGATGTCCAGGTGGTTGGTCGGCTCGTCGAGCAACAGCAACGGGCTCGTCTGCGCCAGGGCCCGGGCCAGCAGCACTCGCTGCCGCTCACCACCGGACATCCGACGCACCGGGCGATCGGCGAACCCGCCGAGATCGACCGCGGCCAAGGCGTTCTCGACCGCGCGGCGTTCGGCCGGACTGCCGGCGCCCCACGGCGGCAGATACGGTGTGCGCCCCAGCGCGACCACCTCACCGGCATACAGATCGGCGGGCGGCTGCTCGTCCTGTCCGACGAGGGCGACCAGGCGAGCACGCCGGCGCGGCGACATCGCCTGCAGCGCCTCGCCGTCGACCAGAACCCGGCCGGTCCGCGGTCGCAGCAGTCCGGCCAGTGTGCGCAGCAGCGTCGACTTCCCGGCGCCGTTGGGTCCGACGATGCCGATCACCTCACCGGGCCGGACCTCGAAATCGACGTCCGTCAGAACGACTCTGCCGCGCGGACCGCATGTCAGCCGCTCCACCCGGAGTGCCGCGGCGGCGGTTTCCGGCGGGTCGGAGGCGAGCGGCCCGTTCACGCGGCACCGAATCGGTAGTGCCGCCGGCCCATCAGCAGCAGAAACACCGGCGCGCCGATCAGCCCGGTGAGTACACCCACCGGAATTTCGGTGGGCCGCACGAGAACTCGTGCCGCGGCGTCGGCCACGACCAGGAACAACGCGCCGCACAGCGCCGCGACCGGCAGTAATCGCCGATGGGTGGAGCCCACCAGCATCCGCGCCGCATGCGGTACCACCAAGCCCACGAAGCCGATCCCGCCGGACACCGCGACCAGCACGCCGACCAGAATCGCCAGTCCGACGAACAACCCGTATCGCAGGGCCCGCACCGGCACACCCACCGATGCGGCGGTCTCGGCGCCCACGCTCAACGCGTCGAGCCACCCGTGTACGGCCAGCAGAGTTGCCGCCGCGAGCGCAACGACGGTGGCGGGCACCGCGATTCGTGTCCAATCGGCTCCGGCCAGGCTGCCGAGCAGCCAGAACAGCACCGACTGCGCGGCCTTCGGGTCGGCGCTGCGGAAGATGAGATAGCTGCTCAGCGCCGAAAACGCCGATCCCAGCACGGTTCCGGTCAGGACGAGGCGCAGCGGCGTCAACCCGCCCTGCGCCATCGCGATCGCGAACACCGTGGCCGCCGCCGTCAACGCGCCGGCGAGCGCGCCGCCCGACAGCGCCCAGATTCCGGCGCCGGCGAACAACCCCGACGTGATCACGGCAGCGGCGCCCACCCCCGCGCCCGAGGACACACCCAACAGATAGGGATCGGCCAGGGGATTGCGCACCAGCGTCTGCATGGCGGCCCCGGCGAGCGCCAGGCCCGCCCCGACCACCGCGGCCAGGATCGTGCGTGGAACCCGCAACTGCCACACGATGGTGTCGAAGGCGGAATCGACCGCACCGGAGCCGCCCAGATGTCCGCCCAGGACCTCGAGCACCGCTGGGATCGGAAGCGGTTCGGCGCCACACGCGGTCGCCACCACCATCGCGACGAGCAGCGACGCCAGCGTTACGGGGACGACGATCGTTGTCCGGACGCGATTCATCGCCGGAACTCCACAGGCATCACGCGACCTCTTCAGAGCAGTGCCCGGCGACCGAGGTCTGACTCCCGCAGCGGGCCCGCACGTCGGCGCCCGCCCGCGGTCACAGTGGCGCGACCGTTCCGGATTCTCACCGGATTCCCGCGCCGCCGGGAATGACGGTCCCGAATACTACCGTCCGAAATGTCCGGCTAGCGCACCCGGCTCCCGAGCAGATGCAACACCCCGCCCACGAACAGCTGCAACCCGAAGTCGAATCGCTCGGTGGCCGAGGTGTTCTCGTAGAGCGGGGAATCCTCCTCCGCCAGCGCGCCCGCGGAATCCATCTGCATTCGCGACTGCTCGTCCACCGTCTCGCCGAGGACGTAGTACAGCAGCGTGTAGGCCGCCAGATCGGCCTCCTCGCGGGTCATGCCGCCGCGAATCAACGCACTGGCCAAGCGTTCCCGGCCCTTGCTGGTGGTCAGGCGGGAGGCGTAGGTCGCCGAGACCACCTCCGCACCGTCGCGATAGGCCAGCAGACACGACCGCAGCCGATGTGCGAGTTCGCTGATCTGGCCCGGCCAGTCCGCGGCGGCGACCGGTTCCTCCATCGGGGTGAGGATGCGGTCGGCGACCGCGCCGAGCAGCGCCTGCTTGTTCGGGAAATGCCAGTACAGCGCCCCCGGCTGCACGTGCAGAGCGGTGGCGAGGCGGCGCATGGTCAGATCGGCGAGCCCGTACTGATCGAGGATGGCGATGGCACCGTCGATCACATCCGCCCGATGTAGCTGCACTTCTACCCCTCGCGTGTTTTGACTCACTGACCCCGCTACCCTAGCCTGAACACCGTTCAAGTTGCACGGCATGGACGCGCAGGCCCGGAGGCGGCAGCCGGCGTAACCACGGAGGGCCCAGTCCATGCCGCAATAAGCACGGCCGCACCGGCCGGACGAAGGGATTCGTGCTGTGACGCAGGCACCCGTGAAGACCGACATTCTGGCCACCGCGCGCGAGCAGGTTCTCGAACGTGGCGTCGGACTGACTCAGGAGCAGACCCTCGAGGTGCTGCGCTTGGGCGACGACCAGCTCGAGGCGCTGCTGGAGCTCGCGCACGAGGTGCGGATGAAGTGGTGCGGCCCGGAGGTCGAGGTCGAGGGCATCATCTCGCTCAAGACCGGCGGCTGCCCCGAGGACTGCCACTTCTGCTCGCAGTCGGGCCTGTTCCAGTCGCCGGTGCGCGCCGCCTGGCTCGACATCCCGAGCCTGGTCGAGGCCGCGAAGCAGACCGCCAAGACCGGCGCCACCGAATTCTGCATCGTCGCCGCCGTGCGCGGTCCGGACGAGCGGCTGATGGCGCAGGTCGCCGCCGGCGTCGAGGCCATCCGCAACGAGGTCGACATCCAGGTCGCCTGCTCGCTGGGCATGCTGAACCAGGAACAGGTCGATCAGCTCGCCGCGATGGGCGTGCACCGCTACAACCACAACCTCGAGACCTCGCGCTCGCACTTCCCGAACGTGGTCACCACCCACACCTGGGAGGAGCGCTGGGACACCCTGCGCATGGTGCGCGAGGCCGGTATGGAGGTGTGCTGCGGCGGCATCCTCGGCATGGGTGAATCCCTGGAGCAGCGGGCCGAATTCGCTGCCAACCTGGCCGAATTGGAGCCTGACGAGGTTCCGCTGAACTTCCTCAACCCGCGCCCGGGCACCCCGTTCGGTGACCTCGAGGTGCTGCCCGCGGCCGATGCGCTGCGCGCCGTCGCCGCGTTCCGGCTCGCGCTGCCGCGCACCATCCTGCGTTTCGCGGGCGGCCGGGAGATCACCCTCGGCGACCTGGGCGCCAAGCAGGGCATCCTCGGTGGCATCAACGCCGTGATCGTCGGCAACTACCTGACCACGCTCGGCCGCCCCGCCGAAGCGGACCTGGACCTGCTCACCGATCTGAAGATGCCGATCAAGGCGCTCAACGAGACCCTCTGAGCTCCCGCGGCCGCGGCGGTTCGGGTATTGTCGAGCAGCTGGAGAGCTGCACTTCATGAGGGGTTTCGCGAATGGTGGTCCAGATGCCACAGCCTGATATGCAAGAGCGCTACAACCCGTACACCGGGAAGCGGATCGTCGTGGGCCTCGACGATCCGGTGCCGGCGGCCGCGGCCCTGGGCCTGGAACCGCCGCGCTTCTGCGAGCAGTGCGGTCGCCGGATGATCGTGCAGGTGAGTCCGGACGGCTGGTGGGCGAAATGCTCACGGCACGGGGTGATCGATTCCCACAGCCTGGATCATCGCTGATGACCTCCCGCGGCGCCGCCGCAGCCTCTCCCGCACCGCGCGAGCTGCGCGCGGCGCTGTGGATCGTCGCGGCGGTGCTGGTGGTCAGCATCATCGGCGGCGGAGTGTGGGCCATGCTCGCACCGACCGAGAAGGTCTTCGTCGTCGAACCCGGTAGCGGTATGGCGCTCACCGGGGAAAGCGCGCATCGCTTCGACGCGGTGGCGATCTTCGCCTGCGTCGGCCTGGTGACCGGACTGCTGAGCGCCGCCGCGGTGTGGCGCCGGCGCGCGATCCGCGGGCCGATCATGCTGGTGAGTCTGCTGATCGGTTCGCTGGCCGGAGCCTGGGTGATGTCGTGGTTCGGCGAACAGGTCGCGCGCTGGATCCACCCCCGCTCCCACAACCCGCCCGTGCACACCGTCGTGGAGCTCGCGCCCACCGTCGAAGGCTGGACCGCACTGCTGCTGCAACCGCTGGTCGCCGGACTGGTCGTGCTCCTGCTCTCGGCGCTGAGCACCTCCGAGGACCTGGGAAGCGGACGCGGTGAAGCGCTGGAACCCGCACCGCACACCCCGCTGTCCGAGGTGACCTACGGGCCCTACCATCGGCCCGGGTCATATCAGAAGGCCGATTTCCAGCGCTGAGTTGTCGCGAGGGCGTTGCGCCACTGGACAATACCGTGGTGCGCGGCCCTAACCTGTAGCAAGCCGGTCTGCACGCTGCGGTGTTCCGGCACCGTCTACTGAACCGAAGAGCCCTGCTCGATCGGCTGGGGGGAGTGGCGGGAACGCCTGTCGCAGATGGCGTATCGGCCTCCGTGTGGATGACCAGTCCTCGAACCCCGGATCGCCGTTTATTCGATGGCGATCCGGGCTCACGCTCGTTACCGTTGCGCCGGATCAGTCAGGAGGGGAGGTGTAGGAATGGCAGGAGTGCAGGCGCGATCGGAAAGTGATTGTGCGGCAATCGAACCGAGTGAGCGGCCCGATCTCAGCGCGTGGCGGCGGCGGCACGAACTTCGCAGATCGGCTGCGGCGCAGCCGGTGGCGAACAAGCGCACCTATCGGCGCACGGTCAAGCATCGGGATCGGCAGTGGTGAATCGGCGGGAGTAAATCGGCCGGGGAGAGATTCAGCGCCCGTCGTGGGTGGCGTGGTATTCGGATTCGATCTTCTTCTCCTGGCGCCGTTCGCGCAGCTTCCACACGATCAGTGCCAGGACGACGATCACCACTACCGCGATCGCCATATCGCGGCCGACGGTTTTGGCGACCTTCTCGTAGGAATTGCCGGCGACGTAGCCGAGGACCACGAAGGTCGTTCCCCAGACGATGCCGCCGATGGCGTTGAACGAAAGGAACTTCGGGTAGGGCATACGGGAGGCGCCGACCAGGGCCGGCATCACCGCGCGGAAGAAGGCGGTGAAGCGGCCGAGGAAGACGGCCCAGCCGCCGCGGCGGGCGAGGAAGTCCTGCGCGTTATCCAGGCGGCCGCGGTGTTTGTCCAGGTAGGAGGCGGCGAGAAGGCGGCTGCCGAAATGTTTGCCCACCTCGTAGCCCACCGAGTCGCCGATGATCGCGGCGGCCACCACCAGCAGGATCATCGCCCACAGCAGCACATGGCCCTGGCTGGCGGCGACACCGCCGAGAACGGCCGCCGTCTCGCCCGGAATCACGAAGCCGACGAAAATCGCGTCCTCGGCGAATACGAGCAGACCGACCGTCAGGTAGATCCACACCGGCGCGATATCGAGAATCCGGTGCATCAGCGATTCCATTCCGCCGACGCTACCGTGCGCGGACCGCAGGCGTCCGCCCGTCCCGGGGAGGCGGCCACGCGCCGCCGGCTCACGCAGCGGTGGAAGCGGACCACATCACGCATAGCTCGGAACACACCGTGCAAGCCGTTCACCCTGGGGGTCGCAGTGCCGCGAATTCGTCGGTCACGCGGATCTCGTCGTCGGTGAACCGATAGACCGCTGCGGGCCGTCCACCCGATTTACCCGGTGCGGCGGTCTCCCCGGTCGGCGTGATCACTTTGCGGCGGCTCAACACTCGTTGCAGGTTCGTGGTGTCAACATCGTAACCAAGTGCGGTGCAATAGATTTCGCGCAACGTCGACATGGTGAACGACGAAGGTGCCAGGGCGAAGGCGATATTGGTGTAGGACAGCTTCGCCGCCAGCCGGGTGCGGGCGTGGTGGACGACGGTGCCGTGGTCGAACGACATGTTCGGCAGGGCCGACACCGGATGCCAGCGGGTGTCGGCGGGCAGTTGCGGGTCCGCGGTCAGTGGCACCAGTCCCAGATAGGCCGAGGCGATGCGGCGTACCCCGGGCACTCGGTGCGGATCGCTGAAGACCGACAGCTGCTCGATGTGCCACAGCTCACGTACATCGACCTTCTCGGCCAGCTGACGGCGGGCGGAGGTGTCGAGATCCTCGTCGTCGCGCAGCCGGCCGCCGGGCAGCGACCAGGTGCCGGTCTGGGGTTCCATCGCCCGCTGCCACAGCAACACCCCGAGTTCGGTGCGGAGGCCGTGATTGCCGCGCGGACTCTGCGGATCCACCGGTTCGCTCGCAATCACCGAGTGATCACCCTCTGGACCTGCGGTGACGGTGTCCATGAAGCGACGAACCTGGAACACCGCGGTGAGCGATTCGTGAATGGTGCTACTATGGGCCACGTTTTCGATTGTAAGTCGAAAACCGGGTTGAAGCGAATCGGCCCGGGGTGATGCGCGTGGCGCGAGTGCCGCGCGCATGAGGAAGGAGCCATGCCATGGCGTCAACGAGTCTGACGACAGCGACCACTGGTCCGACGACGCGGGCATTCGCAGCGCAGGTCATCGACGGTCCGGACGGGTTCGGCGGAGTCGAGGCCACACCGGAGTGGGCGCAGGAGATCAAGCGGCTGGCGCGCGAGCGCAACGCCACCATCCTGGCGCACAACTACCAGCTACCCGAGATCCAGGATGTGGCCGATCACGTCGGCGATTCCCTGGCCCTGTCGCGGATCGCCGCCGAGGCGCCCGAGGACACCATCGTGTTCTGCGGCGTGCACTTCATGGCCGAGACCGCGAAGATCCTCAGCCCGGACAAGACCGTGCTGATTCCGGACCAGCGCGCGGGCTGCTCGCTGGCCGACTCCATCACCGCCGACGACCTGCGCGCGTGGAAGGCCGAACATCCCGGCGCCGTCGTGGTGTCGTATGTGAACACCACCGCCGCGGTGAAGGCGCTGACCGACATCTGCTGCACTTCGTCCAATGCCGTGGACGTGGTCGCCTCCATCGATCCCGACCGCGAGGTGCTGTTCCTGCCCGACCAGTTCCTCGGCGCCCACGTGAAGCGGGTGACCGGGCGCGAGAACATGCACATCTGGGCCGGTGAATGCCACGTGCACGCCGGCATCAACGGCGACGAACTGACCGAACAGGCCCGCACCCATCCCGATGCCGAGCTGTTCGTGCACCCCGAATGCGGGTGCGCCACCTCGGCTCTGTACCTCGCGGGGGAGGGGGCGTTCCCGGCCGACCGGGTCCACATCCTGTCCACCGGCGGCATGATCGACGCCGCGAAGGCCGCGCGGTCCACCCAGGTCCTGGTCGCCACCGAGGTCGGCATGCTGCATCAGCTGCGCAAGGCCGCCCCCGGCATCGACTTCCAGGCCGTCAACGATCGCGCGTCCTGCAAGTACATGAAGATGATCACACCGGCCGCGCTGCTGCGCTGCCTGACCGACGAGCTCGACGAGGTGCACGTCGATCCGGAAACCGCAGCGCTGGCACGCAATTCGGTGCAGCGCATGATCGCCATCGGCAATCCCGGCGGCGGCGAATAGCACCGGCACCCGCCTGCGGGCGGGCCGGAAAGGTTCGATCGATGATGATGACGCCTTCGATCGGCTGGGAAGCCGAAGCTGATCTGGTGGTGATCGGTGGCGGTGTCGCGGGTTTGACCGCGGCCCGCACCGCCTCGCTGCGGGGGTTGCGGGTCCTGACCCTGAGCAAGGGTGGCCCGACGGATACGTCCACGCAATACGCACAGGGTGGGATCGCGGTGGTCGCGCCGGACGGCGACACCGTCGACTCGCATGTAGCCGACACCGTCGACGCCGGAGCGGGACTGTGCGACGCCCAGGCGGTGCGCTCCATCGTGTCGGGCGGCCGGGATGCCGTCGCGGCGCTGACCGATCTGGGCGCGGTCTTCGACCTCGGCCGCGACGGTCAGGTGTCGCGCACCCGCGAGGGCGGCCACAGCACGCGCCGCATCATCCACGCCGGTGGTGACGCCACCGGCGCCGAGGTGCAGCGCGCGCTGAACGCCGCCGGACTGCCGATGCTGTTCGGCACCGCCGCCCTCGACATCGTCACCGGGCCCGACGGGGTGCGCGGTGTGATCGTGGTGTCGGATCAGGGTTTCGGCGTCGTCCACGCCCCGGCCGTCCTGCTGGCCACCGGCGGCCTCGGACAGCTCTACGCCTGCAGCACCAACCCGCCCGGGGCCACGGCCGACGGCATCGCGCTGGCGCTGCGGGCGGGTGCACTGGTCGCCGATCTGGAATTCGTGCAGTTTCACCCCACCGTGCTGTTCAGCCCCGGCGGGCTGGGGCGGCGGCCGCTGATCAGCGAGGCGGTGCGCGGGGAGGGCGCGGTGCTGGTCGACTCGAACGGTGATTCGGTGACCGCCGGTGTCGATCCGCGGGGCGATCTGGCGCCGCGCGATATCGTCTCCAAGGCCATCGCCGCCCGGATGCGACAGCTGGGCACCGATCACGTGTATCTCGACGCCCGCGCGATCGACGGTTTCGCACAACGGTTTCCGACGATCACGACCTCGTGCCGCGCCGCAGGCCTGGATCCGCGCACCGATCTGATCCCGGTCGCGCCGGCCGCGCACTTCCAGTGCGGCGGCGTCGTCACCGATACGCACGGGCGCACCGCCGTCCCCGGCCTGTACGCGGCCGGTGAGGTGGCGCGCACCGGTCTGCACGGCGCGAACCGGCTGGCGTCGAACAGCCTGCTCGAGGGTTTGGTGGTCGGCGAGCGGGCGGGGGCCGCCGCGGCCGAGCGGGTCGCTTCCGCTCCGGAGGTGACGGCGGTGCCGGAGACGTCGCTGCCGCGCATCGATCGCACCGCGCTGCAGCAGTTGATGTCGGCACACGCCGCCGTGGTGCGCGACGGTGACGGGCTGCGCGGGGCGATGCTGCGCGTGCTGCATCTGCGGGGCAGCGGCACGGCGAAGTCCGGGACCGCGGATGCGCCGGAAGACGCTGCGGCACAATCGGATAACGGCACGACGGCCTTCGCGCAGGCGAATTCCGATGCCGCGGCGGCGGAAAGGCCCTCGCCGCAGGCGGTTTCGCGGTTGCACGGCGAGCAGGCCGGAGTGCTGGCCGCGGTGGAGGATGCCGCTCTGACACTGGCCGCACGGACCCTGCTCCTCGCGGCCACCGCCCGCGCCGAAAGCCGCGGCTGCCACACCCGATCCGATTACCCCGATCCGCGCGAGGAGTTGCGGCGCAGCGTCGCGATCCGGCTCGGCGACGACGGCCGCCCGCAGGTCGTTGCCGATCCACTCACCACCGCCGACCCCCTGCCGGCGGTGAGCGCCCGATGACCGCCACGCACATGCCGAGGAGTAGATGATGGCACTGGACCCGCAACTCGACCCCGGGGAACTGCGCACCCTGATCCGCACCGCTCTCGACGAGGATCTGCGCTACGGGCCCGACATCACCTCGGTGGCAACCGTTCCCGCCGAGGCGACCGTCAAGGCCGCGATGGTCTCGCGGCAGCCGGGCACGGTCGCGGGCATCGATGTAGGGCTGCTGGTGCTCGACGAGGTGATCGGCGCTGGGAACTACGAGGTGACCGATCGTGTCGCCGACGGCACCCGGGTCGGCCCCGGCGACGCGGTGCTGACGGTCGTCGCGCCGACCCGGCAGCTGCTCACGGCCGAACGCACCATGCTCAACCTGGTCACCCACATGTCCGGGATCGCCACCGCCACCGCCGCCTGGGTGGACGCGGTCGAGGGCACGAACTGCCGGATCCGCGACAGCCGAAAGACCCTGCCGGGTCTGCGTGCGCTGCAGAAGTATTCGGTGCGTGTCGGCGGTGGCGTGAACCACCGCATGGGCCTCGGCGACGCCGCCCTGATCAAGGACAACCACGTCGTGGCCGCCGGATCGGTGGTCGCCGCGTTGCGCGCGGTGCGCGAACTGAAGCCCGACATCGAATGTGAGGTCGAGGTGGACAGCCTCGACCAACTCGACGCCGTCCTCGCCGAAGACGTGGAACTGGTGCTGCTGGACAACTTCCCGCTGTGGGCCACCCAGGCCGCCGTCCAGCGCCGCAACAGCCGCTCGCCGCGCACGAAACTCGAATCCTCCGGCGGACTTTCACTCGAGGCCGCCGCCGACTACGCGCGCACCGGAGTCGACTACCTCGCGGTCGGCGCCCTCACCCATTCGGTGCGGGTGCTGGACCTGGGCCTGGATATGTAGGGGTCAGCCTTTACCGGGGCGGTCCGGGCGGATCAGCTGGTGAGTTCGCGTTCCAGTGGAGTCCGGAAGCGGGGGATGGCGCGCACGTCGCCGTACCAGGCGGCGGTGCGCTCGACCTCGGCATCGATCAGTGCCTTCGCGTCGGCGCCGACGTCTTCCAGTAGCCGCCAGGCGATTTCACCGTCGGCGCGCTGCGCCCAGCCGCCGACGATGCGGCCGTCCACCCAGATACTCGGGCCGATATTGCCGTTGGTGTCGAACAGGGCCGGGGTGTGCGGGCCGAGGAACCAATCGCGCGACTGCCAGCCCATCGGCGTCGGGTCCAGGGCGGGCAGCAGCGCCGCCCACGGTCCGGACTCGGGTTCGGGGCCCGTATCGTCGGACAGGATCACTCCGGGTCTGCCGTCGAGGTCGACTTCCGTGAGGTCGAGACTCGACAGTGTCTTGCGCACATCCGTTTTCGTCCACCCGGTCCACCAGACCAGATCGTCCACGGGAGCCGGTCCGAAGGCGCGCAGCCAGCGGCGGGCCAGTTCGGCGCGCGCCGCGTCGAGTGCGATCGGCGCGGCATCGGGCAGCCATGCCTCCCGGGGCGCCCAGGTGTACTGGCTGCTGGTCCAGCTGCCGTTGGGGCGCCCGCGCACGATGAGCCCGTCGCATCCGAGGATGAGCAGCACCCAGGTGGTGATGTTGGTCGGTTTCGAATACGGCTTGCCGGGTGCGGTATCGACCTGGGTGCGCAGCCGGGGCACGGCGGCCGACAGTTGCGCGCCGGTCGCGCTCCCCCGAGCCAGCAACTCGCGGTGGGTTTCGTCGGCCACTTCGGCCAGCCAGGCGTCGATATCGCCCTCGACGGCCTGGGCCAGGTACTTCCCGTAGTTGCGGCGCTGCTTGACCGCGAGCGCGTCGGCCACCGCGGCCTGCAGCACGGGAACCAGGCCGACCGGCGCGACGAACATGGTCCGGCGCATCGCCAGCAGCCGCAGCAGCGACCGATCGTCGTAGAGGGCGCGCTCCACGTCGGCGGGCGCCAGGCCGCGGGTACGGGCGCACACCGACAGGTACACCGTCGCGGGATCGGTGGCGTGCAGAGCGACCATCGATTCGGCGATATCGGCAGGGTCGGTACCACGGAATTCATGGGCGAGCCGATGCCGACGGGCCAGCCGCGCGCGTCGCTGAGCGACCGTGATCGAACGCATGGTCGAATCCTAGCCTGCTCGGCCCCCGTTTCGGATGCGCTGGACGAGGAAATGCGCCGCCCGGTCCAGAGCTTCGTCCGCCTCGTCGAGAATGCCGGTGAAGGACTGAAAGACATGAGGCACATCGGCGGTCACGTCGAGGATGACGTCCACGCCGGCTTCCCGCGCGCGTGCGGCCAGGCGAGTGGAATCGTCCAGCAGCATTTCGTTGGTCCCCACCTGGAGCAGGATCGGCGGAAAGCCGGTGAGATCGGCCGAGACCGCGGGGCTGAGCAGCGGCTGTTCGGCATCCTGCCCGGCGAGATACATGGCGCCGGTGTGGTCCAGGCTTGCGCGGGTGAACACCGGGTCGATGCCGGCTTTGGTTTCCATACTCGCCCCCGTGCGGGTCATATCGAGACCGGGGGAGAAGGCCACGATCGCGGCGGGCAGCGGCAGGCCGGCGTCGCGGGCGGCGAGAGCCGTCGTGATGGTCAGGCCACCGCCCGCGGAGTCGCCCGCGAAGGCGATCGCCGACGGTTGCGCGCCACTGTCGAGCAGCGCGCGATAGGCGCCGAGGGTGTCCGCTATCGCGGCCGGGAACGGATGTTCCGGCGCGAGCCGGTAGTCGACCGAAAGCGCCCGGAAACTCGTCTTGCGCACCAGGTTTCCGGTCAGCGTCATCGCCGTCTCGGGGGAACCGAAGACGAAGCCACCGCCGTGGAAGTACAGGATCGTTCCGGCTCCGGCCGACTCCGGCGGTTCGACGAGTACTGCGGGCCGAGTACCCAGTGTGGTCGTCCGCGTCCGTATTCCGGACGGGACGGCCATCTGCGCCATCAGTGTTCGGAATTCGGCCCGTATCTCGGCCACGGATCGCGGCTGCGCGGGTTGTGGCCGACGCAGCATCGCCTCGACCTGCGCGCGTTGTTGTGCGCTCATATACTATACACCTTCCTGGGAACTATATTCCTGTACAGTATATGCCATGGAATCTAGTTCGGGCTCGGATCCCGTGGATCTGCCGACGCTGTTCGCCGATCTCGTCCGGTGCGAGACACGGCTGTACAACGCCGTCAACGACCGGCTCCGGGAACGGCACGGCATCGTCGCGTCCCAGTTCGAAGCGCTGCGTTTTTTGCGCGATCATCCGGAGGCTCGGGTGGCCGATCTCGCGGCCGAATTCGCGGCCGGTATCGGGGCGATCAGCAAGGGCGTCGACCGGCTGGTGGCCCGGGGATGGGTCGTGCGCAGGCCGCATCCGTCGGACCGCCGCTCGTCGGTGCTGGCCCTGACCGAGGACGGTGCCCGGCTCGTGACCGCGGCCGAAGAGAGCTTCGCGGAGCGGCTCACCGAGCTGTTCGGCGCCATCGCGCCCGATGCGTCCCTGCCGGCCGTGGCGCGCACGCTCGCGCGGCTGCGCGGCGAACTCGAACGCGGCCGGATCGGCATGCCGGCGGGGTGATTGCCGCGGGGCGAACGCGGCCGGTCGCAGTGGTGGGAAGGATGCGGGACGCGCGGTCGTTGATCATGGGGGCGAACGACGGTGACAAGACAGGAGAAGTCATGACGGAAAATCCGGCCCCGGCCTCGAACTGGGACGGCGCGGCACTGGATCTGCCGGCGTATCTCGCCCGCATCGGCTTCACCGGAGAGCCGGCGCCGACCCTCGACACCCTGCGCGCGCTGCAGTACGCGCACACCACCACCATCCCGTTCGAGAACATCGAGCCGGTGCTGAAACGACCGGTGCTGCTGGACCTTCCGTCGTTGCAGGACAAGCTCGTCCGATCCCGGCGCGGCGGCTACTGCTACGAGAACGTGGGTTTGTTCGCCGCCGCACTGGAGCGGATCGGCTTCGGCGTCACCGGATTACACGGACGGGTGAGTATGGGCGCGCGCGGTGAGATCCGCCCGGCGACGCACGCGTTGCTGCGTGTGACCACCGCCGACGACGAGCGGGTGTGGCTGTGCGATGTCGGTTTCGGGTCCGGGCCGCTCGCCCCGCTCGAACTGAATCCCGATGCGGGGGAGGTGCGCGCCGGTGACTGGCGATTCCGGCTGGAACGCACACGCGGCGAACTCGATTCGGAGCTGTGGGTGCTGCACCACTTCGCCCGCGACGGCTGGATCGATCGCTACAGCTTCACCCTGAATCCGCAGTACCGCATCGACTACGCGGTCGGCAATCACTTCGTCTCCACATTTCCGCGTTCACCGTTCGTGACCCGGCCGTATGTGCAGCGGTTCCGGCCGGACCGCCACGACATCGTCGACAACACCACCTGGATCACCGAATATCCGGACGGCACCTCGCACAGCCGTGACCTGCCGCCGGCCGATCTGCCGAAGATCCTGGCAGCCGAATTCGATATCGAACTCGCCGACGCGGATGCGGCGAAACTGGCGGCAGGGGTCTGGCTGCCACGCTGACGAGTGGCGGTGCGGCTGACCGGCGGCCCGCGCGCGACGGCCGATTACCCCGCCGCGGCGGCTCGCGGCGGTAGTGTCGGCCGCGTGCGCACCGGATCGAAGTTGTTCGCCCTGCTCGCCGCCCCGATTCTCGCTGCCGCCGCGTGTTCCGGAGACAGTTCCGCCGATCGGCTCGACCGCAGTGTGCACACCTTCGCCGATGCGTTGAGTCACGGCGATCCCGCCGCCGCGGCCGCCGTCACCAGCGATCCGGCACAGGCGACGACCACCCTCGGCGCCCTCTTCGACAGCCTCGGCAAGAAGGTCCGCGTCGACGTGCGTTCCGTACATCGGTCCGACCACCACGCGACGTTCGACCTGGCCACCACGTGGACCTTCGGCGCGGCCGGGAATCAATGGACCTACACCACCGCCGGGACGGCCGACGAATCCGGGGACGACTGGAAGGTCCGGTGGAATCCGGTCACCGTGGCGCCCGGCCTCGAGACCGGGCCGCTGTCCTACGACACCGTCGCCCCGCAGCCGGCCGCGCGCGTGCTCGACCGCGACGGCGCGGAATTGATGACCCAGCAGGTCGTCACCCTGGTCCAGCTGGCGCCCGGCGCCGACCCGAATGCCGTTGCGGCCGTGCTCGGTCCGATCGATCCGAGCATCTCCGCGGCGAGCCTGCGCCAGGACATGGACAAGGCCCAGGGCAAACCCGTCACCGCGATCGCGCTGCGAGCCGGCGATCTCGCCCCCGTTCAGGATCGGCTCGCCGCGCTGCCGAATGTGACGCTGGCGCCGCAGACCCGGCTGCTCACCGTCGACAAGGCACTGACCTCCCCGGCCCTGTCCGGGGTGAGCGACCTGTGGCAGCACAGCACCGACGCCGCGGCCGGCTGGGCGGTGCGCGCGCAGGGCACCGACGGCGCCCATACGGTGGGCGGACAGGATCCGAAACCCGTCGCCGATATCAGGACCACGCTCGACACCGGGATGCTGCGGCGTGCCGACGCCGCGCTCGCGCCGATCCCCACTCCGGCCGCGATGGTGGTGCTACGACCGTCCACCGGTGACGTACTCGCCGTCGGGCAGAACGCGCCCGCCGACGCCCAGGGTCCAATCGCGCTCACCGGGCTGTACCCACCGGGTTCGACCTTCAAGACGGTCACCGTGTCGGCCGCGTTGCAGGCCGGGCAGGTCACCGCCGACACCATGGTCGCCTGCCCGGGAACCGAGAACATCGAGGGGCGGCAGATTCCCAACGACAACCACTTCGATCTCGGCACCGTGCCCCTGCACACCGCGTTCGCACGGTCCTGCAACACCACGATGGGACGGCTCGCGGTGAACCTGCCGCCCGACGGGCTGACCCGCGCGGCCGCTCAGCTCGGCCTCGGTGTGGATTTCACCGCCCCCGGCATGACCACGGTGACCGGAAAGGTGCCCACCGCAGACACTTCCGCGCTGCGGGTGGAGGAGGGGATCGGCCAGGGCCGGGTGACCGCGTCGCCGTTCGGCATGGCGTTGGTCGCCGCGACCGTCGCCCACGGTTCGGTGCCGGCGCCCACCATCGTGGCGGGATCCCCCGGGAAGGCGGACCGGACCCCGGATCCCGTGCCCGCGCCGGTGCTGGATCAGGTGAAATCCATGATGCGCGAGACCATTACGAACGGCACGGCCACCAGCCTCGCCGACATTCCGGGCATGCTCGGCAAGACCGGCACGGCCGAATACATCGACGACACCCACGCGCACGGCTGGTTCGTCGGCATCGACGGTGACCTGGCGCTGGCGGTGTTCGTCGGCGATGCCGGGAGCTCGACGCCGGCGGTCGAGGCGGCCGGACGTTTCCTGCGGAATCAGCAGTAGCGCGCCGCACAGTAGAGTGAACTTCGTCACATATACTCTCGCTGTATAGCGAACTGATCTCGACCGCATCGCATGGTGGTCACACATATTCCGCACAGATCTCGCTCCGGCGTCAAAGCGGCCCGTCAGGCCCGCTACACTCGTCCGGGAACACGCGCGGGACATGACCCCGCGCGCGGTAAGTCACGGATCGCGGAGAAACTCGGAGTAGTGCCATCGAAACCGGCCAAGTGATCGCAGGGCATTACCGCCTGGTCGAGCGGATTGGTAGCGGCGGCACAGGCGTCGTCTGGCGTGCCGTCGACGAACGACTCGAACGGTCGGTCGCGATCAAGCAGATCCTCACCCAGCCCAGTCTGCCGCCGGGTGAGAAAGAGATCGTGCGTCAGCGCGCGTCCCGGGAGGCCCGCAACGCGGCACGCTTCCAGCACCCCAATGCGATCGTGGTCTTCGATATCACCGAGCACGAGGGCGATCCCTGCCTGATCATGGAGTATCTGCCGTCGCAGAGCCTCGCCGTGGTGCTGTCCTCGCAGGGGACGCTGCCGCTGCCGCAGGTGGCGCGCATCGGCGAGCAGGTCGCCTCGGCGCTGGTGGCCGCCCATCGCGCGGGCATCGTGCACCGAGACATCAAGCCCGGCAACGTATTGCTCGGCGACAACGGCACCGTGAAGATCACCGACTTCGGTATCTCCAAGGCCAAGGGAGATGTCAACCTCACCGCCACCGGCCTGATCTCCGGCACCGCGGCCTATCTGGCCCCCGAGGTCGCCCGCGGCGCCGAACCCAGTCCGGCCGCCGACGTCTTCGCCCTGGGCGCAACGCTTTTCCACGCTCTCGAGGGCGAACCGCCCTACGGCACCAATCCGAATCCCCTGGCGCTGCTGTACGCCGCGGCCAACGGTCAGCTGAGCCAGCCGCGCAACGCCGGCCCGCTCACCGATCTGCTGCTGGATCTGCTCAGCTTCGAGCCGGAGGACCGGCCGAGCATGACCGACGTGCGCGATCAGCTGGCCGATTTCGCGGATCAGGCCGCCGATGCCGAATCGACCCGGATGCTGGCCACCCACCGCGGGGGCGCGCGCCGCCAGGCCACGCGCACCCTGGATCGCCGTGCGGCACAGGCGGATATCTCCACCGCGGAGATGATGGCCACCGCGGCGGTACTGTCCGAACCGGAGATGCAGCCGGTGCGGCCCGCCGCGGCCGCCGCGCATCCCACCCGCTCCCATCCGGTGCCCGCCGCCGCGCCGGCACCCACCCGCAACGCGAAACCGTGGGTGTTCGCCGGTGGTTTCGCCGCCGGTCTGGTGATCGTCGCCGCGGCGCTGTATCTGATGTTCGGCGGCGCGAAGACGGAATCGCCCGGTTCGCAGGCGAATTCGCCGGCCGCGACCGCCACCGCGCAGGCAGGTACCTCGACGCAGAGCGTCGCGGCCGTGGGCCAGACCAAGAGCGCCGGTAAGGCGGATGCGCAGCAGGCCATCAGTGACACCAAGCGTTTCTACGACACTCTCACTCAGTCCGACCCGAGTAGTGCTTGGAACCAATTGACTCCGGCTGCGCAGCAGGTCTATGGCAGCCAAGCGGCATTCCGTGCGTACTGGGAACAGAATCAGGTCACCAACTTCAGCACGATCGAAGTCGGGAGCGGCGTCAAGTCCGACGGTTCGGTCGACATCAGTGTGGCGAGCGTGACCTATAGCGGCGGGCAGAGCAAGTCGGTGGTCCTCAGGTTCATCGAGGGAAGCAATGGAAGGCTGCTGATCGATAGCGACACTCGCGCGTAGTCGTTGCGGTCAGGCCTGTGACGAGGCCGGTTGAGTGGATCAGCGCGGGCGCGGAGCAGCGAGCGTCTGGATGAGGCTGATAGACCTCAGTGGTCTCAGCAGGTGGCTTGTCCGCTTGTGCCAGACACTCGGAAAGTTGCCGAGCCGCTCGGTTCGCTGTTCCGTTACGTCGCCTCGGGTTTCTGTAACCTTCGGTTCGAAAGAGGCTGGATCTCCGCCCTGAAGACTGTCTTGTTGACAAAAGGTGGTATCGGCTTTACGGTTCAGTTTGTCGAAGACGTCAAATGTCTTCTCGGGGAGGGGATTTCAATGTTCGGTTTTGGGGCTCGTCTTGCGGGTCGAATGGTAATCTTCAGTGCCGCTGTCGTCGGCGCGGCAACGCTATCGGGCTTCGGTAGTGGCGTTGCAAACGCGGGGCAGACCGATTGCACCATGTACCTGGTCAACAATGGCGAGGGAATCAGCAAGTACGAACTCGATGCTTGTCAGCTGGGTATCGATGGCGATGTTATGGGCTGTGTGAACATGCTGGAACAGCCACCCGCCGCGCGGCCGCAAGCTGTTGCAGAGGCGGCCTGCACGGCAGCGAACCGGCCAGGCTAGGATGAGACCACTTCATTGGGCCGGGTCGAGAGACCCGGCCCAATTTTTTTTTGGATAGTCGGTCGGCTTACTGCGCATCATCGAACGCCGTGTCAGAATTCTCTGCGTCTATCGGCCCCGGTATGTTTCGAGGCCGGCGGTGCCCCGGTAGTCTCGGGCCGTGAGCACTCGGCAGCTGCTGAACGACGAACGGGCCGAACTGATTACGCTGCTGCGTGATCTGAGCGAAGACGAATGGGAGGCGCCCTCGCTGTGTGCGGGGTGGCGGGTGCGTGATGTGGTGGGGCACCTGCTCTACGACGAGATGTCCCTGCTGGGCTACACCCGCTTCGCCCTCGGCTACCGGCTGAACACCGACCGCGTCAACAACGGTCTCGTCGACCGGGCTCGGGACCTCACCACGGCGCAGCTCATCGAGCGATTCGAGAACTCCGGACAGCGCATCACCGGCACGTGGCCGAGCCTGGGCCTGGCCGACATCCTGGTGCATCAGCAGGACATCCGCCGTCCCCTCGGCCGCCCCCGTACCATCCCGGCCGACCGACTGGTCGCGGTGCTGCGCCATCCCGACCCGTTCGCCGGCCCGCGCAAATACACCCGCGGCCTGCGGTTCGTCGCCACCGACGTGGAGTGGTCCGCCGGCACCGGCCCGGAAGTCCGCGGGCCGGGCGAGGCGCTGGCGCTGGCCGCGGTGGGCCGCCCCGCCGCCCTGGAAGACCTCACCGGTGAGGGTGTGGAGACACTGCGCCGGCGCCACGGAGTGTGATTGCGCCACCGCGACCGGAACTTCACGACGGTGGCCCCGCCGCCTGGGTGTGGGCGTGACGACCGTCGCAGGCCGTGCATCGGCGAGAAGAGTGTCGGGCCGAAGCGAGCTGGGACGCGAAAGCCGCTATCGCGCAGTGGTTTCGGTGTCGGCGGTCCAGTCGGCGAGTAGGCGGAGAGCGGTCGCGCTCGGCGAATCGGGCTCTACCGTGTGGACGATCAGCGCCTGATCGGGGTCGTCGGGCAGTCGCAGCGTTTCGAAGCCCAGGTCGAGTCGCCCGACCACCGGATGCTGGTAGACGTAGCGGCCGTGAGTCTTGTCCTTCAGCGCGTGGCGCGACCACAGCCGCTCGAAGTCCGGATCACGCCGCCGCAGTTCGTCGATCAGCGCCGCGATGCGGTCGTCGCCGGGATTGCGGGCGGCGTCCAGCCGTAGATAGGCGACGACGTCGGCGGCCTTGCCGGGCCAGTCCACGTACAGCTCGCGCATTCCCTCGTCGAGGAACACCAGCCGCGCCAGATTGCGCTGCCCGGGCGGCAACGCACCGAAGTCGGTGATCAGCGCGGCGGCCGCGCGGTTCCAGGCCAGCACGTCGGTCCCGCGGCCGACGATGTAGGCGGGCACGTCGGCGGTGTCGAGCAGACGGCGCAGCCCGGGCCGTACCTGCTGTGCGGCAACGGGTTCGGTGCCCGACCACGGTCGTGCCAGCCGGTACAGGTGGTCGCGTTCGAGCGGGTCGAGGCGTAACGCCCGCGCCACCGCATCCAGCACCGATTCCGAAAAGTGCAGGGTGCGGCCCTGTTCCAGGCGCACATAGTGATCCACGCTCACTCCGGCCAGCAGCGCCAGTTCCTCGCGGCGCAGTCCCGGCACCCGGCGGCGGGTGCCGTGCTCGGCCAGGCCCACCTCCTCCGGACGCAGACGGGCGCGGCGCGAGCGCAGGAATTCTTCACTGACAGGGGATTATCGTGAACCACGGCGATATCTCCGCCTGTGCGAATCGGCCGGTGCACTGCTGGACGACGAGTACGACAGCAGGCCTGAGGTGTCCAATGTTTTCGGGCGAAGCTCGGCCGCCAGCTTCGGCATGATCAACGAGATCGGAGCAAATCGGCCGCGTGAAGCTCTGAAACTTGCTGCGGTAATCACCAGCGGTAACACGGGGATTCCGCCCACCCTGTTGAGTCGTAAGCTTGTGAATGTCGCACAGGCGCAGATCGGGACCCGAGATGACGCCGGCGCCGTGGACACGCTTCACCGAGCATGCTCGATGGCTCCGGAGTTCATTCGGCACATCCCGCTGGCTCATTCGCTGACCGATGACCTGCTGTCCCGTCGGGGCAACCTGATCACGAATGGTCTTGGCGGGGTTGCCGAACATCTCGGTTCGTTCGTATGACGTTAGGAACTGCCTTTGATCGTCAACCCCTCCGCTTTTACCGTTCTGTGCTTCGGGGATTCCAACACCTTCGGCCAGCCGTCCGAGGGGCGCGGCCGATGGCCGGTCGACGTGCGCTGGACCGGGCAGCTGCAGCAAATATTAGGGACCGGATACGCGATAATTGAGGAAGGCCTCGGCGGCCGGACCACCGATCTCGACGACCCTGATCGAGATGATCGCAATGGCCGCAAGTACTTCCAACCTTGCCTTCGAAGCCACTCACCCTTGGACATCGTGGTCGTCATGCTGGGGAACAACGATCTGAAGACCAAGTTCAGCCGTGAGGTAGGCGCCGTCGCCACCGCGCTCGAGGGGTATATCGACAACGTCGAGCACACCGCGTGGACCCGTACCGGCGGCGTGCCGGCGGTACTGCTGGTCAGCCCGATCCATCTCGACCCCGACCAGCCTGGGTTCGCCGAGCAAAGTTCTGAATACGGCGCCGAATCCGTCCGCAAGTCATGGGAACTTTCCGGCGCGATACGTCGAGTAGCTGACGCGCGCCGCGCATTATTCGTGGACGCGGCTACCGTCGCGTTGCCAGGAGCTGACGGTGTGCACCTGAGCCGTGACTCACACCAACGGCTTGCGGAACTGATCGCCCAGGAGATAGGTCGGCAATGTTGAGGACTGCACGGACGCAGGATTGGAGCACCTTTCTGGTGGCAAAGTGTACGTCGCCGTACCCCGCTCGGAGTCCTATCACCGCGAATTCAGGGTGAATTCAACGGTATATTGCACGTTGCCAGGCGCGGTCGTGTGTCCATTGGTTGCTGTAAAGTCGCATTTGGCTTCCAGCTTATATTTCCTATCCAACTGGAGATCCGTTACTGCTGAATGCCACCAATAATCCGATGGGATCGAAGGATGGAAATCATGATATCCGCTCTTGCCGATCACCGAAGCGCCGCACGACATCGGTCCTTGCGCAATGGCTTGAACGGATGGCGACAGACGGAGCGACCAAATCAAGCGGTTTCCACCATCGGAATTCTGCGTCGCGTAAATCACTTCACCGTGAAGGTGCCGTGTTGCCCCTCGTAGCGATAGCTTTGGTCGCCCGGGTGGTAGTTATAAACCCCTGGCGCTGATCCCGGCTCCGCGAGAGCGCAAGGCGCAGGTGCCAAAAACGTTGCGGCGCAAGCCAACAACGCGGTGGCTATGACGACTACTCTTTGTACCTTCGCACGGATACCGCTCGACATTCGTACTCCCCCTGAGGAACATTCTCGATCTCGACATCGACTGAATCGCCCTCACTCAGCGTGAAAACATCCCCCCTGTCCACAGTCGACAGGTGAAACCACGCCAGTGAGCCATCCGCCCGAGTCAGCACGCCGGTGCCGTTACGGATATTCCAGCGGTAGACCGTCGCACGCTCCATACCCCGCCCCCTTCGCTGCGCCGTGTGATTGACCAGACCGCGCCATCCTTACACAGCCCGTCACCTTCCGCAGCTGGACCCCTGCATCCAACTGGGCAGACCCGCCGGGGACTATCTGCCCTACGCCGATCCGAATGAGCCCGCTCGGATGGTCATGGCGGAACGCTGGCGCACGCCCGACGACCTGGATGCCCATTTCGCGACTCCACATTTCCGCCATGTCGCCGAGGTGCTGGACCGGATTCTCGCCATGCCCATGACAATGTCCCCCTGGTGCCGGAATGAGGCGTCGCCGCCCGAGCCGGACGCGGGAGCGTGGCGCCGCGTCCGGCTCGGGCGGCGGATATCGACTGGCGCCGACCCGATAGGCTGGTAGGCGGTCCGGAGCATTCGCTTCGATGTGATGACCAGCACAGACCGGCCGGACAGACAAGGATTTCACACCGCTATGACTAGCCGCATCGAGCTCGCCCGCGTGGATCTGCGCGGACGTACGCCCTCCGCTGCCGAACTGCGCGCGGCGCTGCCGCGCGGGGGAGTGGACGTGGACTCGGTGCTGCATCATGTGCGGCCGGTGGTGGAGGCGATCCGTGATCGCGGAGTCGAGGCCGCGCAGGAGTTCAGCGCGAAGTTCGACGGCATCACCCCGGCGAGCGTGCGCGTCCCGGCCGCCGAACTCGACAAGGCCCTCGCCGAGCTGGCGCCCGCCGTGCGCGCGGCGCTCGAGGTGGCCATCGAACGCACCCGCAAGGTGCACGCCGATCAGCGCCGCACCGACACCACCACCGAGGTCGTGCCCGGCGGCACCGTCACCGAACGCTGGGTGCCGGTCGAGCGGGTCGGGCTCTACGTGCCCGGCGGCAATGCCGTCTACCCGTCCAGTGTCGTCATGAACGTCGTCCCCGCGCAGGCCGCGGGCGTGGACTCGCTGGTGGTGGCCTCGCCGCCGCAGGCCCAGTTCGGCGGGCTGCCGCATCCGACGATTCTCGCTGCGGCGAAACTGCTCGGCGTCGAGGAAGTATGGGCGGTCGGCGGCGCCCAGGCGGTCGCCTTGCTGTCCTACGGCGGCACCGACACCGACGGCACGCAGCTCACCCCCGTCGACATGATCACCGGTCCGGGCAACATCTACGTCACCGCCGCCAAGCGGCTGTGCCGCGGCCTGGTCGGCATCGACGCCGAGGCCGGTCCCACCGAGATCGCGATCCTCGCCGACGCCACCGCCGATCCGGCACATGTGGCCGCCGACCTGATCTCGCAGGCCGAACACGATGTGCTCGCCGCGAGTGTGCTGGTCACCGACAGTGTGGCGCTGGCCGATGCGGTCGACGCCGCGGTCACGACCCAGCTCGAGGTGGTCAAGCACCGGGAGCGGGTGTCGGAGGCATTGTCGGGCAAACAGTCCGGTGTCGTGCTCGTCGACGATATCGAGCAGGGGCTGCGGGTGGTCAACGCCTACGCCGCCGAACACCTCGAGATCCAGACCGCCGACCCGGTCGCGGTCGCCGGGCGGGTCCGCAGCGCGGGTGCGGTGTTCGTCGGCGCGTGGTCGCCGGTGAGCCTCGGCGACTACTGCGCCGGATCGAATCACGTCCTGCCCACCGCCGGGTGCGCCCGCCACTCCTCGGGGCTGAGCGTGCAGACCTTCCTGCGCGGTATCCACGTCGTCGAATACAGCGAAGCCGCGCTGAAAGACGTTGCCGGTCATGTCGTTTCCCTGGCCAACGCCGAGGATCTGCCGGCCCACGGCCAGGCCGTGCAGGTGCGCTTCGAGGCCTTGCCATGACCGCGACCGCCGATGTCCCGGGCGCCGCGGCGACCCTCGACGATCTGCCGCTGCGCGAGAACCTGCGCGGCAAGAGCCCGTACGGCGCACCGCAATTGGCGGTGCCGGTGCAGCTGAACACCAACGAGAATCCGCATCCGCCGAGCCGGGCGCTGATCGACGACGTGGCCGAATCCATTCGCGCCGCCGCCGCCGACCTGCACCGTTATCCCGACCGGGACGCGGTGGCGCTGCGCACCGATCTGGCCGCGTACCTGACCCGCCAGACCGGCGTCACCGTGCAGACCGCGAACGTGTGGGCGGCCAACGGATCCAACGAGATTCTGCAGCAGCTGCTGCAGGCCTTCGGCGGGCCCGGCCGCAGCGCCCTCGGCTTCGTGCCCTCGTATTCGATGCACCCGATCATCTCCGAGGGCATCGACACCGAATGGATCGAGGCCAAGCGCAACAGCGACTTCTCCCTCGACATCGACTACGCGGCCGCGGTGATCGCCGACCGCCGCCCCGATGTGGTGTTCGTGACCAGCCCGAACAATCCGACCGGGCATTCGATCGCCCTCGCCGATCTGGAGCGTCTGCTCGAGGCGGCGCCGGGCATCGTGGTGGTCGACGAGGCGTACGGCGAGTTCTCCGCCGCGCCCAGCGCACTCGGGCTCATCGACCGGTATCCGGCGAAGCTGGTGGTCAGCCGCACCATGAGCAAGGCCTTCGCCTTCGCCGGCGGGCGGCTCGGCTATCTGGTCGCCGCGCCCGCGGTGATCGAGGCGATGCTGCTGGTGCGGCTGCCCTACCACCTGTCGGTGGTCACCCAGGCCGCCGCCCGCGCCGCGCTGCGCCACGCCGACGAAACCCTCGCCAGTGTCGCCGAACTCGCCGCACAGCGGGAACGAGTGGCGGAGGCGTTGCGGGAGATGGGGTTCGAGGTGGTCACCTCGGACGCGAACTTCCTGTTGTTCGGCTACTTCGCCGACGCCCCGCGCACCTGGCAGCGTTATCTGGACGAGGGCGTGCTGATCCGCGACGTCGGCATTCCCGGCTATCTGCGCACCACCATCGGATTGGCCGCGGAGAACGACGAATTCCTGCGGGTGAGCGAGAAGTTGGTGGCCACCGAGGTGATCTCCCGATGAGCACGGAAGCGAGTATGAATCGAACCGCCCGGGTGGAACGCACCACCCGCGAATCCAGCATCGTGGTCGAGTTGAACCTCGACGGCACCGGCCGGACCGACATCTCCACCGGCGTCCCGTTCTACGACCACATGCTCACCGCCTTCGGCCAGCACGGCAGCTTCGATCTGACCGTGCAGGCCAAGGGCGATATCGAGATCGAGGCGCATCACACCGTCGAGGACACCGCCATCGTCATCGGGCAGGCGCTCGGCGAGGCACTGGGGGACAAGAAGGGCATCCGCCGCTTCGGTGACTGCTACATCCCGATGGACGAAACCCTCGCCCACGCCGTCGTCGACGTGTCGGGGCGGCCGTACTGCGTGCACGACGGCGAGCCGGAGCGGCTGCTGCACACCGTGATTCCCAGCGCCGGTCCCGGTGCGTCGTATTCCACGGTGCTGAACCGGCACGTCTTCGAGTCGATCGCCCTCAACGCCCGCATCGCACTGCACGTGCGGGTGCTGTACGGCCGCGACCAGCACCACATCACCGAGGCCGAGTTCAAGGCCGTCGCACGGGCTCTGCGCGCCGCTGTCGAACCGGACCCCCGGGTCACCGGTGTGCCGTCCACGAAGGGAACGCTGTGAAATCGGTTGTGCTGCTGGACTACGGCTCCGGCAATCTGCATTCCGCGGCGCGCGCGCTGGCTCGCACCGGCGCGGAGGTGACCGTCACCGCCGATCCGAAGGCCGCGCTCGACGCCGACGGTCTGGTCGTGCCGGGCGTCGGCGCGTTCGCCGCGTGTATGGCAGGTCTGACGCAGGTGCGCGGCGAGCGGATCATCGGCACCCGCCTCGCCGGGGGGCGGCCGGTGCTCGGCATCTGTGTGGGCATGCAGATCATGTTCGAGCGTGGAGTCGAATTCGGGGTCGAGTCCGAGGGCTGCGGCCAGTGGCCGGGCACGGTGGAACGGCTTCCGGCGCAGGTTCTTCCGCACATGGGCTGGAACACCGTGCAGGCTCCCGCCGACAGCGTGCTGTTCGCCGGGATGGATCCCGAGACGCGCTTCTACTTCGTGCACTCCTACGCGGCGCAGAAGTGGGAATGGGACGACAACGGCACCATCGCCCCGGCGAAGCTGATCTGGGCCGAACACGGCGGGCCGTTCCTCGCCGCGGTGGAGAACGGGCCGCTGTGCGCCACCCAGTTCCACCCGGAGAAGTCCGGCGACGCCGGTGCGCAGCTGCTGCGCAACTGGGTCGGCTCGCTGTAGGACCTCGCTGCAGGACTACGTCTGCGGCGCCAGCGTGTCGACCCGGCCCGCGAGCCAGCGGCCGTCGACGTTGTCGAGGAACACCCGCAGCTGGGACCGTTCGGGCCGGGGCAGGCCGAGTGTGGCGTCGCTGCGTTCGGACCGGTCCACGGTCACCACGACCTGCGAATGTTCGGGGTCGGCCACGTCGGTGCGGCATTCCACCGAGTTGGCCTCGGAGCGGACGTGCACCGAGGTCACGTGTGCGCGCCGATCGGGCGCCGACGCGGCGAACTGGTCGTGGAACTCGCCGGTGGACAACTCCAGGACCCGTCGGTCGTAGTCGTCGTAACCGGCCCAGTCGTAGGTGGTGAACTGGCGCCCGAAATCGCAGGCGGCCAATTGAATCGGGTCGGCGGGGGTTGCCGTCGCCGTGGGCGGCACGAGCGTCGCGGCGCCGGCCGCCCCGCACGACAACGCGAACATGATGGGCCGCAACGTGATCCGCGACATGGGTGAAGGTCCTCTTCGTCGACAACGATGGCAGTACGTGCCCCCGACCCAGGGTACGTACGCGGAAGCCGCCGGTCTGGACCTCCTGCGCACAGTGACACACGCAGACTTCGGATTGCCCGGCGTTGTCCAGCTCAAACGTGTGATGCTCGTCCCCGCAGGCAGTGACCGGCGTCCCATATGCGCCATCCCGGCACCGCGACGCCAACCGGTAGCCAGTAGGCTGCACACGTGAGTCTTGTGCTGCTACCCGCCGTCGATGTCGCCAATGGTGAGGCCGTGCGCCTGGTTCAGGGGGAGGCCGGCAGCGAAACCAGCTACGGCGCCCCCCGCGATGCCGCGCTGGCCTGGCAGGAGGCGGGTGCCGAATGGGTGCATCTGGTCGACCTGGACGCGGCCTTCGGGCGCGGCTCCAACCGCGAACTGCTCGCCGAGGTCGTCGGTGAGCTGGATGTGAAGGTCGAGCTGTCCGGCGGCATCCGCGACGACGACTCGCTGAAGGCCGCGATGGCCACCGGCTGTGCCCGGGTCAACCTGGGTACCGCCGCACTCGAGGATCCGCAGTGGTGCGCCCGGGCCATCGCCGAATACGGCGACCGGGTCGCGGTCGGCCTGGACGTGCGGATCATCGACGGCGACTACCGGTTGCGGGGCCGTGGCTGGGTGAGCGACGGCGGCGACCTGTGGGAGGTGCTCGCGCGCCTGGAACGTGACGGCTGCGCCCGCTACGTGGTCACCGACGTGAGCAAGGATGGCACCCTGCAGGGCCCCAACCTCGACATTCTGCGGCAGGTGTGCGCGGCCACCGAGGCGCCGGTGATCGCCTCCGGCGGGGTCTCCACCCTCGACGATCTGCGGGCCATCTCCGGGCTGGTGTCCGACGGAGTGGAAGGCGCAATCGTCGGAAAAGCCTTGTACGCCGGGCGTTTCACGCTGCCCGAGGCGCTGGACGCGGTTCGCTGACGTGACCGCCGCCGTCTCCGACCCGGCCGCGCTGCTCGCGACGGCGAGCGAGATTTTGGACGGCGCGGCACCGCGTTTCGTCGAAGGGCTGGGGGCGCCGAGCGCGGTCCAGAAGGGCCGCGGCGACTTCGCCACCGCCCTGGATCTGGAACTCGAGCGCACGCTGTCGCAGCAGCTGGCCGAGCGCACCGGAATTCCGGTACACGGCGAGGAATTCGGCGGGCCGGAACTGAGCTCGGGCACCGCGTGGGTGCTCGACCCCATCGACGGCACCTTCAACTACTCCGCGGGCCATCCGCTCTCGGCGATGCTGCTGGCGCTGGTGGCCGACGGACAGCCCGTCCTCGGTCTGACCTGGCTGCCGCTGCTGGACCGCCGCTACGCCGCGGCGGCCGGTGGTCCGCTGCTGCTCAACGGAAAACCGTTGCCGCCCTTGGAACACGGCCGCCTCGCGGAGTCGATGATCGGCTTCGGCGCGTTCAACATCGACGCCCACGGCCGGATTCCGGGCCGGTTCCGCTTCGACCTGCTGGGTGCGCTGAGCCGGTTGTCGAGCCGGGTGCGCATGCACGGATCCACCGGCATCGACCTGGCCTACACCGCCTCCGGGGTGCTGGGCGGCGCGGTCGTCTTCGGCCACCATCCGTGGGACAACGCCGCCGGAGTCGCGCTGGTACGCGCCGCGGGCGGTGTCGTGACCGATCTGCGCGGCGAAGAATGGTCGATCACCTCGCGGTCGGTGCTGGCCGCCGCGCCCGGGGTGCACGAAGAACTCCTGGACATGATCGACAGCGCCGTCGACCGCGCCTCCGAGCGCAACGAGAATTCGGAAGGGACGCAATGACTCTGGCGGTACGCGTGATCCCGTGCCTCGACGTCGACGCCGGCCGGGTGGTCAAAGGCGTGAACTTCGAGAATCTGCGCGATGCGGGCGACCCGGTGGAACTGGCCGCCGCCTACGACGCCCAGGGCGCCGACGAGCTCACCTTCCTCGACGTCACGGCGTCGAGCGGCGATCGGGGCACCATGATCGACGTGGTGACCCGCACCGCCGAGCAGATCTTCATCCCGCTCACCGTGGGCGGCGGCGTGCGCACGGTCGAGGATGTGGACCGGCTGCTGCGCGCGGGCGCGGACAAGGTGTCGGTGAACACCGCGGCGATCGCGAATCCGGAGATCCTGCGCGAGATGTCGCAGCGCTTCGGCTCGCAGTGCATCGTGCTGTCGGTGGATGCGCGCCGTGTGCCCGACACCGGCTCGCCGACCCCGTCCGGGTGGGAGGTGACCACCCACGGCGGTAAACGCGGCACCGGCATCGACGCGGTGGAGTGGGCGGTGCGCGGCGCCGAACTGGGGGTCGGCGAGATCCTGCTCAACTCGATGGACGCCGACGGCACCAAGGGCGGTTTCGACCTGCCGATGATCAGCGCGGTGCGTGCCGCCGTCTCGGTGCCGATCATCGCCAGCGGCGGCGCCGGAGAGGTCGACCATTTCGCGCCCGCGGTGCGGACCGGCGCCGACGCGGTATTGGCCGCGAGCGTCTTCCACTTCGGTGACCTGACGATTCCGCAGGTCAAAGACGCGATGCGAACCGAGGGCATCACCGTCCGCTGAGGGCGAACGGCACCCTCGGCAGAGGGCGAACGGTACCGACAGGACAGGTATAACGATGGGTATGAGTTTGGATCCCGCCGTCGCCGCCCGGCTCAAGCGCAACGAGGCGGGCCTGGTCGCGGCGATCGCGCAGGAACGCGGCACCGGCGATGTGCTGATGATGGCGTGGATGGACGACGAGGCCCTGGCCCGCACCCTCGCCACCCGCAAGGCCACCTACTACTCGCGTTCGCGGCAGCAGTACTGGGTCAAGGGCGAGACGTCGGGGCATACGCAGTACGTGCACGAGGTGCGGCTGGACTGCGACGGCGACGCCGTACTGCTGATCGTCGACCAGCAGGGCGCGGCCTGCCACACCGGCACCCACACCTGCTGGGACGGGGATCTGCTGCTCGCCGACGCGACCTGAACCGGTCAGCCGGCGGCGCCGGCCGTGGCTTCGGCGGACGGCGGGTCGGGCAGTCCGTCGGCGCGGCCGATACCCCGGGACAGGCCCGCGTCGAGTTGCGCCACGAGGGCCTCTCCGAGGGTGAGCAGCTGGCCGACCTGCTCGTCGTCGATTCCGTCGAAGACCAGCCCCCGCACTCCTTCCAGATAGGCGGGAGTGGCCTTCTGCACCTGTTCGAAACCCTCGTCGGTGAGCACCGCGTAGGCGCCGCGGCGGCCGCGCACCGCGTCGCGGCGCGCCCAGCCGAGCCGTTCCAGCTTCGTCACCACATGCGACAACCGTGATAGCGATGCGTTTGCCCTATTCGCCAGTTCGCTGAGTTGCAGCCGATGTCCGGGCTCCTCGGACAGCAGGGCCATCAGAAAATACTCGAAATGCGTCATACCGGCTTCGCGTTGCAGCTGGGTGTCCATCGCCGCGGGTAATCGCGTGGTCAGCGCGACCAGAGTCCGCCACGCTCGCCGTTCGGTGGGATTGAGCCATTCCGTCACTTCGCGCCCTCTCTTGCAGCCCAGTGACGTAAATCGCAGTTCACCGTCACTCGCGACCAACAAGTTTGCCACGACTTCGCTCGACGGTCAGCCCGGTTGCCGGTGACGTGACAGCTATCACGCCGGGGCGCGATCGCGACGCTGTCGGGTTCACTCCTTGATATCGCCTGGTGGCCGCGTGGCGTTAGCGGTGTCGGGCGCGGTGACCACGCCGGCTTCCGCGCGGCGGGCCGAACGCGCCCGCCACTGTTTGCGTAGCAGTAGCACGAGCAGGATCACGAAGATCGCCGCCGCCACGATGGCGCCGACCAGCGAGGCGCCGCGGAAGCCGGGCGCATCGACGTCGAGGACGCGTTCCCCGGCGTGTGCGGCGCTGTTGCCGCCCAGCACGATGGTCAGCGTCATCAGATTGGGCAGCGCCACGATCAACGCCAGCACCGCCGCGGCGCCGGCGGCGAACTTGCCGGCTCGGGTGCGCCACACCCGTACCGCGCCCAGCAGGAGCAGCAGTGGGATCAGCGTGCACAGGAACCCGACCGCCAGGCCCGACCAGATGCCCTGGGCGAAGCTGCCGTGCCCGGACATACCGGCGATCCGCTGCGCCCACCAGCGCGGAATGAAGGCCGACAGCACGAAATAGGCGACGACCAGCACGATGATGACCGCGAGCAGGCCGAGGGCTCGATTCCGCCACACGGTGGCTCGGGGTTTGGTCCCGGAGTTCGTGAGGGAGCTCGTCGATGTCATGAATCCAGCGTATGCGCGGGGCCCGCGCATACGCCGGGAGAATCCGGCCGTGTCACGTCGTCCATGCGCTCTCACCAGGGAAAAAGAGGGGGCGCATCCGGGGTGGCCCGGGGGTGTGTCCAGCGGTCGATTCAGGCCCGGTGCTCGCGCAGGGCGGCCAGCGCGGCGTCGGCGTGGACGTTGGCGCGCAGTTCGCCCGAGATCACCGCGAGGACGGTGCGGTCGGTGTCGATCACGAAGGTCTGCCGCTTCACCGGCAGGAAGTTGCCGAGCAGACCGCCGATCGCCCCGGAACGTTTGACGCCGAACCGTTCCGCCACCGCACCGTCGCGATCGGACAGCAACGGATAGCCGAGGGTCTGCGACTGTGCGAAACCGGCCTGGGTGTCGACCGAATCGGTGCTGATTCCCGCGCAACTGGCGCCCAGGGCCGCGAATTCGCTTGTCAGATCACGGAAGTGGCAGGCCTCCGCGGTGCACACGGGGGTGTTGGCGGCGGGGAAGAAGAACAGCGTCAGCGGTCCGTCGGCCAGCAACGAATCGAGCGACCGGACGGTGCCGGTCTGATCGGGAAGTTCGAACCCGGGTGCGCGCTGGCCTTTTTTCACAATCGCGAGGGTACCGGCCGGCACCCTCGCCCGGTACCCGTCGCGGACCGCGTGGGGGTCGCGACGGGGCCAGGGAATCTCGGTTGCGGCCGACTGGAATGATGAGCGATATGCACGGCGCCGCATTCGACCGTCCGGAAACCGCAACCACCACCACCCGGGACCAGTTCCGCGTGCTGGCGGCCGCGCACCGCGTAGTGCCGGTGACGCGCAAGGTGCTGGCGGATTCGGAGACCCCGCTGTCCGCCTACCGGAAGCTGGCCGCGGACCGGCCCGGCACCTTCCTGCTGGAGTCGGCCGAGAACGGTCGTTCGTGGTCGCGCTGGTCGTTCATCGGCGCCGGCAGCCCCACCGCGCTGACGGTCGTCGACGGCCAGGCGACGTGGCTGGGTGCCACACCCGCCGACGCACCGGCCGGTGGTGATCCGCTGGAGGCGCTGCACGACACCCTGGAACTGCTGCGCACCGAACGCCTGCCCGGCCTGCCGCCGCTGACCGGTGGTCTGGTCGGCTATCTGGGCTACGACATCGTGCGCCGCATCGAGCGGCTGCCGGAGCTGACCACCGACGATCTGCAGGTTCCGGAGATGGTGCTGCTGCTCGCGGCGGATCTGGCCGCCTTCGACCATCACGAGGGCGCGATCACGCTGATCGCCAACGCGGTGAACTGGAACGGCACCGACGAACGCGTCGACGAGGCCTACGACGACGCCGTCGCCCGGCTCGACCGGATGACCGCGGCGCTGGCCGCGCCCGCCGAATCGACCGTCTCCGTCTTCGACCGTCCCGAGCCGGACTACATCCGCCGCCGCACGAGCGAGGATTTCGGTGCGGGCGTGCGGCGGCTGGTCGGCGAGATCGAGGCCGGCGAGGCGTTCCAGGTGGTGTTGTCGCAGCGGTTCGAAATGGACTTCGACGGCGAACCGCGCGATGTGTACCGGATGCTGCGCGCCTCGAATCCGAGCCCGTACATGTATCTGATGCACATTCCCGACGGCGCGGGCGGCACCGCGTTCTCCATCGTCGGCTCGAGTCCGGAATCGCTGGTGACGGTGAAAGACGGTGTGGCGACGACACATCCGATCGCCGGCACCCGGTGGCGCGGCGCCACCGAGGAGGACGACGTGTTGCTCGAGAAGGATCTGCTCTCCGACGAGAAGGAGAACGCCGAACACCTCATGCTCGTCGACCTGGGCCGCAACGACCTGGGCCGGGTGTGTGAACCGGGCACCGTGCGCGTCACCGAGTACCGCCACATCGAGCGCTACAGCCACGTGATGCATCTGGTGTCCACGGTCACCGGGCGGCTGGCGGCCGGTCGCATAGCCCTTGACGCCGTGCGCGCCTGCTTCCCGGCGGGCACGCTCTCCGGTGCGCCGAAGGTGCGGGCGATGGAGTTGATCGAGGAGAACGAGCCCACGCGCCGCGGCGTCTACGCCGGGGTCGTCGGCTACCTCGACTTCGCCGGCGACGCCGATACCGCGATCGCGATCCGCACCGCGCTGCTCAAGGACGGCATCGCCTATGTGCAGGCCGGTGCCGGCATCGTCGCCGACTCCCAGCCCGACTACGAGGACGAGGAGTCGCGCAACAAGGCGATGGCCGTCCTCAAGGCCGTCGCCGCCGCGCGCACCGTGCGCACCTTCACCCCCGAACCCGACGGCACCCTGCTATGAGCAACCCGGAATCCGACCCAGCCCAACGACATTCGCCGGACCAGCCGCAACGCACGTCCGCGCCGGGCACGAACGGCACGTCGTCCACGCCGGCGAGCCCGCGGCGGTCCGATGCCGACAGCTCCGCCGCCGATCGCGCGCCGGTTCCACCGGGCGCCGACAGCGATCCGATCCGTTCCGGACCGGGGAGCGAAGCCGTGGGCGGAGATGCTGCCGCATCCGCGGCCGCTGTGCGGCGCGACGACCCGACCGTCCGGCGGGCCGGGGACGGTGACCCCGACCGCTACGTTCCCGAGACGGATACCGGCGAGGCCGTGACCGCGTCCACGAAACGCGCCCGCCCTGTGCTGCCGGTCCTCCTGCTCGCCGTCGGCGCGGCCGCGCTGTGGGGCTCCTCGCGCATGACCTGGGTGACGCTGCGGTCCTCCGACGGCCTGACCGAACCGCGCACCCAGCATCTGAACGGCGGTCTCTGGTTCGGCGCGCTGACACCGCTGGCTCTGGTGCTGCTGGCCTCGATCGCGGCCGTGTTCGCCACCAAGGGCTGGCTGCGCAGGCTGATCGGTGTGGTGGTGGCGCTGGTCGCCGCGGTCGCCGCGGTGCCCGGCCTGGCCCTGCTGACCCAGCACGGCAAGCTCGCCGAACGAGCCGCACGGCTCGCCGAACTGCCGGCCCGCGCGCATGTCGACGCGGCCACGGCGGCCACCTTCCCGGCCGCGCTCAGCGTCGCCGGTGCCCTCGCGGCCTTCGCCGCCGGAGTGCTGCTGGCCCGCATGCCCGAAACGACGGCCCGCATGTCGGGCAAGTACGACAACCCGGTGTTCCGCCGGGCCGCCGCCGCCGAACAGGTCGCCGAACTACGCCGCACGGGGGAGACGGAGTCGGCCGCGAAGGCCGCCGACGCACCGCGCCCGGCGACGCCGGCGTCAGCTCCGCACACGCCGGAGCCGGAGTCGGGCGAACTCTCGCAGCGCGTGCTGTGGGACGCGCTCGACGCGGGCGCCGACCCGACCGACGACGAGGCGGGCCGATGAGCGCTTTATCACGGCACGCCGGGCGGCAGGCGTCACACCCCGCCGTCGGCTCGGCTTACCCTTCCATTTACTCTTTATCAGCATCGGTGAGACAGCACCTGGGGGGATTCTCAGGTAGCAAGTCCGTCTCCCCAGAAAGGATTCGAGCCAGATGACGGTACTCGACTCGATTCTCGACGGGGTCCGCGCGGATGTGGCCGCTCGGGAAGCCCTCCTGGATTTCCAGGCCGTCAAGAAGGCCGCCGCCGCGGCACCCTCGCCGCGCGATGCGCTCGCCGCGCTGCACGCGGACGGGATCGGAGTCATCGCCGAGGTCAAGCGCGCCAGCCCCTCGAAGGGTGAGCTCGCCGACATCCCGGACCCGGCCAGCCTGGCGAAGTCCTACGAGGACGGTGGCGCGCGCATCATCAGCGTGCTGACCGAGGGTCGCCGCTTCCACGGCTCGCTCGACGATCTGGACGCGGTCCGCGCGGTCGTCGACGTGCCGATCCTGCGCAAGGACTTCGTCGTCGGCCCGTACCAGATCCACGAGGCCCGTGCCCACGGCGCGGACGTGATCCTGCTGATCGTGGCCGCCCTGGAACAGGACGTGCTGGCCTCGCTCATCGATCGCACCGAATCGCTCGGTATGACCGCGCTGGTCGAGGTGCACACCGAGGAGGAGGCCGACCGCGCGCTGACCGCCGGCGCCTCGGTCATCGGCGTGAACGCCCGCAACCTGAAGACCCTCGAGGTCGATCGCGACGTCTTCGCCCGCATCGCGCCCGGCCTACCCACCGAGGTCATCCGGATCGCCGAATCCGGCGTGAACGGCACCGCCGATCTGCTCGCCTACGCCGGCGCCGGCGCCGATGCGGTGCTGGTCGGCGAGAGCCTCGTGACCAGCGGCGATCCGCGTGCCGCCGTCTCCGAGCTGGTGACCGCCGGCACCCATCCGTCCTGCCCGCGTCCGCTGCGGCGGGGTGTCACCCGATGACCGGCGTGCACGAGCAGCTGCCCCAGGCCAGCGAGGGCGTCACCCATCGCAGCCACGAACCGGATGTCGGCGGCCACTTCGGCGTCTACGGCGGCCGGCACGTGCCCGAGGCGCTGATGGCGGTGATCGAGGAGGTCTCCGCCGAATACGACAAGTCGCGCCTGGATCCCGATTTCCTGGCCGAACTCGACCGGCTGCAGCGCGATTACGCGGGCCGGCCCTCGCCGGTCTTCGAATGCAAGCGGCTCTCCGAGCACGCCGGCGGCGCCCGCATCCTGCTCAAGCGCGAGGATCTGAACCACACCGGCTCGCACAAGATCAACAACGTGCTGGGCCAGGCGCTGCTCGCCCAGCGGATGGGCAAGACGCGCGTCATCGCCGAGACCGGCGCCGGTCAGCACGGCGTCGCGACCGCCACCGCCTGTGCGCTGCTGGGCCTCGAATGCGTGATCTACATGGGCGCGGTCGACACCGCGCGTCAGGCGCTCAACGTCGCGCGGATGCGGCTGCTCGGCGCCGACGTGGTGTCGGTGACCACCGGCTCGCAGACCTTGAAGGACGCGATCAACGAGGCGCTGCGCGATTGGGTGACCAACGCCTCGGAAACCTACTACTGCTTCGGCACCGCGGCCGGCCCGCATCCGTTCCCGCTGATGGTGCGCGATTTCCAGCGCATCGTCGGCCTGGAGGCGCGGGTGCAGGTACAGACGCAGACCGGGCGCCTTCCCGACGCCGTGGTGGCGTGCGTGGGTGGTGGATCGAACGCGATCGGCATCTTCCACCCGTTCCTCGACGACGAGGGCGTGCGCCTGATCGGCTACGAGGCGGCCGGTGACGGTGTCGAAACCGGCAGGCACGCAGCCACTTTCGCTGGCGGCCGGCCGGGTGCTTTCCAGGGCGCCTACTCGTACCTGCTGCAGGACGAGGACGGCCAGACCATCGAATCGCATTCCATCTCGGCCGGTCTGGACTATCCCGGCGTCGGGCCCGAGCACGCCTACCTGAAGGACATCGGCCGCGCCGAGTACCGGCCGATCACCGATGTCGAGGCGATGGACGCGCTGCTGCTGCTCTCGCGCACCGAGGGCATCATCCCGGCCATCGAATCGGCGCACGCGGTGGCCGGCGCGCTGCAGCTGGGCCGGGAATTGGGTTCGGGCGCAATTATTCTGGTGAATCTGTCCGGACGCGGCGACAAGGACATGGATACCGCGGCGCGCTGGTTCGGCCTGTTCGACGACGCCGCCGCCCCGGAGGAGAATCGCTCGTGAGCCGTCTGGAATCGACCTTCGCGGCCAGCCGCGGCGAGGGCCGCGCCGCGCTGATCGGATATCTGCCCGCGGGCTACCCGGACCTGGCCGGATCCATCGACGTGTGCACCGCGATGGTCGAATCCGGTTGCGACATCATCGAAGTCGGTATCGCCTATTCCGATCCGGTGATGGACGGCCCCACCATCCAGGCCGCCACCGAGCAGGCCCTGCGCGGCGGGGTGCGCGTGCGTGACGTGTTCACCGTCGTCGAGGCGATCACCGCCGCCGGGGGCAACGCTGTGGTGATGACCTACTGGAATCCGGTGCTGCAATACGGCGTAGACCGGTTCGCCCGCGATCTGGCCGCGGCCGGCGGGCTCGGGCTGATCACCCCCAACCTCATTCCCGAGGAGGCGGGGGAGTGGTTCGACGCCTCCCGCGCCCACGATCTGGACCGCATCTTCCTGGTCGCCCCGTCCTCCACCGAAGAGCGTCTGGTCAAGACCATCGAGGCCAGTAGCGGATTCCTCTACGCCGCCTCCACCATGGGCGTCACCGGCGCCCGCGACGCGGTGTCCTCGGCGGCCCCGGAACTGTGCGCGCGGGTGCGCGCCCACTCCGATATCCCGGTCGGTGTCGGCCTCGGTGTGCGTAGCGGTGCGCAGGCGGCCGAAATCGCTTCCTATGCCGACGGAGTCATCGTCGGCTCGGCGCTGGTCACGGCCGCGGGACAGGGTCTGGACCAGGTCCGGACGCTCACCGCGGAACTCGCCGAGGGCGTGCGTTCGGCGACCGTCGCCAGCTGATCGCCGACGCGAACTGGGCGGCGGGCGCACCCTCCGTTACGGTGGGGCCCGTGACTTTTCCAGTCCTGGCAGACGGCGTCGATGTGCACGGTGGGGCGGTACTGGCCTATATTCCCAGTCCGCCGCGAGGCGTATGGGATGTGGGGCCGTTCCCGCTGCGTGCCTATGCGATCTGCATCATCATCGGCATCATCGTCGCGATCTGGTGGGGTGAGCGGCGCTGGCGCGAGCGCGGCGGCGAGCCGGGCAAGGTGCTCGACGTCGCGATGTTCGCCGTGCCGTTCGGACTCGTCGGCGGCCGGCTCTACCACGTGGCCACCGACTGGGAGAAGTACTTCGGCGCCGGCGGCCATCCGATCAACGCGCTGAAGATCTGGGAGGGGGGCCTCGGCATCTGGGGCGCGGTGCTGCTCGGCGGCATCGGCGCCTGGATCGGCTGCCGCGTGTATCGAATTCCGTTGCCCGCCTTCGGTGATGCCATCGCCCCGGCGATTCTGCTCGCCCAGGCCATCGGCCGCCTCGGCAACTACTTCAATCAGGAACTCTACGGCCGCAAGACCGATCTGCCCTGGGGCCTCGAGATCTATCTGCGGTTCGACTCCGACGGCCGGCTCGACATGATGAACGGCGTCTCCACCGGCGTGGTGGAGAAGGTCGTGCAGCCGACCTTCCTCTACGAGCTGATCTGGAATCTGCTCGGCGTCCTGGTGCTGGTGATGGTCGACAAACGCTGGCGGATCGGCCACGGCCGCCTGTTCGCGTTGTACGTGGCGATCTACACCTTCGGCCGCTTCTGGGTCGAACTGCTGCGCGACGACGAGGCCACCCACATCTTCGGCATCCGGGTCAACTCCTACACCTCGGCGATCGTATTCCTGTGCGCCCTGGCGTATTTCGCCCTCGCCACCAAGGGCCGCGAAACCGCCGCCCAGCTCGCTGCCGGCGGTGAACGCCCCTGGCCCTGGCAGATCGGCGCCCTGCGCCGGCACGGCGCCGCCGGACAGCAATCCGCCGCAACCGAGAACGCAGCTGCGGTCGCGGCCGATGAATCCGCCGACGGCGACGACTCCGGCGAAGCCGCGAAACCCGCGGATGATGCGAGCCCGGCCGGGAAGGCCGACGAGTCCGACCCCGCGGCCGCCGGCTCCGTATCCGGCAAATCGGACGAGTCCACCGCCGGCCCCTCCGATTCGGCGTCGACCGGCAACGAACTGGATCCGCCCGCCGATGACAAGAATGCGGCCGGTGTCACCAGCGCCGGGAACAGTGAGCGGCAGGCCGAAGGCAAGTCGGGTAAGCCGGGCCGGAAGAAGGCGGACAAGAGCTGAGCGGGCCGACCGCTCGAACCAGGAGGACTTCGTGACCGACCCCTATCAGCCGCAGCCCGGCTACGGCCCGCAGTACGGTGCACCGGGTACCGGACCGGCAAATCCGGGCGGCTACGGCCCATCTGGCCCCTACGGAACCGGTGGCGAATCCGGCCCCTACGGCTACAGCCAGCCCTACGGCCAGCCCGTCGACCCGTACGCCCAGCCCTACGCTCCCGCCCCCGGCTATCCGCCCGCGCCCTACGGCATGGATCCGGAGGCGCCGTACGGGCGCAACATGTACGGCGAACCGTTCTCGGACAAGTCGAAGCTCACCGCCGGGCTGCTGCAACTGTTCGTCGGCGGCCTCGGAATCGGCCGGTTCTACCTCGGCTACACCGGCATCGGCGTCGCCCAGCTGCTGGTCACGCTGTTCACCTGCGGTCTGGGCGGCATCTGGCCGTTCATCGACGCGATCATGATCCTCACCGGCAAAGTGCGCGACCCGTACAACCGTCCGCTGCAGGAGTGACGACTATGCCGGGCAAATATGTGATGTGCGTCATATTTTCGTCGATTGACAGTGGCGGGTGTGCCGATCAGCGCCACTGCGGCGGCAGGACTAGGCTCGGTGCGTGATGCGACGGACAAAGATTGTGTGCACCCTCGGACCGGCCACCGCCACCGAGGACCGGATCCGTGAACTTGTCGACAGCGGCATGGATGTGGCCCGGTTGAATTTCAGTCACGGAGAACACGCCGATCACGCCGAGAACTATCACAAGGTGCGGCACGCCGCCGAGCAGATGGGCCGTGCGGTCGGCATTCTCGCCGACCTGCAGGGACCGAAGATCCGCTTGGGCCGATTCATCGAGGGCCGCACCGTGTGGGCGACGGGCGAGGAGGTGCGGATCACGGTAGACGACGTGGAAGGCACCCACGATCGCGTCTCCACCACCTACAAACAACTATCCGAGGATGCCAAGGCCGGTGACCGGCTGCTCGTCGACGACGGCAAGGTCGGCCTGACCGTGATCCGCGTCGAAGGCAACGACGTGGTGTGCCGCGTGACCGAGGGCGGTCCGGTCTCCAACAACAAGGGCGTCTCGCTGCCGGGTATGGACGTTTCCGTTCCGGCGTTGTCCGAGAAGGACATCGAGGATCTGGAATTCGCCCTGCGGCTGGGCGTGGACTTCATCGCCCTGTCGTTCGTGCGGTCGCCGGCGGACGTCGAGCTGGTCCACGACATCATGGATCGCGTGGGCCGCCGGGTGCCGGTGATCGGCAAACTCGAAAAGCCCGAAGCCATCGACAATCTCGAGGCGATCGTGCTCGCGTTCGACGCGATCATGGTGGCCCGTGGCGACCTCGGCGTCGAGCTGCCGCTCGAGCAGGTGCCGCTGGTGCAGAAGCGGTCGATCCAGATGGCAAGGGAGAACGCGAAACCCGTCATCGTCGCCACCCAGATGCTGGAGTCGATGATCGGCAACTCCCGCCCGACCCGCGCGGAGGCCTCCGATGTCGCCAACGCCGTGCTCGACGGCGCGGACGCGGTCATGCTCTCCGGTGAGACCTCGGTCGGCCAGTATCCGATCGAGACGGTGCGCACGATGGCGCGCATCGTGCACGCCGTGGAATCCGAATCCTCGACCCGGGTGCCGCCGCTGACCCACGTCCCGCGCACCAAGCGCGGCGTGATCTCCTATGCGGCCCGCGACATCGGCGAGCGGCTCAACGCCAAGGCGCTGGTGGCGTTCACCCAGTCCGGTGACACCGTGCGCCGGCTGGCCCGCCTGCACACCACGCTGCCGCTGCTGGCGTTCACCCCGCTGCCGGATGTACGCAGTCAGCTGGCGCTGACCTGGGGTGTGGAAACCTT
This sequence comes from Nocardia sp. MDA0666, assembly GCF_003023875.1. NCBI lineage: Bacteria > Bacillati > Actinomycetota > Actinomycetes > Mycobacteriales > Nocardiaceae > Nocardia > Nocardia sp. MDA0666. Next base: position 52,192 of record NZ_PYHT01000013.1, read on the forward strand.
CATCGTCCCGCCGGTCGGTACCACCGACGAGATGATCGGCCAGGTCGACAAGGAACTGCTGTCGCTGAATCGCTACGCCAAGGGCGACCTCGTGGTGATCGTGGCCGGTTCCCCGCCGGGAACCGTCGGCTCCACGAACCTGATCCACGTGCATCGCATCGGCGAGGAGGACCACTGAGGTGAGTGCATCACTGGGCGAATCGGTCGGCACCGGCCGCGAGAGCGGGGGCGATCTCGCCGTCCTGCTCGGCCTGCTCGAACTCGAGGAGATCGGCGAGGACGTTTTCCTTGGTCACCATCCGGAGAAGGTGTGGAGTCGCACCTTCGGCGGCCAGCTGGTGGCGCAGGCGATCGTCGCGGCCGGTCGCACGGTCGGGCCGGGGCGCCCGGTGCATGCGGTCAACGCGCATTTCGTGCGCGGCGGGGATGTGCGCAAACCGATCGAATACCGGGTCGAACGCCATCGTGACGGGCGTGCCTTCGCCAATCGCACGGTGACGGCGTATCAGGGCGATCAGGAACTGTTCGTGATGCTGGCGGCGTTCCAGGACTGGGCCAAGGGCCTGGAACACGCCAGCCCGCAGCCGCAGGTGCCCGATCCGGACGGGCTGCCCCGGGTGGAGGAGTCCTTCTCCGGGCTCGAGGACAAACTGCAGATGTTCGTGCAGGCGCCGCATCCGATCGACATGCGCTACACCAACGATCCGGCGTGGATCCTCAAGGGCACCGGCGGCACCCTCAACCACAACCGCGTGTGGATGAAGGCCGACGGCGAACTGCCCGACGATCCGCTGATCCACGTTGCGACGCTGGGCTATTCGTCCGACACCACGGTGCTGGATTCGATCATCACCACGCACGGGTTGTCGTGGGGTCACGACCGGATCGTGGCCGCCACGGTGAACCACTCGATCTGGTTCCACCGTCCGTTCCGCTTCGACGACTGGGCCCTGTACGCGACGGAGTCACCGGTGGCCGCCGGTTCGCGCGGTCTGGCCACCGGTCACTTCTACTCGCGGGCCGGTGAGCTGCTGGCCACCGTCGTGCAGGAAGGCGTGATCAGGCACTTCCCGGCGCGCGGCAAGTAGCGCAGCGGCGTTCAGAGGCGTTCGCGGTTCTCGTCGAAGTCGTAGCTGTCGCGATGGAGAGCGGAAATCGTGTAGGGGACGGCGTCGGCGGTGGTGGCGATCCCGAGGACCAGTCGATGTTCGAGTGCGGCCAGGCCGGATTCGGTCAGCTGATCGGGATCGCCCACCAGGCTGAGCGCAATCTCGTAGGTGCGCCGCGCGCCCGGGTCGCGGTGGGGGTGTTCCAGGCGCCACTGGGTCTCCAGCACCGTGTGATCGGGTTGATCGGCGTCGACGGGCAGGGTGAAGCGCCAGGCGAAAACATCGTGCTCGGCGAGGTGGTCGTCGACCAGGCAGCGCACAGCGTGCACGACGCGGTCGAGCGTTTCCGGTGTGACGTAAACATGGAGTGAAACATCCGAAATTCGTTTCGGCATGTCTGTGTCCTGTTCCGGTGTCGAACCATCGGCGTCGGCAGTTTCCGCGGGGAGTCTAACCCCGGATCCCGATCCGCGGGAGAGCGGCATGCCCGGCGCCGGATTGTTCAGGCGTGACGGCCGATTCGCACGGGCTCGATACCCCACGGCGGGGTCTCGATGCGCCCGCCGGGCAGCAGGACCAGCCGGGGCCGGCCGGACTCCGTGCGACCCGGGTCACGATGAGCGTGCAGCGCGAGCAGCAGCGGGACCAGCGTCTCGGCGATACGATCGCCGACGGCACAGTACTTTTCGCTCGACAGACCGACCGGGTCGGCGATGTTCTCCCGCCCCACCAGTGCGAGATCGTTTCGGGCACTGTCGATGTGGGCGATCGTGCGAGCGCCGGAGACCTTCGCCACCCGGTAGGCCTCGAGCAGCGTGAAGGTCCGGGACCGGGCATCCGGAACCAGGTCGATGATGTGGTCGCGGATCTGCTCGGTCATCGCGAGCACGAGATCCGCGCGCGCGACCATCTCCGGCTTCACCTTGCGTGCTGAAAAGTTGCCAGGATCGCCGCCGAGGCCCGTGATGATCTGTGCCGCAAGGGGATCGACGCCGAAACCGACGAGCGCGCGGGTGCCGGCGCTCTCGGCGGTCAGGTCGTCGAGACCGTGTTCGGCGGCGACGGCGCGGGTCAGACGTTCGGCGATCACCGAGCGGCAGACGTTGCCGGAGCAGACGAACAGGACGTGCATGACTGCTACGGTAGGTGGCCGCGCCCCGCGGCAGAAGCCGGGGACGGCCGAAAACCGCTGATTTTACGCGATGTTCAACTGCCCGTAGCGGGTCGCGTTCGACCGTTTGCCGGATTTTCGCTGACCGGCTGCGCTACGGGTGTGGCGCTACGCCTGCCGGTCCGCATCGGAACCGTCGGCGCCGGAAGCGTTTCGATAGTAGGAGGCTTCCTCGACGACGGGCGCGACCGTCGGCTCCGCACCGAGGTGCGCGTTGTCCGCGCCGGCGCGGGCGGCGTTGTCGTGGGCCCGGCCGCGCGCACTGAACAGCGGTCCGCGCATCGCCCGGGTCGGGGCGAACGCCCCCAGGCCGGTGGCTGTGGTCATATCGTCGTACATGGTGTCGATGCCGCCGCGCAGGAAGTAGGCCTCGTGCCAGAATCCGGTGCCGCCGGAGTCGCGCAGGAACCGCTGCCACCAGTCGCGGTGCGGCTGGGAACGGGTCCAGCGCTCCAGGCTGTCCAGGTCACGCCAGTATTGGCGGGCGCCCCAGTGTGGTGGGAACAGCGACCAGATGATGTCCTCGTGCCGCAGCAGCCCGTCGGGCCGATCATGATGGGAGCGATACAGTTTCGGCCCGAGGCCGAGCAGACGCAGCATCCCCCGCGGGGTCCGCACCCGCATCCCCAGATAGATCACCACCAGATCGGGATATCCCGAAAGATCCGCGGTGAGCCGGTTCACCCGCATACGCGCGACCTCCTCCTGCCCGGGGTCGTGTGCCCCACCCTACGCGTATTCACGGGACAAGCTGCCGATTCGGTTCGAATACGACAAAAGCGGCCCGATCGGACCGCCGAAGATGGTGCCGAGTGTGGGACTCGAACCCACACGTCCGTGAGGACAACGGTTTTTGAGACCGTCGCGTCTGCCAGTTCCGCCAACTCGGCGCACCGGGAGGAAATGATAGCCGGTGGGTGCCCAGGTTACCGAATCGGTCCCGCGCGGGCGGGTTCCCGCTGGGTAGATGGGTTGTGAGCGAAGTTGAACGGTACGCTTTAGGACACTCGGCTGTGCGTGGCCGGTGACAGGGTGGGACCGGAGGCGCACATCGGGCATCGGCATCGGAATATCGAGGGGTCTGTCTATGGGAACGAATGCAGGGGGCGCGGGCGCGAAGCAGGACGCGCCGGCTGCCGCGAAGCGTGTCGTGGTGGCCGAGGACGAGGCGCTCATCCGGATGGACCTTGTGGAGATGCTCTCCGAGGAGGGCTACCAGGTGGTGGGCGAGGCCGGTGACGGCCAGCAGGCGGTCGATCTGGCCGTGGAACTGCGCCCCGATCTGGTCATCATGGACGTGAAGATGCCGCGGCGCGACGGTATCGATGCCGCCGGTGAAATCGCCTCCAAACGTGTTGCGCCCGTGGTGATTCTGACCGCCTTCAGCCAGCGTGACCTGGTGGAGCGGGCGCGTGACGCGGGTGCGATGGCCTATCTGGTGAAGCCGTTCACCAAATCGGATCTGGTGCCCGCGATCGAGTTGGCGGCCAGCCGGTTTCACGAGATCTCGGCGCTGGAACAGGAGGTCGCGAACCTGTCCGACCGCCTGGAGACCCGCAAACTGGTCGAGCGCGCGAAGGGCGTGCTGATGCAGACGCAGGGGCTGTCGGAACCGCAGGCGTTCAAGTGGATCCAGCGCACCGCGATGGATCGCCGCACCACCATGAAGGCGGTCGCGGAGGTCGTCCTGGACAATCTCGCGCCGAAGTCCTGATCGCCGCTCGCGGCCGGCCGTGCATCGTGTGCCGGCCGCGACGGTCGAGCGTGGGCACGAGTTAGCTGCCGGTCCATGGGGCGGGTGTGGCCTGCGTGACAGCGGGCGGGCAGATCCGTGTGGGCGAATCCGATCGCGACACATGCCGGTCCGTGCCCGGTGGCCGGGGATGTCGGTGCTTGTCCCTAGACTCTGTGCCGTGACTCCAGCCTCCACCGATCAGCGTCAGGGCAGTGTGTCGTCCACCACCGCCGCAGCGGCAGCGCCGAAAGCCGGCAGTACGGTGGCGGGTGCCCCCGGCGAGCGTCCCACGCTGTTGTTGCTGGACGGCCATTCCCTGGCCTACCGCGCCTTCTACGCGCTACCGGCGGAGAACTTCAAGACCGTCACCGGGCAGACCACCAATGCCGTCTACGGCTTCACCGCCATGCTGATCAACCTGCTGCGCGACGAGCGGCCGACCCATGTGGCGGCCGCGTTCGACGTCAGCCGGAAGACCTTCCGGGTCGAGGCCTTTCCGGAGTACAAGGCCAACCGCATCACCACTCCTGACGAATTCCGCGGACAGGTGGAGATCACCCAGGAGGTGCTCGGCGCGCTCGGCATCCCGGTGATGGCCATCGAGGGCTACGAGGCCGACGACATCATCGCCACCCTCGCGACTCAGGCTGTGCCGCAAGGTTTCCGGGTGCTCATCGTCACCGGCGACCGGGATTCGCTGCAACTGGTCAATCCCGATGTCACCGTGCTGTACCCGAAGAAGGGCGTCTCCGAGCTCACCCGGTTCACACCGGAGGCGGTCGAGGAGAAGTACGGCCTGACCCCGGCCCAGTATCCGGATTTCGCGGCCCTGCGTGGCGACCCGAGTGACAATCTGCCTGGTATTCCGGGCGTGGGGGAGAAGACGGCGACCAAGTGGATTCGCGAATTCGGCGATCTGCCGTCCCTGGTCGAGCAGGTCGACGAGGTGCGCGGCAAGGTCGGCGACGCGCTGCGCGAGAACCTGTCCAGCGTGGTGCTCAACCGGCAGCTCACCGAGATGGTCAAGGATGTTCCGCTGCCCTACACCCCGGAGCAGCTGGCCCAGCAGCCGTGGGATCGCGACAAGATCCACCGCCTGTTCGACGATCTCGAGTTCCGGGTGCTGCGGGACCGGCTGTTCGAGACGCTGGCGCCGCCGGAGCCGGAGGCCGAGAGCGGTTTCGAGATCAGCGGCGGCCCGGTCGCGCCCGGCGCCGCTGCGGACTGGCTGGCCGAGCATGCGAAAGCCGGTGCACGCCACGGCGTTTCGATCGTGGGGACGACCACGCCCGTGCAGGGTGATGTGAAGGCGATCGCGATCGCCGCCGCCGACGGGGAGGGCGGCTACTTCGACGTGGTCGCGCTGACCCCCGAGGACGAACTCGCCCTCGGTCGCTGGCTCGCCGACGCCGAGACCCCGAAGGCCGTGCACGAGGCCAAGGCGGCCGTCCACGCCCTGCGCGGGCGCAACTGGCGGCTGGCCGGGCTCACCAGCGACACCGCGCTCGCGGCCTATCTGGTCCGCCCCGGACAGCGCACCTTCAACCTCGACGATCTGTCGTTGCGGTACCTGTCGCGGGAGTTGCGGGTCGAAGCCGCCGAGGACGCCCAGCTGTCGCTGCTCGACGATGAGGACCAGGTCGACACCGAACTGGCTCAGGCCGAGATCCTGCGTGCCCGCGCGGTGGCCGACCTGGCCGAGGCGTTCGACACCGAGTTGGACCGCATCGAATCCGTGCCGCTGCTCACCGAGATGGAACTGCCGCTGCTGGGTGTGCTGGCCGAACTCGAGCACGCCGGCATCGCCGTCGACTGCGACAAACTGGACGAGTTGCAGCGCGAATTCGCCGACCGGGTGGCCTCGGCCGCGGAAGCGGCCTACGAGGTGATCGGTAAACAGATCAACCTGGGTTCGCCGAAACAGTTGCAGGTGGTGCTGTTCGACGAGCTGGATATGCCCAAGACGAAGCGGACCAAGACCGGTTACACCACTGACGCCGACGCGCTCGAGTCGCTGTTCGAGAAGACCCAGCATCCCTTCCTCGAACATCTGCTTGCGCACCGCGACGCCACCCGCCTCAAGGTCACCGTGGACGGGCTGCTGAAGTCGGTCGCCGACGACGGCCGCATCCACACCACGTTCAACCAGACCATCGCCGCCACCGGCCGGTTGTCCTCGACCGAGCCGAATCTGCAGAACATCCCGATCCGCACCGACACGGGCCGGCGCATTCGCGACACCTTCGTCGTCGGCCCCGGCTACGAATCGCTGATGACGGCGGACTACAGCCAGATCGAGATGCGGATCATGGCGCACCTGTCCAAGGACGCCGGGCTGATCGAGGCGTTCAACTCCGGCGAGGACCTGCACAGCTTCGTCGCGTCCAAGGCCTTCGACATCCCGATCGCCGATGTGCACCCGGAGATGCGCCGCCGGATCAAGGCGATGTCCTACGGCCTGGCCTACGGTTTGTCCGCGTACGGGCTCTCACAGCAACTCCGGATCAGCGCCGAGGAGGCGAAGGCGCAGATGGAGGTCTATTTCTCCCGTTTCGGCGCGATTCGTGACTATCTGCGCGACGCGGTGGATCAGGCGCGCAAGGTCGGCTATACGGAGACGCTGTTCGGCCGTCGCCGCTATCTGCCCGACTTGGATTCCAGCAACCGCCAGCGCCGCGAGGCCGCCGAGCGGATGGCGCTCAACGCGCCCATCCAGGGCACCGCCGCCGACATCATCAAGGTCGCGATGATCAACACCCAGGCCGCCATCGCGGAGGCGGGCCTGCGTTCGCGCATGCTGCTGCAGATCCACGACGAACTCGTCTTCGAGGTCGCCGCGGGTGAGCGGGAGGCACTGGAATCACTTGCCCGCGAACAGATGTCGAGCGCCATCGACCTGTCGGTGCCGCTCGAGGTCTCCGTCGGTGTAGGCCGCAGCTGGGACTCGGCCGCGCACTGATCGGGGCCCGGAGCGAGCTCGGTCTCGCACGGCATCTCGCGCCGCGGACGAGGGTGTCCGCGTCCGCGCGTGGCGGTGGGCGGTCTCCCGGCTGCATCGTAGGGTGGCGCGGTGAGTAGATGGAACTGGGATCACAACGCCTTCTATCACCGGACGCTGCTGCGGCAGCTGCCACAGCACTGTGAGCGGATCCTCGAAGTCGGTTGCGGGGCGGGCACTTTGGCGGCCGAGCTGGCGCGGCGTGCCGATCGGGTCGACGCGGTGGACCGGTCGGCGGAGATGATCGAGGCGGCCCGCCGCGTCGTCCCGGAGAACGTCGCCTGCGCGCAGGCCGACATACTCGAGCATCCGCTGCCGGAGGCCGCCTACGACGCCGTCGTATCGCTCACCACCCTCCATCACATGCCTCTCGAACAGGTGCTGCCGCGGCTCGCGCACACGCTGCGGCCGGGCGGGGTACTCGCGGTGATCGCGCTGCCGCGGGCCGATCCACTGCGTGAACTGCCCGCCGAAGTCACGGCGGCACTCGCGCAACGCGTCTTCGGCCTGGCCTTCGCGACGCTGCGCGCGACGGGCCGCGGAGCCTGGTACGCACATGAACCCACGCATGTGGCGATGCCGGTCGTGCTCGATCCGCCACTCACCACGCGCGAGGTAGCCCGCCGGGCGCGCGACATCCTGCCGGGCGCGCGGGTGCGCCGACTGGTGTTCTGGCGCTATCTGTTGCGGTGGGACAAACCCGCGCAACCCCGGTGACGACACGCCGAACCTGTCCGCGGCACATCCTGTGGACCCGCTGTGGCCTGCGCGAATGCGGCGCTCACCACGGCACTGTCCGTTGGCATATCGTTCACTCGAAAATGTGACGAAGTTACTCGTTGGTTCCGCCGCAATATTGTTGCCATCGTCGCGACGAGTCCATATTCTCGAAGCCGTGCCGAATCCCGCCGCAAGCCACAGCGCCGCGCGCAACGTCGCCGACCGCGACCGCGTGGTGCTCCTTCCGCTTACCGCGATGGTGGCTGCGGCGCGACTTCTCGTAGTACCTCGCCGTAGCGGGAGCTGATTCGGACCGGCCCCCTCGCTGCGGCCGTTGACAAGTGTTTGCGCTGGTCCCCTCTGTCATCCGACCAACGACAAAGCTTCGGGAAGACCTAGTCCAATGACGATCACTATCGATACACATGACTTCATCGCGGCCGCGCCCAAGGGGCTGCGCGCCGAATCCGCCGACCTGACGCCCGCGGAGTTCTACGACCGCTACTGTGCGCACACCGGCCCGGTCAAGCTCAGCGACTGGGCGCGGGCCGAACAGCGGGCGACCTATACCGCCACCATCGAACTGGCCGGACATGCGCGGACCGTGGTGTCCGCCGGTAGCCCGGTCGCCGCGCTGACCTCGGCGCTCTACGACGAGGGCTATCCGGTGGAGATTCTGCAGTTCCACCAGCGGCGCACCGGCAGCGGCACCGCCACCTTCGTGCAGTGCGAATGCAACGGCCGCCGTGGCTGGGGCGCCGCGCTCGCCGGAGACGGGCCGGAGTCGACCGTCCGGGCCATGATCGCCGGCATCAACAAACTCGGGAACTGAGCCGAGCTCGGCAACCGAGCCGACACGCGAAAAGGCCGGTGCCGCATCCCGTTTCGTGAGGAATGGGGATGCGGCACCGGTTCGGGCGGGTCAGCTCTGCTGCTGTTCGGCGAGCTGCTTGCGCACCTCTTCCATATCGAGCGCCTTCACCTGGGAGACCAGATCCTCGAGCGCGGCCGGCGGCAGTGCGCCCGGCTGCGCGAAGACCAGGACACCCTCGCGGAAGGCCATGATCGTGGGGATGGAGCGGATGTTGGCGGCGGCGGCGAGGCTCTGCTCGGCCTCGGTGTCGACCTTGCCGTGGACGACATCGGGATGCTGTTCCGAGGACGCCTCGAAAGTAGGCGCGAACGCCTTGCAGGGCCCGCACCAATCGGCCCAGAAATCGACGAGGACGACGTCGTTTCCGGTCACAATCTCGTCGAAGTTCTGCGCGGTCAGGGTCTGGGTGGCCATGGGTTCCTCTCGTGTCGTTGTCTGCGGTGCAACGCGGGACGCTGCGCATATCTTCCGTGTGGCCGGCGTCCGCGGCTCAACCGTGGGCCCCACCCCCTGAGGCGATCGGCCACTCGATCCGCCGATCACCGTCCCACCGCCGAATACCCACCACGGTAGCCGCAAAATCCCGTTCGCCGGCCACCGCGTCGATCGCCGCGGGCCAGTGCTCCGGTCTCAGCCGCCGTGCCAGCGTCACGTGCGGGGTCCACGCGTCCGGGCACATGTTCGCCGGAACGCCGGGGCACCCATCGACGACCGCCGCGATGCACCGTTGCATCGTCAGCAGGTCCTCGGTGGGCACCACCAGCCGTACCAGAATGGGATGGCGGGCGCCGAATATCAGCAGCCCGCCGAGCCGGATCGGCAGCGGGCGGAATGGGAGGGCGGCCAGCGTCCGGTCCAGCCGGGGCCAGATCTCGCGGGCGACCGCGACGGTGATGTGCGGCCGGTGTTCCGGTGTGGGACTGTGCATTCCGGCCTCGGCCAGCATGCGCCACTGCCGGCGAATCTCGGCCTCCGCCGCCTCGTCGAGTACCAGTTCCACCGACTGCACCATGATTCAGGTCAACTTACGCGCGGGGATCGCGTGCGGTGCGTCGATTACCCGACTTCGGCCGGCGGTCCAGGGCCCGCGGTGGGCTCGGTGACGCGCCACCCCATAGGGTGACCCGGTGTGCCGGGCCGCGGACCGGCCGGGACGGGGTGCGAGCAGAGGAGTGAGCGCGGTGGATTCGCGGCGGGTGGTGCGGCTCGGGCTGATCGAGGGCGACGGCATCGGACCGGAGGTGGTACCGGCGACCCGGGCGGTGGTGGACGAGGCGCTCGCGGCGGCCGGCGCGCCGACGCCGGACTGGGTCGAACTGCCGATCGGTCATGCGGCCATCGCCGAATGCGGGGAACCCCTCCCGGAGACCACGCTGTCCGCTCTCGACGACCTCGACGCCTGGATTCTCGGCCCGCACGACAACGCCTCCTACGCGCCGCATCACCGCATCGGGGCTCCGCCGGGCGGGGCGATCCGCAAACGCTTCGGCCTGTACGCGAATATCCGCCCGGCTCGGACCTTTCCGGGCGTGCGGGCGGCCGCGAAGGACATCGATCTGGTGATCGTGCGCGAGAACAGCGAGGGCTTCTACGCCGACCGCAACATGTTCGCCGGTTCGGGCGAATTCCGGCCCACCGCCGATGTGGCGATGGCCGTGGCCGTGATCACCCGAGCCGCCTGCGAACGCATCGCGCATCAGGCCTGCGCGCTCGCGGCGGCCCGGCGCGGCCGGTTGACGATCGTGCACAAGGCGAATGTGCTGCCGATGACGATGGGTCTGTTCCGCGACGTGTGCTCGGAGGTGGCCGCCGGATACTCGGGCGTCGAGGTCGACGACGAACATGTCGACGCCGCGGCGGCCCATCTGGTCCGGGCGCCCGGTGACTACGACGTCCTGGTGACCGAGAACCTGTTCGGCGACATACTTTCCGACCTCGCGGGGGAACTCGCCGGTTCGCTGGGCCTGGCGGCCTCGCTGAACTGCTCGGCCGACAAGGCGATGGCGCAGGCGGTGCACGGCGCGGCTCCCGCGCTGGCGGGACGCAACCGGGCGAATCCGGGTGCCCTGCAACTGTCGGCCGCGATGCTGCTGCGCTGGCTGGGCACCCGTGACGGCGATCCGGCGCTGCTCGGCGCCGGCGACCGGATCGAGCGTGCGGTGGCGGCGACCCTGGCGGCCGGCATCGCCACCGCCGACCTCGGTGGACTGGCCTCGACCAGTGAATTCACCGAGCAGGTCCGGGCGCGGGTGCATCGCCGGTGAATCGGCGTGTACCCCTGCCGCCGGTCGCGGCGCGCATTAACCTTCGGTAACCGACCGGCGCATCCCGTGCCGATCGCCTAGATTTTCGAATGGCTGCATTGCTACACGGCGACTCGCCCACGGTGGCGGATCGCGCGAATACGGAGGGCCGCGTGTCAGTTCGACTCGGCGCCCGCGGGTACATCCTGCGAGCCGCGTGCGTGATCGTCGGTGCGGCGGTGCTGGCAGCGGGATGTGCGGACAACACCGAGGACGAATCGCCCAAGGTGCCCAAGGTGCCGGTGACGAAGGTCGAGTCGATCGCCGCGCAGCTGCCGCCGAAGATCGCGCAGGCCGGACGGCTCGTGGTCGGTGTGAACGTTCCGTATCAGCCCAACGAGTACCGGGATCCGCACACCGGGCAGATCATCGGATTCGACGTCGACCTGATGGACGCGGTCGCGGGTGTGCTCGGTGTGCGCGCCGACTATCAGGAAGCCGACTTCGAGAAGATCATCCCCGCGATCGAGGCCGGCACCGTCGATGTGGGCATGTCGTCGTTCACCGACAACCTGACGCGGGAGAAGACCGTCGACTTCGTCGACTACTTCTCCGCCGGCATCCAGTGGGCCCAACGCAAGGGCCGTCCCATCGATCCGAACAACGCCTGCGGCAAGAAGGTCGCCGTGCAGCGCACCACCACCGAGGACATCGACGAGATCCCGGCGAAATCGAAGGCCTGCACCGATGCCGGCAAGCCCGAGATCCACAAGATGTCCTACGACGAACAGAGTGCGGCGGCCACCGCACTGGTCCTCGGCCAGGTGGACGCCATGTCCGCCGATTCCCCGGTCACCGCGTACGCGATCAAGCGCAATCCCGACACCATCGAGGCCGCGGGTCCGGTGTTCGAGGCCGAACCCTACGGCTGGCCGGTGCCGAAGGGATCGCCGCTGGCCCCGGTGCTGCAAGCGGCGCTGCAGCATCTGATCGATTCCGGCGTCTATCGCACCATCGCCCAGAACTGGGGCGTGGAAGCCGGTGCGATCACCACGTCGGTCATCAACGGCGCGAAAGGCTGAGTGCACATGTCCGCGCAACCCCCCGCCGGCTCGCAGGCCGGGCCGCCCGAGGCATCGATGCCGGAGCCGATCGAGGCCGTACCGCTGCGGCGGCCGGGACGCTGGATCGCCGCGGCGGTGCTGTTGATCCTGCTCGGCCTGTTCGTCTACGGTGCCGCCACCAACCCGGCCTATCGCTGGGACACCTACGGGAAGTATCTGTTCGATCGGCGGATATCCGAGGGTGCGGTGGTCACCCTCGAACTGACCGTGCTGGCGATGGCGATCGGCGTCGTGCTCGGTGTGATCCTCGCGGTGATGCGGCTGTCGCCCAATCCGGTACTGCGGTCGGTGTCGTGGGTGTATCTGTGGATCTTCCGCGGCACCCCGGTGTACATCCAGCTCGTCTTCTGGGGCCTGTTCCCGGCGCTGTACAAATCGATTCAACTCGGAATCCCGTTCGGCGGGCCCAGTTTCGTGCAGTGGGATGTGCAGGACTGGTCGCAGCCGTTCATCTTCGCCATGATCGGCCTGGGACTGAACGAGGCCGCCTACATGGCCGAGATCGTGCGTGCCGGAGTCAATTCGGTGGGTGAGGGGCAGCGCGAGGCGTCGGTGGCGCTGGGCATGTCGTGGGGGCAGACCATGCGGCGCACGGTGTTGCCGCAGGCGATGCGGGTGATCATCCCGCCCACCGGCAACGAGCTGATCTCCATGTTGAAGACCACCTCACTGGTCACCGCGATCCCGCTGACCACCGATCTGTACGGTCGCGCCCGCGATATCTACGGCATCAACTTCCAGCCGATCCCGCTGCTGCTGGTCAGCGCGACCTGGTATCTGGCGATCACCAGTGTGCTGATGGTCGGCCAGTTCTATCTCGAGCGGTACTACTCGCGCGGGGTGACGCGGCAGTTGACCGGGCGGCAGCTGCGCGCACTGGCCACCACCCAGCAGACCACGGAGGCCGGCAAATGAGCAGCGCCACGGCTGCTTCGGCCGATGTCCCCATGATCCGCGCCGAGCGGGTGTGCAAGAACTTCGGTGCGCTGCAGGTGTTGCAGGGGGTGTCGCTCGAGGTCGCGCGCGGGCAGGTGATGTGCCTGATCGGCCCGTCCGGCTCCGGCAAGTCGACCTTTCTGCGCTGTATCAACCATCTGGAACGGGTGAATGCCGGGCGGCTCTACGTCGACGGCGATCTGGTCGGCTATCGCGAGCGCGGGGGAAAACTCTACGAACTGCGTCCGCGGGAGTCCGCGCGCCAGCGCCGCGACGTCGGCATGGTGTTCCAGCATTTCAATCTGTTCCCGCATCGCACCGCACTGGCGAATGTGGTCGAGGCGCCGATTCACGTGAAGAAGATCTCTCGCTCCAAGGCGGTCGCTCGCGCTCGGGAACTGCTCGATCGAGTCGGCTTGGCGGACAAGGCCGATGCCTATCCCGCGCAGCTGTCGGGTGGACAGCAGCAGCGCGTCGCCATCGCCCGCGCCTTGGCGATGGATCCGAAGCTGATGCTGTTCGACGAGCCCACCTCGGCCCTGGATCCCGAACTGGTCGGCGAAGTCCTCACGGTCATGCGCGAATTGGCGCAATCGGGCATGACGATGGTGGTCGTCACGCACGAAATGGGTTTCGCCCGCGAGGTCGCCGACCAGCTGGTGTTCATGGACGGGGGAGTGGTGGTGGAGGCCGGGAATCCGCGCGAGGTGCTGGCGAATCCGCAACACGAGCGAACCCAGGCCTTCCTGTCCCGAATCCTGTAGTGCGGAAACGGAACTCGTGCTGTGCCGCCGTCAGGTGCGACGAGTGAGCACGACCCGATCGGCCTGAACCTCCGCACCGCCGGCCGGGGTGAAGAAGATCTCCATGACCGTCCGGTCGGGTGATTCGAACCGGATCACGGTCCGCATCGGCGTGGTCTTGCCGGCGTTGGCGGGACCGAGGATGCCCGGATCGGTGAAATCTCCGGTCATGACGATATCGGCAGCGGCACCGCTGTTCTTCGCGCCGCGGTAGGTCATCATCATCGGCGTCACGCTGTCCACGGTCGACCATTCGTAACGGTCGTCGGTGGGCGAGTAGCCGAGCGTGCCCTGCCGGTAGTACGGCTTGTCGCCGAGCGTGCCCTCGACCTCCTCCTGCAGGAAGTTGTTGCCGGTCTTCGTGATCCAGTGCCAGCGCGATACGGCGCCGTGCGCGACCAGCGGATGGTCGGGGGTGCCGCCGGCCACATAGGTGGACTTCTCGACCGACCATTCGCCGACCAGGCGGTCGAGCCGGGTGTGGCCGGCATCCTCATGGGCGACCGCCGTCACGGTGGGCGAGGCGGCCGGCTCGGAATCGGAACCGCCGCAGGCCGCCGTGAGCGCGGCGACGGCGATCAGGACGGGTGCCAGGCGCCACCGCAGTGACCTCATCACGATCGGCACCTCAGTCCTCGTCGAAAGCCGTTGCGCGGGCGAGCTTCTCCCACTCGCCGATTTCGGCGCGCACGGAGTCCAGGTGGCCGAGCAGGGTGTCGACCGAATCGCTGCCCAGCGGCAGCCGCAGCGGGGTGCGCTCGGCCTCGAGGGCGGCGCGGATGGCGGCCGCGGCCTTGGCCGGGTCGCCGGGCTGGGTGCCGTCGCCGCCCTCGATCATGCGGCGGGTCTTACCCGCGGTGTCGGTGTAGGCGTCGGATTCGGCACTGAAATAGGCTGCGCCGGAACCGAACAGGCCGGTGCGGAAGGCGCCGGGTTCGACGACGAGCACCCGGATGCCGAACGGTGCCACCTCGTCGGCCAGCGCCTCCGACAGTCCCTCCAGCGCGAATTTGGTGGCGCTGTAGGCGGAGAAACCGGCGAACGACATCTGACCGCCCACACTGCTCATCATCACGATCGCTCCGCTGCCCTGGGCGCGCATCTGCGGCAGGACGGCACGGGTGAGGGCGGCGGGACCGAAGACGTGCAGGTCGAACAGGTCCCGCAGTTCCCGGTCGGTGGTTTCCTCCACCGCGCCGACCTGGGTGCGCCCGGCATTGTTGACCAGCACGTCGATGCGGCCGTAGCGGGCGATCACATCGGTGACGACCGCGTCGACGCGGTCGGTGTCGGTGACGTCGAGCGCGACGGCCTCGATGCGATCGGGGTGGGCGGCCACCAGATCGTCCAGCGCGGCGGTGCGGCGGGCGACCGCGACGACGATATCGCCGGCGTCGATCGCGTCCTGGGCGATCGCGCGTCCGAAACCGCTACTGGCGCCGGTGATCAGCCAGACCTTGCCTGTGCTCACGGAAACTCTCCTCGATAGTTCTGGGTACGAGAGAAATCCTTGCCTGTCCCCAGTGGTGGAGTCCAAGACCTTTCGCTATAACCATTGGTTATGGATGTGCACGGACGTGATCTGCGGTACTTCGTCGCCGTCGCCGACGAACTGAACTTCACCCGTGCGGCCGAGGCTCTGTTCATCTCCCAGCCCGCGCTGTCGAAGCAGATCCGCGCTCTGGAACGCCAGATCGGGGCGCCACTGTTCGATCGCGACGGCCGGTCGGTCCGCCTCACTCCGGTGGGCCGGACGCTGCTGCCGCATGCGCGAAAGTTGTCGGCGGACTGGGACAGCGCGCGGGCCGAGGTGGAGGCCGCGAAGGCCGGCCAGCATGCCACCGTGACCATCGGGATCAGTACCAGCCCGGGGCGCGGTTTACTGCCGGCCGTGAGGTCCCGGTTCGCCACCGCGTTCCCGCATGCGAAACCCGCGCTGCGTCAACTGGGCTGGTCCGATCCGACCGCCGGATTGGCCGATGCCGGCGCCGATGTCGCCTTCGTATGGCTGCCACTGGCCCAGCCGGACCGCTACGACTGGATCGTGGTGGCGCGCGAACCGCGCATGGTGGCGCTGCCCGAAAATCACCCTCTCGCAGCGCATTCGGTGGTGGATTTCGCAGATCTGCTCGATGAACCGTTCCTCGCGCTGCCGGAGTCGGCGGCCGAGTTGCGCGACTACTGGCTGGCCCTCGACGCGCGTGGCGGCCGCGCCCCGATCATCGGGGCGGTGATCTCCAGCACCGAGGAAACCTACGAGGCATTACTGAACGGTGACGGTGTGGTGCTCCTCGCGGCGGGCAATGTTCCGCTCATCGCCCACGAGGGCGTGGTGGCCCGCGAGGTACGCGGCATCGGTCCGAGCGAACTGGCGCTGGCGTGGCGGCGCGGCGAGTCCCGCCCGCTCGTCCGCGGATATATCGACGCGTGCCGCTCGGCGGTCGGCGCCGGATGAGCCGTCAGCGGGTGCGAGCGGCTCGGCTCGCAGCTGTGCCCGCCGAATCGGGACGTCGTCGCGCCGGCCTCGGGTCGGCAGACACCTCGGTTTCCGAGGGCCGGCATTCGCGGGACCAGCCTCAGCGGTGCGCCGGCTTGCCGCGGCCCAGGGCGATGCGCAACTGCCCGAGCAGGACCTTCGCGGCCGGCGCCGCCGGTCGATCCGAACGCCAGACCAGGCCGAGCTGTCCGTGCATCTGCGGATCGGTGATCTCGATCATCCGGACTCCCGCGGCCTCGGCTTGGGCGGCGTCGAGGGCCGGAACCACGGCGATTCCCAGTCCACCGGCCGCGAGTTGAACGAGCAGTGGCGGCGCGGCGGCCTCGAACTCGATTCTCGGCGTGAATCCCGCGGTGGCGCAGCAACGTTCGAGCACGCCGCGAATTCCGGTGCCGCGCGGCAGGCAGATCAGGGAGCGCTCGCGCAACTCGGCCAGCGCGATCCGCGATCCGAATTCGTGGTCGTCGCGCGCCACGGCCGCGGCCAGGCGCGTCTCGAAGACGACGTCGACGGTCAGGCGTTCGTCGAGTTCCGCGCCGGTCAGCCCGACCAGGGCGATATCGAGTTCGCCGTGGGCCAGCGCGGCGAGCATCCGGTCCGTGGTGTCCTCGGTGAGGGTGATGCCGACCTGCGGATGATCCCGGTGGAATGCCGACAGGACCGTCGCGACGTCGAACTCCTCGGTCGCCGCCCCGGAGATCAGGCCGATTCGGACCTGCCCGCGCAACAATCCGGTGAACTCGTCGACGGTGAACGAGATCTGTTGTGCCGCAGCCAATGCCGATCGGGCGTACGGCAGTACGGCGGCTCCGGCGGGGGTCAGTGTCACGGTGCGTCCCGACCGGTCCAGCAGCGGCTGACCCAATTCCCGTTCCAGCTGCCGGATCTGCGCCGAGAGACCGGGCTGCGCCAGATGTAGCCGCTGGGCCGCCCGGGTGAAATTCGCCTCCTCGGCGACGGTGACGAAGTAGCGCAACTGCCGCAGTTCCATAACTGTTCATTCTAGTATCGAGAAGAACTATCTGTTTTACTTCTCATTCGCCCGGCGGCAGAGTTCAGGACATGACGAACTCGACCTTCCCCGCCGAACTGCCCACCGTCACCGGCCCGGTCTTCCGCCCGGGTGCGGACGGCTACGACGCCGAGGTCTCCGGCTTCCAGACCGCCTACACGCACCGGCCGGACCTCGTCGTCGGCGCGGTCCACGCCGAGGATGTGCGCGCGGCCGTGGAATTCGCCGCCCGGCACGGGCTGCCCGTCGCGGTCCAGGCGACCGGCCACGGGCTCTCGGTGCCGGCCGCGGGCGGTGTGCTGATCAGCACGCGCCGGATGACCGACCTGCGCGTCGATCCGGAAGCCCGCACCGCCTGGGTGGCCGCCGGTGTGCAGGCCGAGGCGCTGATCGCGGCGGCGGTCGCGCACGGTCTGGCGCCGCTGAACGGCTCCTCGCCCTCGGTCGGCGTGGTCGGCTATCACCTGGGTGGGGGGCTCGGCATTCTGGCGCGCACCTTCGGCTACGCCGCCGACCACGTCCGCGCCCTGGAGCTGGTGACGGCCGACGGGCGGCTGCGCCGTCTCGCGGCCAGCGACGAATTGTTCGGTGCCGCACTGGGATCCGGCGGTAACTTCGGTGTGGTCACCGGTATGGAGCTCGAACTGTTCCCGATCACCGAGGTCTACGGCGGACAGCTCACCTTCGACACCCCGCTGGTCGAACCCGCGCTCGAGGCGTGGCGGCAGTGGACCGCCGAGGTCCCCGAGGAGATGACCTCGGCGATCACCATGATGACGATGCCCGACGTCCCGGCGATCCCGGAACCGCTGCGCGGGCGCTACCTGGCCACCGTCAACATCGCCTTCACCGGGTCGGCTGCCGACGGTGAGCGGCTGGTCCGGCCGCTGCGTGAGGTGGGTGCCCGGCTCGCCGACGATCTGCGAACTATGCCGTACAGCGATACGCACGGCATCTACCGCGACCCGAGTTTCCCGCACGCCTATACCGCCACCAATGCCCTGCTGTCGGATCTGACCGCGGATGCGGCGTCGGCCTTCCTCGATGTCACCGGCCCCGAGGCGCCGGTCGCGGCGGTGGCGGGCTTCCGCCATCTCGGCGGTGCGCTGCGCCGCCCGGGTCCGGCGGGTATCGCGATGGATCACCGGGAGGCCGAATACAACGCGCGCATCATCACGATGCCGAACTCGGACGGCCCCGATCAGCGGGGCTTCCACGAGGTGGTCGCGAAGGCGTTGGCGCCGTGGACGATCGGCCACAATCTGAACTTCCTGTACGGCGCCGGGGAGTGGGCCGACGAGAACCAGACCCGCGCCGGATACGTCGCGCGAACCTACGACCGGCTGCAAGCGCTGAAGTCCGCATACGACCCGGCCAACCTGTTCCGTTTCAACCGCAACATCCGGCCCGCCTGAGCCGCTCCGGCGACCCGGACCCTTGTCGCGGGGAGTATCGCTGCGCTATCGTCGTGATATCACTTCAATATTGGGAGGATGTCATGTCGCTGCGTCCGGCCTTCCGGCTGAACGGGTTCTTGATGCTGTTGGTGCTGCTGGTGGTCGGCACCGCCGGACTGATCGGCGGGGTCGCCGCCTCCAGCGCCGCCGGTTCGGGCGGGGGTGCCGGCGCGGCGATCGGCGCGGTCGCGGGTTATGTGATCCTCGCGGGCGCGGTGATCCTGCTGACCGGACTCACCACCGTCGGCCCGAACGAGGCCAAGGTGCTGCAGTTCTTCGGCCGCTACGTCGGCTCGGTCGCCGACGCCGGCTTCTTCTGGACCCTGCCGCTGACCACCAGACGGCGAATCTCGTTGCGGGTCCGCAACTTCGAGACACAGAAGTTGAAGGTCAACGATTTCGACGGTAATCCGGTGGAGATCGCGGCCGTGGTGGTCTACCGGGTCGTGGACAGCTTCAAATCCGCCTTCGCCGTCGACGACTACGAGGAGTACGTGCAGACCCAGTCCGAGGCCGCGGTCCGGCACCTGGCCACCGTGCACCCCTACGACGCCGCCCCCGATGTGGTGCCCGCGGCCGTGGCGATGACGCCCGCTCTCGTCGGGGCCGACGACCCGGCTCCGACCAGCCTGCGCAACGGCGCCGAGGTCGCCGAGGAACTGACCACGGAACTGCGCGAGCGCACCGCGCTCGCCGGTATCGAGATTCTCGAAGCGCGCATCACGCATCTGGCGTACGCGCCGGAGATCGCCCAGTCGATGCTGGTCCGCCAGCAGGCCGCGCAGGTGGTGGCCGCGCGCAGCCGCATCGTGGAAGGTGCGGTCGGCATGGTGGGCATGGCGCTGCAGCGGCTCACCGAGGAGGGGATGGTCGACCTGGACGAGGAGCGGCGGGCCTCGATGGTGTCGAATCTGCTGGTGGTGCTGTGTGGCGATCGGTCCGCTCAGCCCGTCGTCAACACCGGAACGCTCTACTCCTGATGGCCAAGCGCGAGCCCAAGAAGGTGCTCGTCCGGCTCGATCCGGCCGTCCACGAGGCGATAGCCAAGTGGGCGGCCGACGACCTGCGCAGCATCAACGCTCAGATCGAGTACGCCTTGCGGATGGCGCTCGATCAGGTGGGGCGCTCCCCGCGGCGGGCCGGGGAGACCCCCGAATGAAAACAAACCTGACACCCGTTTCGTCCGGTATTTATTACCAGGTGGTCACGCCTTGAACACAAAACGCCCCAGGAAGTGCGAAAAGGTCACGAATGGGTAGCTTGGTTGCGTGCCAATCGTGTTCGAAACCGGGGGACTGCAGCAGCTTGACCAGACCACGTGGGGGAATCCGGCCACCCGTGACATCATCACGCTGAGCTATATCGATCTGGTACCGGACTTACCCGCCCCGCTGTCCGACATCGACACGTTGCGCCGCCGCCTCACCGAACTGCAGGCCGAGTTCGGCTGCCTGATCGAGGCACATGCCATCAGTGTGGACTCCCAGCCGGCCCTGCTGCGGCTGGAGAAGTTCCCGCTGGCCGATCAGGCGACCGGACTGGGCTTCACCGCCGGAATCGTCGTGCCCAAGGCCGGGTGCAGCGCGATCGTGAAGATCATGTGCCCCGAAACCGGCCGGTCCGGCGTCCGCGAGGCCGCGGTCGTGCCGAAGGTCGGCTTCGCGAACATGTTCCCGCCGCATCCGTACGCGCCCGAGGTCAAGGGCAAGCTGCCCTACAACGTCGCCGACGACGCGCGCTGGGATTCGCAGTTCCCGGACCATCCGCTGACCCGCGCGCGGCGCTGGATCACCCACGTCAGCCGGACCGCGCGCATCGATCCGCGGTTCGCGGCGCTGCCGCCGTTCCCCGGTCCGGGCGGTGCGGAGGCGTCGACCGGTAAGCCGGCGCCCACGGGTAAGACCCCCACGGGTCGGACGGAGCCCGCCGCGGCGCCCGCCACACCGGTGGCCAAGCCGGATCCGGGCAAGACCACGCCCATTCCCGCGCAGACCTCGGTGTCCGACGGCAAGGCGACGGTGGCGTCGCCGCCGCTGCCACGAGCCGCGCGGGCTAATGCCGCGGCGGCTTCTCGGTAACGAAAATGGCTGTGCCGGGGAAGATCTCACCGCGCAACGGGCTCCACTGACCCCATTCGCGCTCGAGCCACTCCGGCCATTCGGGTTCGACGATGTCGAGCAGGATCAGGCCCGCGCCGACGATGTCGCGGACCCGATCGCCGATCGTGCGGTGATGTTCGACGTAGATCGGTTCGTCGTCGGCGTCGACCTCGACATACGGCGTCCGGTCGAAATACGGGATCGTGGCGCGCAGTCCGTCCGGGCCCGGATCGTCGGGGAAGATCCATCGCATCGGGTGATTCACCGAGAACACCCAGCGCCCGCCCGGCCGCAGCACCCGGGCCACCTCCCGCATCACCTGGGCGGCATCGGCGACGAACGGGATCGCGCCGAACGCCGAACAGGCCAGATCGAACGACTCGTCCGCGAACGGCAGCGCCTCGGCACCGGCCTGCACCAGCGGCACCCGCGGGCCGCCGCGCGCCATGGCCGCGAGTCCGCGGTCGAGCATCGCCCGCGACAGATCCAGTCCGACCGGATGCGCACCCCGGCCCGCGAGCCAGCGCGAACACGGCGCCGATCCGCAGCCGATCTCGAGCACCCGCCGCCCGGTGACCTCGCCCAGCAGATGCCAGTCGCCCTCGTGCAAGCCCTCCGGGCACCAGACGAATTCTCCGGCCTCGGAGTCGACGCCCAGGAAATCGGCGTGGGTCTCGTGGTACTGCGCGGCGTCGGCGTCCCACCAGCGCCGGTTGGCGCGCTCGCTGACGGCCGAGCCGACGCTCGTGCGGGTCACCCGCGCGGTGCCGAGCAGGGCGTTGGCCTGGGCGTGGCGAGCGTCGTCGAGGAGGGCCGGATGCGGGTCGTCGGACATGGTTCGCAGCGTATGGCACGGCCGGGGGCGGGCCCTCGCGGACGCCGTCGGGATGTGCCCGCCGGGGTGCGCGCGAGCGGGGTGAATACCTCCGGGCCGTGACGGGTACCACACTGTGCGGGAACGGTGTTCGGTGCGGCCGTATGATCATGATGCGGGCGGGGACCCGTGTTTGCTTGGCGTAACTCACGTCGCGTACGCTGTTTCCCGCGAGTGTCTTCGGCATTTGCGTAGCCGCTGTCGGTACTGTAGCGCTCGGTACCGGGCGCAGGGGTTACGGATTTCGGAAGTCGCCCGCGGGCTGTGATTTCGCAGCCGGTGCTGTGAGTTTCTGCAGTGAGTACAGCGTTGTGCTGTGTCGCAGCGATGTGCTGTGCATGGCCGTCAACGTAGTTCCACCGCTGTGACTTCACAGCAAAACCGAGAGTTCCAATGTCCACTACCGACCACAATCCGTCCGGAGCAACCCAACATATGCCCACCACCGTCACCTCGCCGCAGGTAGCCGTCAACGACATCGGCTCCGCCGAGGACTTCCTCGCCGCCATCGACAAGACGATCAAGTACTTCAACGACGGAGATATCGTCGAAGGCACGATCGTCAAGGTCGACCGCGACGAGGTTCTGCTCGACATCGGTTACAAGACCGAAGGCGTCATCCCTTCCCGCGAACTGTCCATCAAACACGATGTCGACCCGGCCGAGGTCGTTTCCGTGGGCGATGAGGTCGAGGCCCTCGTTCTCACCAAGGAGGACAAGGAAGGCCGCCTGATCCTGTCGAAGAAGCGGGCTCAGTACGAGCGGGCGTGGGGCACCATCGAGGAGCTCAAGGAGAAGGACGAGGCCGTCAAGGGCACCGTCATCGAGGTCGTCAAGGGTGGTCTGATCCTCGACATCGGCCTGCGCGGCTTCCTCCCGGCGTCCCTGGTCGAGATGCGCCGCGTCCGCGATCTGCAGCCGTACGTCGGCAAGGAGATCGAGGCCAAGATCATCGAGCTGGACAAGAACCGCAACAACGTGGTTCTGTCCCGCCGCGCCTGGCTGGAGCAGACCCAGTCCGAGGTTCGCAGCGAATTCCTGCACCAGCTGCAGAAGGGCCAGGTCCGCAAGGGCGTCGTGTCCTCGATCGTCAACTTCGGTGCGTTCGTCGATCTCGGCGGCGTCGACGGTCTGGTGCACGTCTCCGAGCTGTCCTGGAAGCACATCGACCACCCGTCCGAGGTCGTCGAGGTCGGCATGGAGGTCACCGTCGAGGTTCTCGACGTCGACCTGGACCGCGAGCGGGTTTCGCTGTCGCTCAAGGCCACCCAGGAAGACCCGTGGCGTCAGTTCGCCCGCACCCACGCCATCGGCCAGATCGTGCCCGGCAAGGTCACCAAGCTGGTTCCGTTCGGTGCGTTCGTGCGCGTCGAAGAGGGCATCGAGGGCCTGGTGCACATCTCCGAGCTGGCCGAGCGTCACGTCGAGGTGCCGGACCAGGTTGTGGCCGTGGGCGACGACGCGATGGTCAAGGTCATCGACATCGACCTGGAGCGTCGCCGGATCTCGCTGTCGCTGAAGCAGGCGAACGAGGACTACCACGCCGAGTTCGACCCGTCGAAGTACGGCATGGCCGACAGCTACGACGAGCAGGGCAACTACATCTTCCCCGAGGGCTTCGACCCCGAGACCAACGAATGGCTCGAGGGCTTCGACAAGCAGCGGGAAGAGTGGGAAGGCCGCTACGCCGAGGCCGAGCGTCGCCACAAGATGCACACCGCTCAGATGGAGAAGATGGCGGCCGACGCCGCTGCCGAGGCCGCCAACGGCGGTGCCTCCGGTAACTACTCCTCCGAGAGCGGCGCGCAGAGCTCGTCCTCCAGCTCCTCGGAGTCGGCCGGCGGTTCGCTGGCCAGCGACGCGCAGCTCGCCGCGCTGCGTGAGAAGCTGTCCGGCAACGCGTAATTCGCTGAGCTGACACGAAGGCCCCGGTCCGATGGACCGGGGCCTTCGCCCATTTCCGGGCTGCCCATTCAGCCCGTCACCGCATCGCTACCGCCGGTCCATTATTCTCGGCGAGGATCTGCCGCTGTCCTCTGTCAGTCGGCACGGTCTTGTCGGCTGACGTGGTCTTGTCATCCGGCACTGTTGTTTTCACCGACGCGGAAGGTCTCGGCACCGGCATGGGTCTGTTCGACGGCATCAAGAGGCGTGATTTCCTGGCGAAGGCCATGGCGGCCGGTGGGGTCGGGGCGCTGGCCGCCTGGGCGAACCCGATCATCGAGCGTGCGCACGCGGCCGACCCGGCGGGCATGGGCGGGCTCGGTGATATCGAGCATTTCGTCCTGCTCATGCAGGAGAATCGCTCGTTCGACCACTACTTCGGAACCCTGTCCGGCGTACGGGGTTTCGACGACGCCTCGCCGGTGTGGAAGCAGTACGGCTACGCACCCGGCGTCGGGCCCACCGCCGACGGGTTCATCGTCCCGTTCCGGCTCGACACCACCCGCGGCGCGACCCTGGACGGCGAATGCATCAACGATCCCGATCATTCCTGGGGCGGTATGCACGAGGCGTGGAACGGGGGCCGCAACGACCGCTGGATGCCGATGTCGGTGGCCGGCGTCGGCGCTGCCAATGGTCCTGCGGCCATGGGATATTACACCCGCGCCGATATCCCGATTCACCACGAGCTGGCCGATGCGTTCACCCTCTGCGACCACTACCACTCCTCGGTCCTCGGCCCGACCGACCCGAACCGGCTGTACTGGGTCTCCGCCACCATCGACCCCGACGGTCTGGCCGGCGGTCCGCTGGTGGAGACGCCGACGCTGATCCCGCAGAACGCCTACAGCTGGCGCACCTACCCGGAGAACCTCTCCGAGGCCGGCGTCGACTGGAAGATCTACAACAACCGCGACCTCGGCCCGATCTCGTCGGTGATCCTCGACGGCATGATGGGCTGTTTCAAACAGGCCGCGGATCCGAACTCCGAGCTGGCCAGGCGCGGCAAGGCTCCGGTCTATCCGCAGGATTTCGCGGCGGACGTGGCCGCCGACCGGCTGCCCTCGGTGTCGTGGGTGATTCCGCCGCTGTTCAACTGCGAACATCCCGCGCTGCCACCGGCATTGGGCGCGGTGGGCATCATGCAGGTGCTCGACATCCTCACCTCCAATCCGAAGGTGTGGGAGAAGACCGCGCTCATCGTGAGCTACGACGAGAACGGCGGATTCTTCGATCACGTGACCCCGCCGACCCCGCCGCCCGGCACGCCGGGGGAGTATCTCACCGTGGACCTCGGCCGGGTACCCGCGGCCAAGGGTGTCGCGGGCCCGATCGGATTGGGTTACCGCGTCCCGTGTTTCGTCATCTCGCCGTATTCCCGCGGCGGCCTGGTCGCCTCGCAGACCTTCGACCACACCTCGCAATTGCGTTTGCTGGAACGTCGTTTCGGCGTGGACGTGCCGAATTTGACTGCCTGGCGGCGCAGCGTCACCGGTGATATGACCTCGGCCTTCGATTTCGGTTCGGCACCCGATTCCGTGCCGCCGCGAATTACCGATCCGAGACCGAAATCGGATGCCGCTCTGGCGCAATGTGGTCCGAATATCGCGCTCGGCACCAACGACAAGGGAATTCCCTATCCGGTGCCACCGAATGCGATGCCGAGCCAGGAACCGGGTTCACGCCGAAGCCCGAGCGGTCTGGTGTGAAATACCGGCGGCCCGCCGAGTCTCCGGTGGGCCGCCGAACGTTCGATGTACTGGTCAGCTCGCCGTGGCGGGAATCCAGCGGGTGGCGCCGCTGCGGCTGCGCATGGCCGCGAAGCTGTGCCGGGCCGGGCTGAGTAGGGCGGTCAACCACGAACGGCGATGTTCGGCCAGTGCTGCCGCAACGGCGGGTATCCGAATGCAGTGCACGGTGCCTGCCAAACCCAGCCGGTGGCGACCCGACTGGATGTGTGTGGTGCCCAATGATCGTCCTTCGCTAGCTCGGATGGCCTGGATCGCCCGGGGCGAAACAGTAGCGGAACAAAAGTGTGGGGCTGCGGATTTTGCGTGACTTCGGACCCGGCGTGTCGGAAAGTTGCCGACTCCAGGTCGGTATCGCGCGGAAAAAGTTGCGAATTGATATCACCGGCGTCACGGAATGGGTAATACCGCGTGGATGAGGTGAAAAAGAAACACGCGATGGGTAATCACCTCGCTCGGCCCGCGGCCGGGGTGCGGGCGCGGACGCCGGCAGTGGATGCGAGACTGGGGAAATGTTGCGTATCGGTCTCACCGGAGGCATGGGAGCGGGTAAGTCGACGGTGGCGCGGCTGCTGGTGGAACACGGGGCGGTGCTGGTCGACAGCGACGCCATCGCCCGCGAGGTCGTCGAACCCGGCACCGAGGGCCTGGCCGCACTGGTCGCGGCGTTCGGCCCGGACATTCTGGCCGAGGACGGCAGTTTGAACCGCCCGGCGCTCGCGGCGGTCGCCTTCGCGGACGAGCAGTCGCGCACGACGCTGAACTCGATCACCCATCCGCTGGTCGGCCGGCGCACCACCGAGCTGATCGCCGCTGCGCCCGCGGACGCCGTTGTGGTGCAGGATATTCCGCTTCTGGTCGAGAACAATCTCGGCGCGATGATGAATCTCGTCGTGGTGGTGATGGCCGACGAGCAGACGCGCGTGCACCGGCTCGAGCAGTTCCGTGGCGTGAGCCGTGCCGACGCGCTGGCACGGATCAAGGCGCAGGCGAGTGACGATCAACGGCGTGCGGCCGCAGATGTCCTGTTGGACAACAATTCTGATGCCGAGGCGCTGGCGCCGCAGGTGCGAGCGCTGTGGGAGCAGCGCCTGCTGCCCTTCGAACACAATGTGCGCACCGGGACTGCGGCGCGCTCGACCGGGCCGGTGCGGGTGGTCGAACCGGACCCGCACTGGCCGGCGCAGGCGCAGCGGTTGATCGGCCGGCTGTGGCTGGCCTGCGGCGGCGACGCCCGCCGCATCGATCACATCGGTTCCACCGCCGTGCCGGGGCTGGCCGCCAAGGATGTCGTCGACATTCAGATCACGGTCGCCGACCTCGCGACGGCCGACGCGCTGCGAGATCGATTGGCCGCCGCCGGTTTTCCGCGGATCGACTCGGTCACCGGCGATAATCCGAAGCCGACGCCCCAGGATCCCGCGGGCACCGATGCCGAGCTGTGGGCGAAACGTCTGCACGGCAACGCCGATCCCGGGCGGCTCGCGAATGTCCATGTGCGCGTGGACGGTTCGCCGGGACAGCGGTTCGCCCTGGACTTCCGTGACTGGTTGCGCGCCGACGCCGACGCCCGTGCCGAGTACTTGGAGATCAAGCGCCGCGGCGAGGCGGAGGCGACGGGCAAGGTGCGAGATGAGGCCGTCGAGGCGTACCTGTCGGTGAAGGAACCCTGGTTCGACAAGGTCTACGAGCGGGTTCCGCGCGTCTGACAAGGCTCCACCCCGTTCCGCTGTCAGTGCGATACGGAGGTGATTCGGTCGATCTCCGCGAGGTCCTCGGCGGTGGGCTGCCATTGCCCGGCCCTCACATTGGCCTCCACCTGTTCGGGGGAGGTCGCACCGGCGATCACCGAGCTCACCGCCGGCTGCGCGGCAAGACCGCCGATGGCGACGTCGAGCAGGGTGATCGACCGCTGCGCGGCGAAACCCTCCAGCTGTTCCACGATGTCGAAAACGGCGTCCGTGAGCGCGGATTCCCGGCCCCACGCCTGAATTCTGCTGCCTTCGGGCGCGGGCACGCCGCGTTTGTATTTACCGGTGAGCAGACCGCTCGCCAGGGGGAAGTAGGGCAGAAGACCGATCCCGTAGTGCTCGAGCGCCGGCACCAGGTCGGCCTCGATCCCACGCTGCAGCAGGCTGTATTCGTTCTGCGCGCTGATGAACCGCTCGAGATTGCGGGTGCGTGCGGTCCATTCGGCGTCGGCGGTCTGCCAGCCGGTGAAGTTGGAATGGCCCAGGTACCGGATCTTGCCCTCGTGGACGAGATCGTCCAGCGCGGACAGCGTCTCCTCGATCGGCGTGTCCGGATCCGGGCGATGGAGCTGGTAGAGATCGATCCAGTCCGTGCGCAGCAGGCGCAGCGACTGCTCGACCGCGCGGCGGATGTAGCGGCGTGAGCCGCGCGCGCCCCAGTCCTCGCCGTTGTCCCCGCCGAGGCGGCGCACATCGTTGCCGAACTTGGTCGCGATGACGACATCATCGCGTCTGCCCTGCAGGATCTCGCCGATTCGCCGCTCCGATTCCCCGTAGGAGTCGGCCGTATCGATCAGGTTGATGCCGTGGTCGAGCGCGGCGTGCAGCACGGCTCTGCTCTGCTCGAGATCGAGCTTCATCCCGAAATTGTTGGTGCCCAGCCCGACGACCGAGACCGCGAGCCCCGAACTGCCGACACGACGCAACGACGACGACTCACCCATGGCTCTCCCGGTTCTCGAGGGGACGTGAACGACCTGGCTGGACCCTAGTGGCGTGGGCCCACCGCGGAGAAGAGTTCGGCGCAGCCCGACTCCTTCCTGCCTCCGTCGCACAGAACTCGGCGCCGGGGCTCACCGCCAGCCGAGGGTGATACCTCGGGAGCGCAGCCAGGCTTCGAAATCGTGTCCGTGGGCGGCGATTCCGTCGATCGCAGCGGTGGCGGCCTCGATCGCCTGCTGGGCCTCGGACGCGCTCAGATATCCGGCGGCGTGGGCGGCCAGCAATTCGTCGACGTCGAGCAGAATCGCCTCCCGCCCGGTGCGCACGACGATGTCGAGGTAGTGGTCGACCGACTTCCACATCTGCGGGCCCGCCGGGGAGAAATCACCGATATCGAGGTAGAAGTCCTGATCGCGCGGGTGGGTCGGGCGGAAGTGGAAGACCGTGGCGCGGAGCGACAGCTGCGGTAGCAGCCAGGACTCGAGGTAGTGGAATTCCGGATGATCGGCGGTGCGGGCCATGTAGAGGCCCCAGGGCTCGGTCCGATACGTCTCGACCGGCCGCACGAAACCCTTGGGATCTGTATTGGTCGACCCGGCGAGGTCGAAGTACTCGATCTTCGGCCGATGCAGATCGACCACATGCCCCTGCGTCATGCCCCGAATCTACCGTCGCCGGCCCGCGAAACGCCCGCTCGCGCCGCGATTCGATGATCATCGGCGCGAGCGGGTGGTGACGCGGTTACAGCCAGTGCAGCGTGACGCCCTGGGTGGTGAGCCAGCGTTCGAAGTTGTGATCGTGCGAGGCGATGCCGTCGACGATTGCGGTGGCCTGCTCGAACGCCCGCTGGGCCGTCTCGGCCGACACGTGGCCGGCCGCGTGCGCGGCGAACAGTTCGTCGACCCCGTGCAGCTCGCAGACGCGGCCGTTGCGGGCGACGATGTCGATGTAGTGGTACTCGGCCCGCCAGCGCTTCGGCTCGATCTTGGCGAAGTTGCCGATATAGATGTGATAGATCGGATCGCGATCGTGCGCCGCGTTGACGTGATGCATGGTGACGCGGACCGACTGCTTGGGCAGGAGCCAGGTCTCGGTGTAGCGATAGGGCGGGGTGTCGGCCGCCCGGACCAGATACAGGCCCCACGGCTCGGCGTGATAACTGTCGACCGAATGGACGAAACCGCGGGAATCGGTTCTGGTGAGATCGGCGATGTCGAAATATTCGACG
This sequence comes from Nocardia sp. MDA0666, assembly GCF_003023875.1. Taxonomy (NCBI): domain Bacteria; kingdom Bacillati; phylum Actinomycetota; class Actinomycetes; order Mycobacteriales; family Nocardiaceae; genus Nocardia; species Nocardia sp. MDA0666. Next base: position 81,457 of record NZ_PYHT01000013.1, read on the forward strand.
TGCGGTCTGTGTGCCGTGCCCGACGGTGGCACCGGAATCGGTGTTTTTCGGCCCGGAATGTTGCGACTCGACGGCATTGGGCTGACTCCATTGGGCGCGGCAGTGCGCAGAGTCCGGGTGACACGTTCAGCGAGGAAACCGGCCATTACACTTGCCCTTCTCGACTTCCGACCGGATCAGCGTACACCCGGGCAACCGTCTCCGGCGGGGTGAAAACGACACGGAATCCGGCTGATTCGGCTGTGTCGTTATCGTCGAGCCGCCCTGCTCTACCAGACATTTCGGGCATTTGGGCGCTTGATTCACTGCGGTGCGCGCGGTTGCCGAGGCAATGCTCCCGGGGGCCCGGCAAACCTCCGGCCGGGCCTGTCACCATGGCCGGCGGTGGCACTCGGTGGCGCCGCTGTGCGGGGCAGTGCCGTAGCTTGGGTGAATTGTCGAATTATTCTGCGGGGCAGTGCGTCCGGCCTGTTGTGGTCGAAATTTGGTGGCATGAATCGAATTGTTCGAAATGTCCGAACGGGTCGGCCGGGAATTGTGGCGCAGGTGACGCGGTTCCGGTCGAAATGATTGGGATAGGACGTGTTCCGGAGGGTTGAACCGGTTCCGCCGCCGGCCGGTTGTGTGGACGTCCGATCGGGCGGCTCCGGTTCGCCGTGGACGATACGAGCCGGTGTGGGTGCGGGGCGTCGGCCGAGCCCGCTGTGATGGTCCTCGCGTCGGGGGTCGGTGGGCCGCTGGTTTTGCCGTGTGGTTGCCCTGAGTGGCCGGTGCATCCGCCGCCGCGGTCGCAGTCGCAGGGCGGCGCCCGGACCACCCGGCGGCAGCGCCCGTGCCCGTCGATACGCAGTCGTGGCCGAAAGATGATCGCCGGGTGTCGCTGTGCCCGCGATCACGGCGCCGGAACTTGTCGGTGCCGCGGCTTACCCTGGTGACCATGGCTTTCGCAACGGAGATCCCTGCGGATTCGGACGCACCCGGCGAGCAGCCGCTGGCGCATTCGGAATTCCGGCCGATCGGGGCGATCGAACGCTCCGACGGGCGGTTCGAGGTCGTCAGCGAGCATCGGCCCGCCGGTGACCAGCCCGCCGCGATCGCGGAGCTGGAGCGGCGGTTGCGTGGCGGCGAGAAGGACGTGGTGCTGCTCGGCGCCACCGGTACCGGCAAATCGGCCACCGCGGCCTGGCTGATCGAGCGGGTCCAGCGCCCGACCCTGGTCATGGCGCCGAACAAGACCCTGGCCGCCCAGCTGGCCAACGAACTGCGCGAGATGCTGCCGCACAACGCGGTGGAGTACTTCGTCTCCTACTACGACTACTACCAGCCCGAGGCCTACATCGCGCAGACCGATACCTACATCGAGAAGGACTCCTCGATCAACGACGACGTGGAGCGGCTGCGCCATTCGGCGACCTCGAGCCTGCTCTCGCGCCGCGATGTCGTGGTGGTCGCCTCGGTCTCGTGTATCTACGGCCTGGGTACCCCGCAGTCCTATCTGGACCGCTCGGTGCAGCTCGAGGTCGGCGCGGAGGTCGAGCGCGACCGGCTGCTGCGTCTGCTGGTCGATGTGCAGTACACGCGCAACGACATGGCCTTCACCCGCGGTTCCTTCCGGGTGCGCGGCGATACCGTCGAGATCATTCCCTCCTACGAGGAACTCGCGGTCCGAATCGAGTTCTTCGGTGACGAGATCGAGGCGCTGTACTACCTGCACCCGCTCACCGGCGATGTGGTGCGCCAGGTCGACACCCTGCGCATCTTCCCGGCCACCCACTACGTGGCCGGGCCGGATCGGATGGAGCGCGCGGTCGCCGATATCGAGACCGAACTCGAACAGCGGCTCGCGGATCTGGAGCGGCAGGGCAAACTGCTCGAGGCGCAGCGGCTGCGCATGCGCACCCAATACGACCTGGAGATGATTCGGCAGGTCGGGTTCTGCTCCGGTATCGAGAACTATTCGCGGCATATCGACGGCCGTCCGGCCGGTTCGGCGCCGGCGACGCTGCTCGACTACTTCCCGGAGGACTTCCTGCTGATCATCGACGAGTCGCACGTGACCGTGCCGCAGATCGGCGGCATGTACGAAGGCGATATGTCGCGCAAGCGCAACCTCGTCGAATACGGTTTCCGGCTGCCCTCGGCGGTGGACAACCGCCCGCTCACCTGGGAGGAGTTCGCCGACCGGATCGGCCAGACCGTGTACATGTCCGCGACGCCCGGCCCGTACGAACTGGGCAGTACCGGCGGCGAATTCGTCGAGCAGGTGATCCGCCCGACCGGACTGGTCGACCCGCAGGTGGTGGTCAAGCCGACCAAGGGTCAGATCGACGATCTGGTGCACGAGATCCGCACCCGCACCGAACGCGACGAACGCGTCCTGGTCACCACCCTCACCAAGAAGATGGCCGAGGATCTCACCGACTATCTCCTGGGCATGGGTGTGCGCGTGCGCTACCTGCATTCGGAGATCGACACGCTGCGCCGCGTCGAACTCCTGCGGCAGCTGCGGCTGGGCGAATACGACGTGCTGGTCGGCATCAACCTGCTGCGTGAGGGCCTCGACCTGCCGGAGGTGTCGCTGGTCGCGATCCTGGACGCCGACAAGGAGGGCTTCCTGCGCAGCGCCACCAGCCTCATCCAGACGATCGGGCGTGCCGCGCGCAACGTCTCCGGTGAAGTGCACATGTACGCCGACAAGGTGACCGATTCGATGCGCCATGCCATCGACGAGACCGAACGGCGCCGGGCCAAGCAGGTCGCCTACAACGAAGCCAACGGCATCGATCCGCAACCGCTGCGCAAGAAGATCGCCGACATCCTCGATCAGGTCTACCGTGAGGCCGACGAGACCGAGGTGGAGGTCGGCGGATCCGGGCGCAATGCCAGCCGCGGCCGCCGAGCCCAGGGCGAACCCGGCCGCGCCGTGAGCGCCGGGGTGTACGAGGGCCGCGATATCGCGAATATGCCGCGCGCGGAACTGGCGGATCTGGTCGCCCAGCTGACCGATCAGATGATGAACGCCGCCCGCGAATTGCAGTTCGAGCTGGCCGGGCGATTGCGCGACGAGATCGCCGACCTGAAGAAGGAGTTGCGTGGTATGGATGCCGCCGGGCTGAAATGAGTTCCCGCGCAGCGTCTTTCCCGCACACGCGGCGGTGCCCCGGCCGGACCGGGGCACCCGCGCGGCCCGCGTCAGCTCTGCGTGGCCATCCACTCGTCGACCCGGCGCTCGGCCTCCTCGCGCGAGACGTCCTCGACCCGGGTCATGACCACCCAGCGATGTCCGAAGGGATCCATCACCAGCCCGTAGCGGTCGCCGGTGACGAACGTCTGCGGCTCCTCGACCCGGGCGGCGCCGTGTTCGGCGGCGCGGGCGACGACCGCGTCGGCATCGGGGCAGTAGTGCACGATGCTGGTGTGCACCCAATCCGATTCGGGTGCGCGCACCCCGTGTTCGGGGATGGGCATACCCATCTGGATGGTGGAATCGCCGATCGCGAGTTCGGCGTGCGCCGGTTGCCCGTCGGGAAGGTCGTTGCGGCTGAGCACCTTCGCGCCGAAGACCGCGGAGTAGAACTCGATGGCCTTGTTGCCGTCGGGTACGGCCAGGAAACAGTTGACGGAGTGATAACCCTCGGGAATGGGATTGACGTCGTTGCTCATAGGAACAACCCTCGGCCACCGCGGGGAATGCATCTTGTAAGAAAGCGACAGCCTCGTCCGCGGCGGGAGACGGGCCGTGCCGACCGGTGACGAGCGCGCGAAAGGCGCTGCATTGCATCCGGTTCCGGTGCCTCCGCCGGAGGTCACGAAGGGCATCCTGCATCCCCGCGAGCAGGAGCGTCACCGCCGGCTGATCCGGTTGCCGGCCGGCCCGCAGACGGCCGAATTCGTCGAATGGTATTGGTCGGTCTCCTGGGATCTGCGCGGCCGCCCGCCCTATCAGGCGCAGGTGCTGCCGTTCCCCTCGGTCAACGTCAGCTTCGAGCGATCCGCCACCCGCACCGGCGGATTCGTCAGCGGTGTGACCACCGGCAAATACGTGCGCGAACTGACGGGAGAGGGGGAGACCTTCGCCGCCAAATTCCGTCCCGGCGGCTTCGGCGCCTTCACCGGCATCGACGTCGGCGCCCTGCGCGATTCCGCGATCGAACTGACAGAGGTGCTGCCGGAGGCCGCGGGCCTGACCGAACGCGTGCTGGCGACCGGCAGCGCCGAGGAGCGCCGCGACATCGTCGACGCCTATTTCGCCCGCGCTGCCGGCCGCCGCACACCCGACGACAACTACCTGCTGGTCTTGCGGATCATCGCCGCGATGGAAGCCGATCCCGAGCTGACCCGGGTCGATCAGGTCACCGCCCGTTTCGACATCCCGATCCGCACCCTGCAACGCCTGTTCCGCCGCTACGTCGGCGCCGGGCCGAAATGGGTGCTGCGCCGCTATCGCCTCCAGGACGGCGCACAACTGCTGGCACAGGGCCGCACCGACGATCTGGCGACGCTGGCGCTGGAACTCGGCTATTTCGATCAAGCCCATTTCGGTCGCGAATTCGCGACCGAGATCGGAATGGCGCCGCTGGAATACGCACGCGCATCGCTACTGTCACACGACGCCTCACCGGGCGATCCGGGGCCGGATCGCTGATTCGTTTCAGCCACCCCGGTTCCGGGAATATCCGAACTCATAAGTAGTTGAATGCTGTATTACCAGCCCGGCGGCGGTGCTGCCGGCCGACAGAGGAGTTGGCGATGAGTGTTCTGGTGCTGATCGGGCGCATTCTGTTCGTCATATTGTTCGCGAGTTCGGCGATCGGGCATCTGACCCAGGCCGACGCGATGACCGGTTACGCCCGCAGCAAGGGCGTTCCGATGGCGAAGGAGGCGGTGCTGGGTTCGGGGGTGGTCCTGCTGCTCGGCGCCTTGAGCGTGCTGCTCGGGGTGTGGGCCGATCTGGGCTCGCTGCTGCTGTTCGTCTTCCTGCTGCCGACCGCATTCCTGATGCACCCGTTCTGGAAGGAATCCGATGCGCAGGCCAAACAGGGCGAGATGATTCATTTCAACAAGGATCTCGCATTGGCCGGTGCGGCCCTGATGCTGTTCGCCTTCTTCGCCCGTGTCGACGATCTCGGCGCCACAATCACCGGACCGCTATTCCACCTCTGACGAACGCGGAACGACCCGCATTCCACATTCGGCGGTTATTGCCTCGCGTATCCGGGAAACCGCCGGAATCGGTTCTCGCCGCCGGGAATTGTGAGTTCTCACCATCACGCCCGGGTGCGCTCTGTGCATCCGGGCAATCGCGGTCCGTGCAATTGGGGAAAACCCTTCTGTGACGAAAATCCCAGGGCCACAATCGGGTTCGCGACTGCGACGACGATCGCAACGCGATGCCGCCGGATTCGGGATCAGCGCTGGTGAGGCGGCTCGCGCGGCCGCCCGGCCGGCGAATGTGTCCTGCGGATCGCGGGGCGCATCGATGTGATGTATTGCGATTGTCGATGATTCCGGCGCGATAACGGTTATGGTCTAGCGCAGTTGCCCGCGCGGGTTTCTGCTCCGGAATTGCGCGCAGGCATCCGCCCACTTGTACGTTTGGAGGAAAGATGACCGCCTACCGGTCCATTGTCGTCGGTACCGATGGCTCGGATTCGTCGTATGTCGCTGTCGAGAAGGCTGCCGCGCTGGCCGGCGACGCGGGCGCCACCCTGTACGTCGCGTGCGCGTACTACCCGACCGACGACCGCGATGTGGCCGCCGCGGCCGACGTCCTCAAGGACGAGGCCTACCAGGTGCGCGGCTCGGCTCCCACCAACGAGATCCTGCGGGTCGCGCGGGACAAGGCGGCCGCCGCCGGGGCGACCAACATCGTGGAGCGGGCCGTCGTCGGCGAACCCGTCGAATCGCTGCTGAACCTGGTCAAGGAGGTGGAGGCCGATCTGCTGGTCGTCGGTAACCGCGGCCTCAACACCCTGGCCGGGCGCCTGCTCGGCTCGGTGCCCTCCGATGTCGCCCGCAAGTCGCGCAGCGACGTCCTGATCGTGCACACCGTCCGCTGACGTTCGCATGACCGGCCGCCCGGGGCCTCAGCGCAATGCGCCGAGGACCTCGGGCAGCGTGCCGGTGTGAACCACCGATAATCGCTGGGTGGCACGGGTGAGCGCCACGTACAGATCGTTGAGCCCGCGCGGCGATTCGTCCAGTATGGCCTGCGGTTCCACCAGCACGACCGAGTCGAACTCCAGGCCCTTGACCTCGGCTACCGTCAGCACCTGCACGGAATCGCCCGCCAGCGAGGCGAATTCGCTCACCGTCGCATGCGGGGCCAGGACCGCCGTGATACCCGGCCTGCCGACCTCGGCGGCGACGAGTTCGGTGACCGCGGCCAGCGAGCCGCCGGCCGCGACCTGCACGGCCCGCGGCGGAAAGCCGGATTCCCGGACCGACCGCGGGATGGTCGCCTCCGGATCGATCGCCGCCAGCACATCGGCGGCCACCGCCATGATTTCGGCGGGCGTGCGGTAGTTGACCGTCAGTTCCGTGAGCTTCCAGCGCTGTGCGACATAGGGTTCCAGCATCCGCTGCCACGACGACGCCCCCGCCGGATCGCCGGTCTGCGCCACATCGCCGACCACCGTCACCCAGCGATTCGGAATGCGCCGCATCACCATTCGCCACGCCATCTCCGACAGTTCCTGCGCCTCGTCGATGATCACGTGTCCGTAGGTCCAGCTGCGATCACCGGCGGCCCGCTCGGCGGTCGTCTGACGATTGCGCACATGCTGGCGCTCGGCGAGCTGGCCGGCGTCGATCAGGTCGTAGGCCATCAGGATTTCCGGATCCAGATCGTCCTCGAGGTCCTGCGGCGCCGAACCGGTCAGGATGTCGAGCGCCTCCTGCGCCTCGGCCAGCTGCGCGCGCCACCGCCGCCGTGAGCGCTCCCGCTCCTCGGCGTCGTCGATGCCCAGCAATTCGGCCAGCTCGTCGAGCAGCGGCGCGTCCGCGGCCGCGAAGGCGGGCCCGTTCGCCGGGTCGAGGGCGCGGAACAGCTCCTTGCGGTCCTCGGCGCTGAGCCGGTCCGCGGCATGCGCCAGCCGCTCGGGTTCGGCCCACAGGTCGGCGAGCACCTGCTGGGGGGTCAGGATCGGCCACAACTGCGCGATCGCGCGCTGAATGCCGGCGTCGGCGCGCATCTCGTCGCGGATCTCGGTCAGATCGGCCTGGCTCAGCAGATTGCGCCCGGTATTCGACGGGCGGCGGCCGGCGGCGGCATCGGCTTCGTCGACGGTGTCGGCGAACTGGTCCTTACCGATGATCTGCGCCAGCTGGTCGGTCAGCGCGTCGACCACCGAGGCGGCGAAGATCGGGCGGGCGAGGTTGTGCGGGCGGCGCGAGGAGCGGGCCCGGCCGCGAGCGCGGGTGGCGATCTTGCGATCCAGCGTCAGCTCGTACCCGTCGAAGTCGAGGCGGACCGGGTCGCGCGGCACCTCCTGCCGGTCGCGCACCGCCTTCTTCAGCACATCGAGCATGTCGAGCGAACCCTTGAGTTCGCCCGCGCGCAGCGAATCCTCCAGTGTCGCTTCGACTCCCGGATACAGATTGCCGATCGTGGACAGCAGCACGCCGGTCTCGCCCAGCGACGGCAGCACTTGGCCGATGTAGTCGAGGAAGGTGGAATTGGGGCCGATGATCAGCACACCGGCCTTGTCGAGCTGCTGACGGTAGGTGTAGAGCAGATACGCCGCGCGATGCAGCGCGACCGCGGTCTTCCCGGTACCCGGACCGCCCTGGACGACCAGGACGCTGCGGTGTTCGGAGCGGATGATGGCGTCCTGCTCGCTCTGGATCGTCTCGACGATATCGGTCATATGGCCGGTGCGCGCCGCGTTCAGGGCGGTGAGCAGGGCGCTCTCACTGCCGACGCCGCCGTCGTCGGACTCGATCGCGCCGGCGCGGCGCGCCATCTCCAGATCGAGGTATTCGTCGCTGATTCCGGTCACGTTGCGATTGCGCGAGCGGATGTGCCGGCGACGAGTCACGCCGTCGGGGGCGGCGGTGGTCGCGAGGTAGAACGGCCGGGCCAGCGGGGCCCGCCAGTCCAGCAGCAGGGTGTTGTAGTCGTCGTCCTCGTCGAGGATGCCGAGGCGGCCGATGTAGCGGTACTCGCCCGCGTCGCCGGTGTCCTCGGTGTTCTCCGCGGCCAGATCGATCCGGCCGAAGCACAGCCCGTTCTCGGCGGCGTCGTATTTCGCCAGATCCTCGGAGTAGAGCTGGGTGAACGATTCGCGTTCGCTGCGGGCCTGCGGGGTGCCGCCGGTTTCCAGCAATACCGTCCGCAGCCGGCGCTGTGCGTATTCGCGCATACCGTCCAGCCGCTGATACAGCAGGGTGAGATAGCTCTGCTCCCGCTCCAGTTCGGCGGCGCGATCGGTGGCGGGGCGATCCTCGGTGAGGCGGTCGGGCAAAACGGAACTCCTTGTCACCACAGGGGCCGAGCGGGCCGCGCGCGAAGAGAACGGAATCGTCGAGTCTAGTTGGGGTTCGCCGGACTCGCCGTAGCCGCAGGTGAACGCGCCGCGAACACGGTAGTGAAATGTTGCACTACCAGGCCCGTGCGATCGGGCGCGACGGACAGCAGCGCGTGTTCCAGGATCATCCGCGGATCTTTCAGGAGGCGTGGGTGTTGTTCGGCCGCCGTCCCAGCGCGTTGCTCTCGGAGGTCGCCGGTTTGGCACGGTACATCGCCAGATCCGCGTCGTGCAGCACCGCTTCGGGAGTGCGCGGATCGCCCGGGCGCAGCGCGGTGACGCCGATCGAGGCCTCGATGTGGATGCGGTGGCCCCGGGCGATGATCGGCTCGGCCATGGTCTGGCGCAGCCGGGTGATCAGCCCGTCCAGATCGTCCGGCTGGGTACGGCCGGACAGCAGGACCAGGAATTCGTCGCCGCCGATGCGGCCCACCACATCGTCGGTGCGCAGGCCGCGCTGCAGCCGCTGGGCCACGATCTGCAGCACGGTATCGCCGATCGCGTGGCCCAGGGTGTCGTTGATGGCCTTGAATCCGTCGAGGTCGATGAACAGCACGTTCGACACCGGCGACTGTTCGTCGACGCCCAGCGCGGTCGCCAGTCGCGAGAGCACCAGCGACCGATTGGCCAGCCCGGTGAGCGGATCGTGGGTCGCCTGATACTCCAATTGCCTTCGGCTGGCACGGAATTCGGTGACGTCGTTGAACGAGGAGACGGCCGGCGAGTCGGGTGCGCCCGGGTTGAGCAACCGGCTCGAACCCGACAGCCAGCGCCGCTGCCCGTCCGGGCGGTCCACGCCGAACACGTAGCGTGCGATGGTTTCCCCGGTGGCCAGCGTCCGGGCTACCGGGTGATGGCTCGGGGCCAGCGGCTGGGCGTTCGCGTCCAGCAGCGTCAGCGGCAGCGAATCGATGCGGCGGCCGATCAGATTGTCGCCGTCCTGACCGAAGATGCGCAGCGCCGCCGGGTTGATCGATTCGATCCGGCCCTCGCGGTCGATGACGACCACACCCTCCTCGAGTTGCGACACCACGGCCGTGAAATGGTGTTCGGCCCGGCGTTGCGCGGCCTCGGCCCGGCGCTGCGCGGTGAGGTCGTGGATCACCACCTGATAGGCGAGCCGGTTCTGCCAGACGGTGAGCACCGAGACCGTCTCGACGTCGACCGCCTGGCCGTCGCTGCGAATCAGGGTCATCTCCGCGGTCTCGGACGCGTCGCCGGTCTGGTGCAGCCGATCGATGCGCTCGAGCATCGCCGGCACGTCACGATGGGCCACGAACTGGGTGACCGGGTGCCCGACCACCTCGTCCACTCCGGGGGCGGCCAGCAGCCGCACGATCGCCGGATTGGCGTAGACGACGATGCCGTCCTCGTGCACGACGACGCCGTCGGGACTGTGCTCGACCAGGGTGCGGTACCGCTGGGCGAGCAGTTCGGCGTCCATCACGGCCTCGGGCCGGTTCTCACCTGCCTCAACCACATGTAACCCCCTGATCATGGCCTGTTCAGGTCAATTGGCGCACGGGATCATTCTGATGGTGACGTACCGCGGATCACAGTGTGGACGGTATTGGTTCGGTCACAGTTCAGGTGCTGATCGGGCCTGTGCGTGATCATGACAGGTGCCCGTTCCCGCGGTATCGGCGAAGGGTACGCTGTCGGGTTCGGGTTCGGTCCGGTCGGGGGGCCGGACCGGGTGTTACGCCGGAGGCAGGTGCCCAGGCCGGGTGTAGGAGCGCGAATGCCGAACACAACCCCGATGTCAACTCGAGGATATCAAGATCGTATGCCGATCGCAGGTATCGGCGTGGTCAGCGGTTACGGCTGGGGCCGGGAAACGCTGTGGCGCGGTCTGCACACCGGTAAGGCGGCCGCCCGGCTCTACCCCGGCTACGGTCCCGATCGCGACGAATACGCGTGGGTTGCGCTGGTACCCGACGGCGGCGACGAGTCACTGAGCCCGAGCCGCTACGCCCGCGCGGTGCAGGAGGCCGCGCGCGAGGCGATCGCCGATGCCGCCGAACGAGGCTGGCGTCCGGGCGGCACGGTCGGGGTGATCCACGCGATCGTGCTCGGCGATGTCCGGGACTGGGAGGACTTCTACCTCACCGACGACAGCCGCCGTCGTTCCCGCGACTATCTGCGGCTGCTGCCGTCGACCCCGATTTCGCTGCTGATGCAGGAGTTCGGCTTCCACGGACCGTCGATGAATGTCTCGGCGGCCTGCAGTTCGGCCAATGTCGCGCTGATCACCGCGCAGATGTGGCTGGATCAGGGTTTCGCCGACGACGTCGTATGCGTGACCACCGACCTGTCGTCGAGCCCGGATATGGTCCACCACTTCGTGCAGATGGGCGCGGCGGTGATCGACGCCGATCCGCTGGAGGCGTGCCGGCCGTTCCAGGAGGGCAGCCGGGGATTCAGCTTCGGCGAGGCGTCGGTGGCGTTCGTGGTCTCGCGGCAGGTGGAGCGGCCGTACTGCGCGATGCTCGGCGGGGCGATGACCAATGACGCTTATCACGTCGTGTCCGTGGACCCCGGTCTGGAGCGGATACTGGACTGTACGCACCGGGCCCTGGACCGGGCCGGGGTGCGCCCCGGGGACGTGAGCTACTACAACGCCCACGGTCCCGGAACCCGGCAGTGCGATGTGGCCGAACGGGCCGTGCTGGCGCGGATCTTCGACGACCGCCCGCAGGTCTATTCGATCAAACCGCTGACCGGACATTGCATGGGTGCGGCGGCCGGCGTCGAGATCGCGGCGACGGCCCTGGGTTATGAGCGCGGCGTCGTGGTGGCGCCGCCGATCATGGCCGAGGCGCATCCTCGCCTGCTGGACGGACCCACCCCGTTCGGCGGCGGATTCACGGTGAAGACCTCGCTCGGTATGGGCGGGCACAACTCCGTGGTGGTGCTCGGGCCGGCGTGACGACCGGGCCCGCTCGCGGCGGTGCCGACGGGTCCGCTCGCGGTCGTGTCGCCGAACTTGTCGGTGGGTGTGCCTAGCATGGCGTCCGGGGAGATTCTGGACGCCGAATTTCGATCGAGAAGGGACAGCCGGTGGCGGATCTGTTGACCGTGCGCGGAGCTCGGGAGCACAACCTGAAGGGAGTGGACCTCGACCTGCCACGCGACAGCCTCATCGTGTTCACCGGACTCTCCGGATCCGGTAAATCGAGCCTCGCCTTCGACACCATCTTCGCCGAGGGCCAGCGCCGCTACGTCGAGTCGCTGTCGGCGTACGCGCGCCAGTTCCTGGGGCAGATGGACAAGCCCGATGTGGATTTCATCGAGGGACTCTCCCCGGCGGTGTCGATCGACCAGAAGTCGACCAACCGCAACCCGCGCTCGACCGTCGGCACCATCACCGAGGTCTACGACTATCTGCGCCTGTTGTATGCCCGCGCCGGAACGCCGCACTGCCCGGTCTGCGGTGAGCTGATCGCCAAGCAGACCCCGCAGCAGATCGTGGATCAGGTGCTGGAGATGGAGCCCGGCACCCGCTTCCAGGTGCTGGCTCCGGTGGTGCGGACCCGCAAGGGCGAATTCGTGGACCTGTTCGACCAGCTCAACACCCAGGGCTACTCCCGGGTGCGCGTCGACGGCGTGGTGTATCCGCTCACCGAGCCGCCGAAGCTGAAGAAGCAGGAGAAGCACGACATCGAGGTCGTGATCGACCGGCTGGCGGTGAAGCCGACTTCCAAACAGCGACTGACGGATTCGATCGAGACGGCGCTGCGGCTGGCCGACGGCATCGTGGTCCTGGACTTCGTCGACCGCGACGAGCACGCACACGACCGCGAGCGGCGGTTCTCCGAGAAACTGGCCTGCCCGAACGGTCACCCCCTCGATATCGAGGATCTGGAACCGCGGTCGTTCTCCTTCAACTCGCCCTACGGCGCCTGCCCGGACTGCACCGGTCTCGGCATTCGCAAGGAGGTCGATCCGGAACTGGTGGTACCCGATCCGGAACTGAGCCTCAACGACGGCGCGATCGCTCCGTGGTCGCGCGGGCAGACCGCCGAATACTTCAACCGGCTGCTGTCCGGACTGTCCGAGGCGATCGGCTTCTCGATGGACGCGCCGTGGAACACGTTGCCGCTCAAGGCCCGTAAGGCGGTGCTGGAGGGCAGCTCCGACCAGGTGCACGTGTCCTACACCAATCGCTACGGCCGCAAGCGGTCCTATTACGCCGATTTCGAGGGCGTGATGCCGTTCCTGCAGCGGCGGCTGGAGAGCACCGAATCCGAGCAGATGAAGGAGCACTACGACGGGTACATGCGCGATGTGCCGTGCCCGGTCTGTAGCGGTGCGCGGCTGCGCCCGGAGATCCTGGCCGTCACGCTCAATGCCGAGGGCGGGCGCCGTTCCATCGCCGAGGTGTGTGATCTCTCGATCCGTGACTGCTCGCGCTTCCTGAACTCGCTCGAGCTGGGGGAGCGGGAGGCCGCGATCGCCGGCCAGGTACTCAAGGAGATCCAGGCCCGGCTGGGCTTCCTGCTCGACGTCGGCCTGGAATATCTGACGCTGTCGCGGGCGGCGGCGACGCTGTCCGGCGGTGAAGCGCAGCGGATCCGGCTGGCCACCCAGATCGGCTCGGGACTGGTCGGCGTGCTGTACGTGCTGGACGAGCCGTCCATCGGCCTGCACCAGCGCGACAACCGGCGTCTGATCGAAACCCTCACGCGGCTGCGTAATCTCGGCAATACGCTCATCGTGGTCGAACACGACGAGGACACCATCCACTCCTCGGATTGGGTCGTCGACATCGGCCCGCTGGCCGGCGAGCACGGCGGCCAGGTCGTCTACAGCGGCCCGTACCCGGGCCTGCTCGAGGATCCGAACTCGCTGACCGGCGCCTACCTGTCCGGCCGCGAGGTGATCGAGGTGCCGCTGGTGCGCCGGCCGGTGTCGAAGAAGAAGCAGCTCACCGTGGTCGGCGCGAATGAACACAATCTGCGCGGTATCGATGTGGCGTTCCCGCTCGGCGTGCTGACCTCCGTGACGGGCGTCTCCGGCTCCGGGAAGTCGACGCTGGTCAACGACATTCTGGCGACCGTCCTGGCGAACAAGCTCAACGGTGCGCGGCAGGTGCCCGGCCGGCACACCCGGATCAACGGGCTCGACCATCTCGACAAGCTGGTGCAGGTCGATCAGTCGCCGATCGGGCGCACCCCGCGCTCGAACCCGGCCACCTACACCGGCGTCTTCGACAAGATCCGCACCCTGTTCGCGGCCACCACCGAGGCCAAGGTGCGCGGCTATCAGCCGGGCCGGTTCTCCTTCAACGTCAAGGGCGGGCGGTGCGAGGCCTGTTCCGGCGACGGCACGTTGAAGATCGAGATGAATTTCCTGCCGGATGTGTACGTGCCCTGCGAGGTGTGCCACGGCGCCCGCTACAACCGGGAAACCCTCGAGGTGCACTACAAGGGCAAGACCATCGCCGAGGTACTCGACATGTCGATCGAGGAGGCGGCCGAATTCTTCGAGCCGGTCACCTCGATCCACCGCTACCTCAAGACGCTGGTCGATGTCGGCCTGGGATATGTGCGGCTGGGCCAGAGCGCCCCGACCCTGTCCGGTGGTGAGGCGCAGCGCGTGAAACTGGCCGCCGAACTACAGAAGCGCTCGACCGGGCGCACGGTCTACATCCTCGACGAGCCGACCACCGGCCTGCACTTCGAGGACATCCGCAAACTGCTCGCGGTGATCAACGGACTGGTCGACAAGGGCAATACGGTGATCGTCATCGAACACAACCTGGACGTCATCAAAACCTCCGACTGGGTGATCGATATGGGTCCCGAGGGCGGCTCCGGCGGTGGCACCGTGATCGCACAGGGCACGCCGGAAGACGTTGCGGCTGTTGGTGAGAGCTACACCGGCCAGTTCCTGCGCGAGGTCCTCGAGAAGCCGACCGCACCGGCGAAGACGACCAAGGCGAAGAAGGCGCCGGCTGCCAAGGCGGCGGCTGCGAAGCCGTCCGGGCGCCGGAAGACCGCTGCCGTCGGCTGAGCCCCGTGCATCGCGCGACGGACTCGCGAGGTTTTCCGGTGGGTCCGTCGCGTCTCGATGTTCAGACGGCGTCCCAGCTGTCGGCTCCACGGCGGCGGCCGAGCTGCCGGCGCCGGAAGAAGACCTCCTCCACCGAGACCGAACTGGCGGCCACCGCGCCGGCGACTGTGGTCAATCGCGGGTCTTCGCTGCGTTCGTCCAGATGCCATTGCACGCCCGCGCGGCGTTCCGGAGGCAGCATCGCCCAGCGGCTGCCGATCCGCGTCTGCACCGAATGATCGCCCGCCGCAATGATATCCAGCAGTACGGGCCACAGATCGGCCTCCGTGGCGTGCGAGGGCAGCGCCCCGATGGTGGCGTCGGACTGCTGCGCGAGCATATCGGCTAATGCCGGCCGCATCGTGGGATCGAGCTGTGCCAAGAGGGCGAACAGCCCGCGCCAGGGCGACGGATCGGAGCAGCCCTCCAGCCCCTGCAGCAGGGCGGCGGCCACCGCGGTATCGGTGAAGATCGGCAGTGCCGCCATCGCGGCCAGGGCGGGCGGACGCAGGGTGTCGAAGAAGACGGCCATATCGCGCCCCGCCCCGCCGTGGATCGCGGTCGTCACCAGATTGCACAGCACGGCGGGCGTTCCGACGCCCAGCACGATATCTCCGACGTCGGCGACGACGTCGGCATCGCAGCGCGCGAAGATCGACAACGCCGCCAGCCGCAATTCCGGCGACCCGTGCAGAACGGTCTGGATCATGCGCGGCATCCGGCGCGCCGGGCCGTTGAGCAACTGGCGCAGCACCGAGGTCAGGGCGCTGGTCGAGAACGCGAACGACGCCGAGAAGATCAGGCCTTCGTCGTCGGGCACGCCGCGCTCCACGGCCTCGATCAACCGTGGCGAGGCGTAGCCGAGAAACGGTCCGGCGGTGATGTAGTCGCGGCGGCGTAGCACCTCGTTGACGATCTGCACGATCGGTTCCGGCGGCGCGATATCGGCCAGTTCGCCGACCGTGCGCGGGTCCAGATACGGCGCGCAGTCGGCCGCGTAGCCGATGCCCAGCAGCGCGACGGTTTCGGCGGCCTTCTTCGGATGGTCGACGCCCACCGCGCCGGCCGCGCGCCCGGTCAGAGCCGGCGGCACCAGCTTCTGCACCAGCGGCATCGAGATGCCGAGCGGGATGATCGGCACCAATCTGCTTATCCGCTTGAAGGTTTCGGCATGCTGATCGAAGACGATCGCGGCCATCCGTTGCTGTAATTCGTGCAGATTCCCGGCGCCGAGGCGCTCCAGATGAGCGAGTCGTTCCGGCGGAACGTGCAGGGTGCGGGCGAGCAGGATGAGCTGGGCGCGGGTTACCGGATCCGTCATCAGTCCAGCAGGTTCCCGAACATGATCTTCTTCGCCGGCGTGCGCAGCGGTCGCGGCAGTGCGCTGATCATCGCGTCCACCGACTGCGACAGCGCCCTCGCCTCTTCCTGACGTGCCTGCGTGAACAGCAGCAACAGGTCGGCGCACTCGTGATCGGTCAGTAGATCCGTGGCGGCGGTCGGGCCGCCGAGTTCGTGGTCCAGATCTCTTCTGGCGGTCATGCTGCACCCCGGTATCGTCACGTCTTCCGCTGGAACGTACCCATGAAGACATTCGGCGAATCATAGAAGGCGGCTACCGTGCCGCGAAGGCGAAAATGCCCGGATTGGGGCAAGTCACCGCGGCAAGCGGGTGGTGCTCGAGCGCGATAACGACCAACCGGTCCGCATGCCGCCGCCCGTCCGCCGCACACACCTGCGACGATCGGGGTATGGCGATCCCGACCGCATTCACCGAAATCCTCTCCGTCCGCCACCCGATCGTGTCCGCGCCGATGGGCGGGGAAGCGGGCGGGGCGCTGGCCGCCGCGGTGTCCGAGGGTGGCGGCCTGGGGCTCGTCGGTGGCGGTCGCGGCGATCGGGAATGGGTCGAGCGCGAACTGCGACTGGTGCGCGCGAACACCACCGCGCCATGGGGAGTCGGCTTCCTGAGCTGGGCGATCGACCGGACCGTCCTGGACCACGCGCTGTCGTTCGACCCCGCGGCGGTCCTGTTGTCCTTCGGGGATCCTCTGCACCTGGCCGCGACCGTCCGGGACGCCGGTGCGGTGTTGATCGTCCAGGTCACCGACGCCGACGAGGCGCGCCGGGCGCTGGACGCGGGCGCGGATGTGCTGGTGGCGCAGGGCAGCGACGCCGGCGGGCACTGCGCCGCCCAGGGCATCGGGACTCTCTCGTTCGTGCCGACGGTCGTCGATCTGGCGGGTGCGGTGCCGGTGCTCGCCGCCGGTGGCATCGCCGACGGTCGCGCGATCGCGGCCGCTCTGGCGCTCGGCGCGGCCGGCGCGATGGTGGGCACCCGCTTCCAGGCGACCCACGAGGCCCTGGTGCCCGCCGAACTGGGCAAGGCCCTGGTGGATGCCACCGGCGGCGATACCGAGGTGAACTGGACCCTCGACATCGCCCGCGGCGCACCGTGGCCGGAGAAGTATCCCGCCCGCACGCTGCGCAACACCTTCATCGACCGGTGGCGCGGTCGCGACGACGAACTGCGCACCGACGAGGCCGCCCTGCGCGAGTACCGTGACGCCGCCGCCCGCAACGACCTCACCGCGGTTCCGGTGTGGGCGGGCCAAGCCGTCGACCGGATCACCTCGATCGTCTCGGCCACCGAACTGGTGGGCGTGCTCGCCGAGGAGACGGACGCGGCGCTTCGTCGAATCACATTGCGCGACAGATGATCCGCACCCGACTCGCGGTGCCACGTTCCTCGGCGGCCCCGGAGCACCTTGACGGCCGAATGTCTCGTCGGTCATTATGAACACACGTTCATGAACGCTTGTTCATAACAATTTCGAGGAGACCGCGATGACCCACATCGTCAACACCGCACAGTCCGAGGCGTGGAACGGATACGAGGGCGAACACTGGGCCGGCCACGCCGACCGTTACGACGCCGTGAACGACGGGATCAACGAGCCGTTGCTGGCCGCGGCGCAGGTCGGACCGGGAGATCGCGTCCTGGACATCGGTTGCGGCAATGGCCAATCGACGCGGGCGGCGGCGCGGCGGGCGGGCTCGGCGACCGGTGTCGACCTCTCCGGGCCGATGCTCGCGCGGGCGCGCCTGCTCGCCGAAGCCGAAGGCGTGCAGAATGTTTCGTTCGAGCAGGGCGATGCCCAGGTGTTCGGCTTCGCACCCGGCTCCTACGATGTGGCGATCAGCCGGTTCGGCATCATGTTCTTCGCCGATCCGGTGGCGGCGTTCACCAACATCGCCCGCGCGCTGGGGCCCGGCGGCCGGCTCGCGGTGGCGGTCCCGGCCATGGCGGACTCGGAGATCGCCGGCGTCTTCGCCGCGGCGGCGGCGCATCTGCCCGGCTTCGAGGTGGGACACGGCTTCAGCGCCTTCGCCGATCCCGCGGCCACCGCCGACCTGCTCGGCGCGGCCGGATTCGCCGGTGTCGGAAACGAACTCGTCGTCACCGACAGCGTCTGGGGCGCGGATGTCGACGATGCCACCGAATTCGTCGTGGGCTGGGGGCCCGTGCGATATCACCGGCTGCGCAACGATTTCCGCACCGATACCGATGTCCGGGCAGCCGTCGCCGCCGCGCTCGCGCCGTTCGCCGGCGACGGCCCGGTCCGGTTGCGCGCGGCCTCCCGGCTCGTCACCGCCACCGTCGCACTACCGTAGGTCTCATGTCACCCCGACGGGCGGCGGCACTGCACGACCGCGACGACCACGATCTGCGTGCCCATCTGATCGCCACGGCCGAGAGATTGTTCGCCGAACAAGGCGCCACCGGGCTCACCGTGCGTGCCATCGCCCGGGCCGCCGGGGTGTCCGACGGGGTGCTCTACAACCATTTCGCCGACAAGGAGGAACTGCTCGCCGCGGCGCTGCGATCCCATGTCGAATCGGTGGATCGAAGCTTCCCGCCGCTACCCGTCGCGGGCAGCGGCGACCTCGCGGAGAATCTGGCGGTGTGCCTGCACCAGGGGCTGGCGCTGCATCAGGCGGTATTGCCGGTATTCGCGGGGCTCATCGCCCAACCCGCGGTCCTGGCCAGGTTCGCCGAAACGGAAGGCCGGCAACGGATGTGGCGTGAACAGCTGGTCGACTATCTGCGCGCGGAACGTGATCTGGGCCGAGTGGCGGCCGATGCGGACGTCGATGCGGCCGCCGCCGTCCTGATCGGCATCTGCCACGACGCGGTGCTGTCGTCGTTGCTGTCGGGAACGCCGCGCCCGTTCGTGCCGCCCCCGGTCGAGGCCGTCGTCACCACCCTGTTGTCAGGGATCGCTGTGCGGTGAATCCCCGGCGCGGCGCGGCCCCCCGTTGGCACGCCGCGCCGAACAGAACCTCGGCTCAGTAGACCGGCCCGGTGTACTTTTCGCCCGGTCCCGCGCCCGGCGCGTCCGGATGCGCCGACGACTCGCGGAACGCGCGTTGCAGCGACTGCAGGCCCTCGCGGATGGGGCCGGCGTGCGGGCCCAGATATTCGACCGAGGCCGTCACCAGGCCGGCGAGCGCCGTGATCACGCGGCGGGCCTCGTCCAGATCGCGGCGAGGGCTGGAATCGGGATCTTCGTCGGCGAGGCCGAGCTTCTCGGCGGCCGAGCTCATCAGCATCACCGCGGCCCGGCTGATCACCTCGACAGCGGGGATGTCGGCCAGCTCCCGCACCGTTTCCTGATCGGCGGACTCACTCAGGGCCGACGGGTCGCCGGCATGCTCGCTCATATCCGTAGCATGTCATCGAGTTCGCGTCGACGGGTTGCGGGGGCGGCCGATTGGGAGTAGGGGCGCCTGCGGTGTTAAAGTAGTCGGCGACGACCGCCCCGGTCTCGTGTTGGAACCGATCCAGCGCATCGGCTCGGGGCTGTAAGTGGAGCCCGACTCCCACCATCGGCCGGCCAGCGTGCCAGGTTCGATGGTCCGGTCACCCGCCGTATGCGGCGGGTTCTCGCTCGGATTTGTCCGTGGCGAGGTCGAGGTGGCAGTCCTGTTGGTGGACGCCCGCGGCGACCGGTCGACATTCGGGCCCCGTGGCGGTGAAATACCGCAACGGGGCTTTCGTGTTGGGTATGGGGTTGCAGTTGTTGCTCGCGGTCGTTGGATGACACCGCTTGACCTAGGAGGCCCCATCAGCACTGAGACCCGCATCAACGATCGCATCCGCGTCCCCGAGGTCCGACTCATCGGACCGGGGGGTGAGCAGGTGGGGATCGTGCGTGTTGAAGATGCACTACGCGTCGCCCAAGAGGCTGACCTCGACCTCGTCGAGGTCGCACCGGACGCGCGTCCACCGGTCTGCAAGATCATGGACTACGGCAAGTTCAAGTACGAGACCGCGCAGAAGGCGCGCGAGTCCCGCAAGAACCAGCAGCAGACCGTGATCAAGGAGCAGAAGCTCCGTCCGAAGATCGATGACCACGACTACGCGACCAAGCGGGGACACGTGATGCGGTTCCTCGAGGCCGGGTCGAAGGTCAAGGTCACGATCATGTTCCGTGGTCGCGAGCAGTCGCGTCCCGAACTCGGTTTCCGGCTGCTGCAGCGGCTGGCCTCCGATGTCGCCGACCTCGGCTTCGTGGAGACCTCCGCCAAGCAGGACGGCCGGAACATGACGATGGTCCTCGCACCTCACAAGGGTGCGAAGACCCGGGTGAAGGCGCAGACCGCCGCGCAGCAGACCGCGCAGCGTGGTTCGGCGCCCGGCAGTTCCGCGCCCGCTGGGGGCGACGCTGCGGCCGGTTCGGCGCCCGCGCCGGAAGCCGAAGCGGCCAGCCCGCAGTAAACCGATACAGCACCGGCGGTATCGCACGACGCGATGCCGCCGGAACGAGACAAGATTGAGGAATCCATGCCGAAGATGAAGAGCCACAGCGGCACCTCGAAGCGATTCAAGGTGTCCGGTCGCGGCAAGCTGCTGCGCCAGCAGGCGAACCGTCGCCACCTGCTCGAGCACAAGTCCAGCCGCCGGACTCGTCGTCTGGACGGCACGGAGGTCGTCGCGCCCGCTGACGTCCGTCGCGTGAAGAAGCTGCTCGGTATCTGAGCGCGCTCGCGCACCGTTCCCTCTCCCAACCTGTGGGCGCCGCCGCGCCCCTCGATCGAACAAGGACTGACCAGTGGCACGCGTCAAAAGGGCCGTCAACGCTCAGAAGAAGCGCCGTTCCGTGCTCGAGGCCTCCAAGGGCTACCGCGGGCAGCGCTCGCGGCTGTACCGCAAGGCCAAGGAACAGCAGCTGCACTCGCTCACCTACGCCTACCGGGACCGCCGGGCGCGCAAGGGTGACTTCCGCAAGCTGTGGATCGCGCGCATCAACGCCGCGGCTCGGCTCAACGACATCACCTACAACCGCTTCATCCAGGGCCTGAAGGCCGCGGGCGTCGAGGTCGACCGCAAGATCCTCGCCGAGCTCGCCGTCTCCGACGCCGAGGCGTTCGCCGGCCTGGTGGCGGTGGCCAAGGCCGCCCTGCCGGAGGATGTCAACGCCCCGGCCGCCTGAGCTGCGACCAGTTGACCAACACGTCGAAACGACCCGCGGAGCGCGACTCCGACGTCCGGACGAATCCGGAACTGTCGGAACGCAATCCGCGGGTCGTTTCCGCTGTCAAACTGCACCGCTCCGCATCCCGCCGCAAAACCGGCCTGTTCCTGGCCGAGGGTGCCAATTCCGTGGCCGCGGCCCTGGATACCGA
The DNA here is from genome assembly GCF_003023875.1 of Nocardia sp. MDA0666. Lineage (NCBI taxonomy): Bacteria > Bacillati > Actinomycetota > Actinomycetes > Mycobacteriales > Nocardiaceae > Nocardia > Nocardia sp. MDA0666. Next base: position 102,729 of record NZ_PYHT01000013.1, read on the forward strand.
GCGGGTCGAGGAGCTGTTCTACTCGAGTCGCGCCGCCGAACGCGAACACGAACTGGTGGCCACGGCCGCCGCGTTGGGCGTGCGCACCAGCCTGGTATGTGAGCGGGCCGCCGAACATCTGGGCGAGACCGTCACGCCGCCGGGGTTGGTGGCGGTGTGCCGGGTTGTCGATGTGCCGCTGGGGCAGGTGCTTTCGGGCACCGTGGAGACGCGCGGGGCCGAAGGCCGAGCGGCTACTTCTCGCATGCTGGCGGTGCCGGTCGAGATGTCCGATCCGGGCAACGCGGGAACTCTGATTCGGGTGGCCGATGCCGTCGGCGCGAACGGTGTCGTGCTGGCCGGTGATTCGGTGGATCCGCACAACGGCAAATGTGTGCGCGCCTGCGCGGGCAGCCTGTTCCACGTGCCGATCGCGCGCGAACGCGATATCGACGCGGTGCTGACGACCCTGCGCGACAACGACATCACCGTCCTGGCCACCACCGCGCGCGGCGAGGTCGACCTCGACGACGCCGACGATCTGCTCCGCTCCGCGGGCGAATCCGGCGGCACCGCATGGCTTTTCGGCAACGAGGCGCACGGCCTGGACCCGGCGGTCGCCGCCCGCGCCGACCATCGCATCCGCATCCCCATCCACGGCCGCGCGGAGAGCCTGAATCTGGCCGCCGCCGCCGCGATCTGTCTCTACGCCGACGCCCGGGTACGCCACCGCCCATAGCGCCCGGTCAACTCCAGCGCGACAGCTACGGTGCCCGGTCCGTCACGCAGATCGTGCCCGACCGGTAGGACATGTCGACGGGCCCCGAATACGACTGTGGGCGCCGGATATTCGTATCCGGCGCCCACACTGTTTTGATCAGTCGCGCGGGTGCGCCAACTCGATCACGTGGTCGTCACCGGTGCCCGCGGCCAGGGTCAGCGTGGAGGTGGTCGCCGGGTAACCGGCCGCCACCACCGTGTAGTCGCCGACCGCCAGATTGGCGAACAGGTAGCTGCCGTCCGCGTCGGTGGTGGTGCTGTCGATCACCGCACCGCCCGCGTCGACGAGGGTCACCCGGGCATCGCGCAGCGGACCGTGGGCGCCGTGCACGACACCCCGCAGTTGCGCGCCGCGCGAGAGCATCACGTCGAGCTGGGTGATGCCCTGACCGGCGACCTCCGCCGGCAACGCCACCGGCTGGAACGTGGCGGCGTTGACCGCGACGGTCACCGGTCCGGGAACCAGTTCGGTCAGCGCATAGTCGCCCGCGGGGCCGGACGCGCCCGCCGCCAGGACGTCACCGCGGCTGTCGGTGACGATCACCAGCGCATCGGCCACCGGTGTGCCGTCGTCGGCCGCTCGCACGGTGCCGGCCAATCCGCTCATACCGCTCAGGCGCACATCGTGTTCCAGCGGTCGCGCGCCGACGGTGATCGGCGTGGCCTGCGGCTGGAAGCCGTCGGCCGAGGCGATCAGCACATAGGATCCGGATTCCGGTGCGTCGAGCGCGTAGTGCCCGTCGCCGCGGGCGATGGCACGGCCGATCTGGCGGCCGGTGGGGGAGATCAGGGTGAGCGCGGTGCGCGTCACCGGTGAGCCGTCACCGGACTGGACGCGGCCGTGGATCGTGATTCCGGTGCTCACGAACTCCTCCGGCACCAGGCCCGAGGCGTCCTCGGCCATGACCTGTGCCGGGAGCACCGGCTCCGGTCCCGATTCGGCGGCCTGTGCCAGCGCGCCGGTGGTCCGCAGCGCGACCTCCTTGATGAACAGAGTCAGCAGGAAGGCGACCAGCGCGATGGGCGCCGCGATGAGGAACACATCGGCGATACCGTGACCGTACCCGTCCTCGACGACCGTGCGGACCGGGCCGGGCAGGGCGGAGATGTCCGGGATCTGGTTGCCACCGCCCATTGCTCGGGCCGCGGCCGGGTTCAGATGGCTCAGCCCGTCGCTGATGTAGTCCTTCACCCGTTCGGCCATCACCGCGCCGAGCGCCGACACGCCGATCGCACCGCCGAGGCTGCGGAAGAACGTGACCAGCGAGCTTGCCGCGCCCAGTTCGTGCGGCGCCACCTGGTTCTGGGTGCACAGCACCAGGTTCTGCATCGTCATACCGATTCCCAGGCCCATCAACGCCATGTAGATCGCGACCAGCCAGTAGTTGGTGTCGTAGCGGATGGTGCCGAGCAGGCCCAGTCCGGCGGTCACCAGGAAGCCGCCGGTGACCAGCCACGCCTTCCACCGGCCGGTGCGGGTGATGATCTGGCCCGACACCGTGGAGGAGATGAACAGGCCGCCGATCATCGGGATGGTCATGAGACCCGACATGGTGGGCGATTCGCCGCGCGCCAGCTGGAAGTACTGGCTGAAGAAGACGGTGCCCGCGAACATCGCGACACCGATGAACAGCGAGGCGGCCGAGGCGAGGCTGATGGTGCGGTTGGCGAACAGGTGCATCGGCACGATCGGCTCGGCGGCCCGCAGTTCGGCGAAGACGAACAGCACGGCCAGTGCGACGGCGCCGAGCACCATCACCAGGGTCTGCCAGGAGGCCCATGCGTACTTGTCGCCGGCGAAGGTGACCCACACCAGCAGCAGACACACCGCCGCGGTGACCAGGAATGCGCCCAGCCAGTCGACCTTCACCTCGCGCCGGGTGACCGGCAGCCGCAGCGTGCGCTGCAACACGATCAGGGCGACCACCGCGAACGGCACACCGACGTAGAAACACCAGCGCCAGCCCAGCCAGCTGGTGTCGGTGATGACACCGCCGAGCAGCGGGCCGCCGACGGTCGCCACCGCGAACACCGCGCCCAGGTAGCCGCTGTAGCGGCCGCGTTCGCGCGGCGAGATCATCGCGGCCATCACGATCTGGGCCAGCGCGGACAGACCGCCCGCGCCGATGCCCTGCACCGCGCGGCAGGCGATCAGCATGCCCGGATTCTGCGACAGGCCCGCGACCACCGAACCGGCCACGTAGATCAGCAGGGCGATCTGGACGAGGGCCTTCTTGCTGAACAGGTCGGCGAGTTTGCCCCACAGCGGGGTGGTGGCCGTCATCGCGAGCAGGGAGGCGGTGACGACCCACGTGTAGGCGGATTGTCCACCGCCCAGCGTGCCGATGATCTTCGGCAGCGCGTTGGTCACGATCGTGGAGGAGATGATCGCGACGAACATGCCCAGCAGCAGGCCGGACAGGGCCTCCATGATCTGCCGGTGCGTCATCGCCGCCGTTTCACCCGACTCCGGGGATCTGCGCGCGGCGTCGTTCGCAGAGGTGATTGCCATCGTTCTCTTTCCGGAAGCGGTCGATGCGGCGGTCGGCCGGTGGGCCGATGTCGCCGCAGCAAGAGGTGTTCGGGGGATATCAAACAAGTTGATTAACGAAAGTAACTATAATCCTGTGAGAACGCTGCGCAAAGGCCGAAGGGGCGGTGTGCTCGATCACATCGGCGCAAAGGGCGGTGAAAAGCCTGCTCAGTCGTCCTGGAGGCAGGCGTTGATTTCCTCGGCCCAGCGGGTCGGCACCGCATCCGGGCCGATCACCTGCATGGCCGTCATCACGGTGATGAGCATGCCGGTGGCCATGAATTGACGGGCGTCGTCGGCATCGGCGCCGGTGAGCTCGCGAACCAGTTCGTAGATGCGGCCGAAACGCTCGCGGACGTGGTCGCCGATCGCCGGATCGGCGCTGGCGGAGAAGCCGTGCAACATGAGGAGTGGCAATTCCCGTTCGGCGAGGAAGGTCTCGTATCCCTTGCCGAGTGCCTGCAATGCCTCTTGGGCGGTCGCGTTCGCCGGCGCGTCGGCGCGCGCCGCGCGGAAGACCTCTTCGATCCGCCCGCAGGCCTGGTTGACCGCGGCGACGAACAATCGTTCCTTGGTGCCGAACAGCCGGATCACGTAGGGCTGCGACACTCCGGCGAGTCGGGCGATCTCGTCGGTTTTCGTTGCGGCGTAACCGGTTTCGGCGAACGCGGTGACCGCGGCGGCCAGTACCTGCTCGCTGCGCTCGGCTGCGGTCAGGCGCGTGCGGGTCGAGTCCGCCATGGTCCTCCTTACGTCGTCCGACGGTCACGGTAGCGCGGTGCGAGCGGGCGTAGCGCCCGGCACCGCCACCTGTTGACATGTTATCAGCGAATGCATACTCTTTCGGCATCAAGTTATCAGTCGATAACAACAAAGGATCTGCGATGACCACCACCCTCGAAACCACCCCCCGCGCCGGCTCCTCCGGCGCCACCACCAGGCCGCTCGGCGCGATCCTCGCCGCCGTCGGCATTCCGATGTTCATGGTCACCCTGGACAATCTGGTCGTCACGAACGCGCTCCCGGTGATCCGCACGGAACTGGGCGCGTCCCTGGCCGACCTGCAATGGTTCGTCAACGCCTACACACTGTCTTTCGCGTCGCTGCTGCTCACCGCCTCGGCGCTGGGCGACCGCTTCGGCCGCCGCCGGATGTACCTGTCGGGTATCGCCCTGTTCACCCTCGCCTCGGCGGCATGTGCGCTGGCGACCGAGCCGTGGATGCTCATCCTCGCCCGGGCGATACAGGGCTTCGGTGGCGCCGCGGTCATGCCGCTGTCGCTGACGCTGCTGGCGAATGCGGTGCCGGTCGCGAAGCGCAGCGCGGCCATCGGGATCTGGGGTGGTATCTCCGGACTCGGAATCGCCGTCGGCCCGGTGGTCGGCGGCCTGGTGGTCGACGGGCTGAGCTGGCAGTGGATCTTCTGGCTCAATGTGCCGATCGGATTGCTGGCCCTGCCTTTCGTGGCGCGAGTGCTCGGCGAATCCTTCGGCGGCGGTCGGCGTCTGGACCCGGTGGGGCTGGTGCTCTCGGCCGGTGGCGTGCTCTCGATCGTCTGGGGCGTGGTGCACGGTGCCGACGACGGCTGGACCTCGGCGCCGGTGCTGGCCACACTGTTCGCCGGCGCCCTGGCCCTGATCGCGTTCGTCGGATGGGAACTGCGCTCGCCGGCGCCGATGCTGCCGATGCGGCTGTTCCGCTCCCGGGCGTTCGCGGTGATGAATGTGTCGGCGTTCGCATTCGCGGTCGGCGTCTTCGGTTCGATCTTCCTGCTCGCCCAGTTCTTCCAGGTCGTGCAGGGGTACTCACCGCTGGCGGCCGGCGTGCGGACGCTGCCGTGGACGATGGCGCCGATGGTCGTCGCGCCGCTGGCGGGCCTGGTGGTCGACCGGATCGGCGCGCGCACCCTCATCGTGGCCGGGCAGGTGTTCCAGGCAGCCGCGCTGGCCTGGATCGGTGCGATCGTCACCGCCGACATGTCCTACGCCGCGTTCATCGGGCCGTTCCTGCTCGCCGGTATCGGCATGGGCCTGACCTTCGCGCCCGGTTCGACCGTCGTGATGGCCAGTGCCCCGCCGGAAGATCAGGGTGTCGCGTCCGGGACCAACAACACCATTCGCGAGGTCGGTGTGGCGATGGGCGTCGCGATACTGGCGTCGATCTTCGCGTCCTACGGTTCGTACCTCAGCCCGGCCGATTTCGTCGCCGGCATGGCGCCGGCGGTGCGGGTGGGCGCGGTGGTCGTGGCGCTCGGCGCGTGCGCGACGGCGCTGCTGCCGCGTCGGATCGTTCCGGTCGGGTAAGGCAGTCCCAGTAGAGACACGCGCACCGCTCGGATGTCCGGGCGGTGCGCCTGCCGTATCGGTCTCCGTGTGCCGGAAATATCCGTGTGAGGCGGCCTGCCGACATCGCCTACGATTCGACCAGCGACAATAGTTGGCAGCGCGGAGTCGTGTATCGCATGTGGCGATGCCGATGCGCGTGAGCAGGTAACCGCACGGACCCGACCAGCCCAGGGGAGAGACGAACCATCGTGGCCGACGAGAAGGATGCAGCCGAGCAGTCAGCGACGCCGGCGGAGGCGCTCAGCGAAGAGGCTCTCTCCGCTGCGGCCGCCGCCGCGGAGAAGGCGTTCGCGGCCGCGGCCGACCTGGATGCGCTCGCCACCGCCAAGACCGAGCATATGGGCGGCAAATCGCCGATCGCGCTGGCTCAGCGGGCGATGGGCGGGCTGCCCAAACAGGACAAGGCCGATGCCGGTAAGCGGGTGAACGTGGCCCGTGGCCGGGTGACGGACGCCTTCGAGGCCCGCCGCGCCCAGCTGCTCGCCGAACGCGACGCCGCCGTCCTGGTCGCCGAGGCGATCGATGTCACGCTGCCGGCCCGGCGCGGTCCGATCGGCGCGCGCCACCCCATCACGGTGATCTCCGAGCAGATCGAGGACGTCTTCGTCGGTATGGGCTGGGAGGTCGCCGAGGGCCCCGAGGTCGAGACCGAGCACTTCAACTTCGACGCGCTGAACTTCCTGCCCGATCACCCGGCCCGCACCATGCAGGACACCTTCCATGTGGCGCCGGAAGGTTCCAGGCAGGTTCTGCGCACTCATACCTCTCCGGTGCAGGTGCGCTCGATGCTGTCGCGCGAGCTGCCGATCTACGTGGTCTGCCCGGGCCGGACCTTCCGCACCGACGAACTCGACGCCACCCACACCCCGGTCTTCTCCCAGGTCGAGGGTCTGGCCGTGGACAAGGGCCTGACCATGGCGCATCTGCGCGGCACGCTGGACGCGTTCGCGCGGGCGCTGTTCGGACCGGATACGCGAACCCGCATGCGCCCCAACTACTTCCCGTTCACCGAGCCCTCCGCCGAGGTCGACGTGTGGTTCCCGGACAAGAAGGGCGGCGCCGGCTGGGTCGAATGGGGCGGCTGCGGCATGGTCAACCCGAAGGTGCTGATCGCCAGCGGGATCGATCCCGAGGTCTACAGCGGATTCGCCTTCGGTATGGGACTCGAGCGCACCCTGCAGTTCCGCAACGGCATTCCGGATATGCGCGACATCGTCGAGGGCGATGTGCGCTTCACGCTGCCGTTCGGCATCCGCGCCTGAGTCCGGCCCCATCCACCACCCGAGAACCTTCATACGAGGAAGCGAAACGTCACGTGCGAGTAGCGCAGTCCTGGCTGACGGAAACCCTGCAGCGGACCACCCCCGGCTGGTCGCTGACCCCCGAGGAACTCGACGCCGGTTTCGTCCGCGTGGGCCTCGAGGTCGAGGAACTCGACACCCTGCGGCCGGTCACCGGCGATATCGAGCATCCACTGGTGGTCGGCCGGGTCGCCGAGATCACCGAGCTGACCGAGTTCAAGAAGCCGATCCGGTTCTGCAAGGTCGATATCGGCAAGCCGGAACTGCAGGAGATCGTCTGCGGCGCACGCAATTTCGCGGTCGGCGACCTCGTGGTCGTGGTGCTGCCGGGCGGTGTGCTGCCGGGCGGATTCGCCATCAGCTCGCGCAAGACCTACGGCCACGTCTCCAACGGCATGATCTGCTCGGTCGCCGAACTCGGTATCGGCAAGGATCATTCCGGCATTCTCGTGCTGGAGCCGGGCACCGCCGAACCGGGCGCCGACGCCAACGAACTGCTGGGCCTCGACGACACGGTGATCGAACTCAACATCACCCCGGACCGCGGCTACTGCTTCTCGGTCCGCGGCCTGGCCCGCGAACTCGCCTGCGGTTTCGACCTCGACTACGCCGATCCCGCGGTGCGCACGCTGCCCGACGACGAGGCCGAGGCGTATGCGGTGACGGTCGAACCGGAATCCGGCTGCACCCGGTTCGCGGTGCGCAGGGTTACCGGCGTCGACCCGAACGCGGTGAGCCCGTGGTGGTTGCAGCGCCGGCTGCTGCTGGCCGGGGTGCGCCCGATCTCGCCCGCCGTCGATGTCACCAACTACGTGATGCTCGAACTGGGCCAGCCGCTGCACGCCTTCGACGCCGCGAAAGTGACCGGGCCGCTGGTCATCCGGCGCGCACACACCGGTGAGACGTTGCGCACCCTCGACGAGGCCGAGCGCACGCTCGACGCCGAAGACGTTGTGATCACCGATGATTCGGGTGTGATCTCGCTGGCCGGCATCATGGGCGGCGCGAGCACCGAGGTCGGCGACGACACCACCGACATCCTGCTGGAGGCCGCGACCTGGAATCCGCTGGCGGTCTACCGCACCGCGCGCCGGCACAAGGTGGTCTCGGAAGCGGGTAAACGCTACGAGCGCGTCGTCGATCCGGAGATCAACGTCGCCGCGCTCGACCGCGCCGCCACTCTGCTGGCCGAAATCGCCGGTGGCACAGTCGAACCCGCACTGACCGACGTGCGGCTCCCGGTGCCCCCCACCGAGCCGATCCGGATGGATATCGATCTGGCCGACCGCACCGCGGGCGTCGTCTATCCCACCGGCACCTCGGCGCGCCGGCTCGCGCAGATCGGCTGCTCCGTCGAGGTGAGCGTCAGCGAGACCGGCCACGGCCAGCTGGTCGTGACGCCGCCGAGCTGGCGGCCCGATCTCACCCAGCCCGCCGACCTGGTGGAGGAGGTGCTGCGGCTCGAGGGTCTGGAGCAGATTCCGTCGGTGCTGCCGACGGCTCCGGCCGGGCGTGGCCTCACCGCCGAGCAGCGCCGTCGCCGGGCCGTCAGCCGTGCGCTCGCCTTCTCCGGATGTGTGGAGGTGCCGGCGCCGATCTTCATGACCGCGGGGGTCTTCGACACCTGGGGTCTGGACGCCGACGATCCGCGCCGCAACACCATGCGCGTGCTGAACCCGCTCGACGTGGAGAAGGCGGAACTGGCGACCACGCTGTTGCCCGCCCTGCTCGAGGTGGCCGCCCGCAACATCTCCCGGGGTGAGCGCGATTTGTCGATCTACGGCATCGCCCAGGTCGTCCTGCCCGGTCCCGACACCCACGCGGTGGCCGAACTGCCGGTCGACCGCCGTCCCACCGACGAGCAGATCCGCGAGCTCATCGAGTCTCTGCCCGCCCAGCCGGTGCACGTCGCCGCGGTTCTGACCGGCCGGCGGGAACCGCGTGGCCCGTGGGGCCCGGGCCGGGTCGCCGAGGCGGCCGACGCGTTCGCCCTCGCCGACGCCGTCGCCGATGCCGCCGGCGTCACCATCGAGCGCCGAGCCGCCACATATTTGCCGTTCCACCCGGGCCGCTGCGCGGAACTGCTGGTCGACGGCGCGGTGGTAGGCCATGCCGGCGAACTGCATCCGGCCGTCCTCGAGCGCAGCGGGCTGCCGCCGCGCACCTGTGCGCTGGAACTGGATCTGGACGCGCTGCCGCTGCGCGAATCCCGGCCCGCACCGGTCGTTTCCCCCTTCCCGGCGGTGCTGCAGGACGTGTCGGTGAGTGTCGAGAAGACCGTCGGCGCGGCTCAGGTCGAATCGGCGCTGCGCACCGGTGCGGGCGAGCTGCTCGAGGACATCGCGCTGTTCGACGTCTACGAGGGCGCCCAGGCGGGCGAGGGCCGCAAATCCCTCACCTACGCCCTGCGCTTCCGTGCGAGCGACCGCACCCTCACCGAGGACGAGGCCAGCGCGGCGCGCGATTCCGCCGTCGCAGCGGCCGCCGACGCCGTCGGAGCGGTACTGCGCGGATAGTGCGAGTGGGCTCGCGAACCGGCGTGTGTGCAGGTAGGAAGGGACTATGCGACATCCGGCCGAGGGCGTGCTCAACGCGCTGACGTTCCATCCCGAACGTCGGATCACCATGACGCCCGAGCAGTTCGGGTTCGACCACGACGATCTGTGGCTGACCGCGGACGACGGGGCCCGGATCAACGCGTGGTTCGTGCGCGCCGAGAAGCCGCTCGCCCACGTGCTCTACGCCCACGGCAACGGCGGCAATATCGGCGACCGCTCGCCGATCCTGGCATTGCTGGCCGCCGCGGGCCTGAACGTGCTGACCTTCGACTATCGCGGATACGGTCGCAGTCCGGGCCGGCCGAGCGAACGCGGGCTGTATCTGGATGCCCGGGCCGCCCGCCGGGCGCTGCTGGAGCAGTCCGGGGTGGATCCGAAACGCGTTGTCTACCTCGGCAAGTCGCTCGGCGGCGCGGTCGTCACGGAGTTGGCGACCGAGTATCCGCCCGCGGCGATGATTCTGATGTCCACCTTCACCGGTCTGCGCGAGGCGGCCCGCGCGGTCTACCCGTTTATTCCGAAACCGTTGGTGCCGAATGCCTTTCCGACGTTGCAGCGGCTCCGCGAGCTGCGGGTGCCCACGTTCGTCATGCACGGTGAGGCCGACGAACTGCTTCCGGTCGAGATGGGCCGCACCTTGTACGCGGCGCTGGCCGAGCCGAAGCGGCTGCTGATCTACCCGAAGGCCGGGCACAACACGCTGGTCTCGATTCCCGGGTGGTCGGGAACCGTATCGGCGTGGGTTCGCGACGTTCTCGCGGGCGTGGAATCGGTGACCGGCGAGTGAAATCGGCCGGACCACGGTCGCGATGCGTAGCCTGGGTGCATGTCCGACACCGGTGATATGGCGGCCCTGCTCGCCGCGCTGCAGGATGAGGATCTGCTCGAGGTCGTGGTCACCGCGACCACGGGCCGGCCGGGTCTGGAGAAGTTGCATCTGACCGCGGTCGAACTGGCGGCCCGTCCCACTCGTGCGGAGCCCGAGGCCGATGTGACTTCGGACACTCCCGGGGCTGCCGCCGCCGTGCCGCCGCCGATCTCCGGCGGATTCGGGCAGGTCGCGGTGGGCTCGGGGGTGCCGCTGCCGCCGGAAGGCTTCGGCGTGCCCGGCGGCTACTCGGAATCCGGAGTCCCTACTTTCGAGTCAGTTCGCGATAAGGTCGAGCAGCGCTACGGCACCGCCCAGGGGTTGGGTGAACTCGACCGGCAGACACCGGCGGGCCGCAGCGCCGACGAACAATGGCAGGCGCGGGAGAAAGCCGCGCGGGAACGCCTGGACGAGATTCGGAAGTCGATGCGCGACGACGTGTGATTCCGGCTGGTCCGGCGGTCCGGACAGCTGAAGGGGAACCGATGACCGCAGCACAGGACGTCGCCGCGAAACTGCTCGACGCGCAGGTGGACTACCTGCTGGCGGAGGTGACGGGAGATCGGTTCGCCGAGGTCGTCGCCCGTGATGTCGACGATGTGCTGGCGGTCGCCGACACGATCGTCTTCCGCGATGTGGTCTCCGTCGAAGACGCTCGCCAGACCGTGCGCACCGTCGTGAACCGCATCGGCGGCAGCCCGGTGCTGCAGGATTCGGTGGCGGTGTTCGCCGACGCGATCTACGACAATATCGCCGAGAACAACGACTACACCCTCGGCGACGTCGTGGACCGCGAACCCGTGGAAGCGTTGCTGGAGAAGATCTTCGGCATGCACCAGGCCCAGGAGCGCCTGCTGGAGCGGCTGACCGAAAGCCCCCTGGTGGCGACGGCGGCGTCCAAATTCGTCGACAAGCTGATCGACGATTTCATGGAGTCGAACCGGCAGATGGCCAGCAAGGTTCCGGGCGTCGGGTCGCTGGTGTCGTTCGGCACCAACGCGGCCAAGTCCGCGCGCAAGGCCGCCGAGAAGGCCAGCAGCGGCACCTTCATCGGCGATATGGCCGGTAAGGGTGCCATGTTCGCCCTCAAGCGCACCAACAACGCGATCCGGGAAATGCTGCGCGACGCACCGGTGCACGGCGCGGCGATGGAGTTCTGGGATCTGCACGCCGGTGAGCCGGTCAGCGGCCTGCGCGACTACCTGACCCAGGCCGACCTGCGCGAACTCGCCCTGCTGGTGCACCGCATCGTCGTCACCACCCGCGACAAGGAGTACGTGGGTGTGCTCCTCGACGAATGCGTCGACGTGTTCTTCACCAAGTACGGCGACCACACCCTCGGCGCACTGCTGCCCGAACTCGGCCTGTCCGCCGACGACATCCGCACCGAGATCCTGCGCTACGGCCCCGCGGTGGTCGAGGCGGCGAAGCGAAACGGCGTGCTGGCCAAACTGATTCGCGAACGCCTCGAACCGTTCTACACCTCCGAGCCGGTGCTGGCGATCCTGGCCGAGGCGACGCAGTAACACTCGGCGCGGTCCGGCCCAGGTCGACTACCCCCGGGCCGGATCGCGTGTCGCTCGCTGATCAGCCGGTGATCTCGGCGAACATGCCGGGATCATACGAGCCGCCCTGCTGGCGCACGATCACGCCGAGCCGGTTGGCCGCGTTGATCTGCGCGACCAGGCCGACCAGTGCGGCGATCTGGTCGTCGTCGTAATGCTTGCGCACCTGCGCCCAGGTCTCGTCCGAGACCCCCTGGTGGGCGTCGGCGAGACGGGTGCCCTCCTCGGCCAGCGCCAGCGCCGCCCGCTCGGCTTCGGAGAACACCGACGCCTCGCGCCACGCGGCGACCAGGTTGATGCGCACCGCGGGCTCGCCGGCGGCCGCGAGGTCCTTGCTGTGCACGTCGGTGCACCAGCCGCAGCCGTTGATCTGGCTGACGCGCAGCATCATCAGGTCCTGGGTCGCCTTGGGCAGGGTCGACTGGAGGATGACCATGCTGGTGTTGCCGAATCGCTTGGCGAACTTCGCGCCGAGTGCATTGTCGGTGAGGGTGAAACGGGATTCCATGACTTGTCCTTGCTGCCGTGATCGTTGAACGAACACAAGATGCCGCTCACACGATCGGTGTGACAGTGTGGAAAAGTGATGTGCGGCACATAGATATCCGATGTCACAAACAGCGGCTGCCCGGCGTCTCGTCGCGGCGATCTCGGTGGTCCGCGGCGAGCGTGGTTCCTGCCCTCGGTTCCCGAAGGCGGCGGGATCAGATTTCAGTGCGAGATCGTCATGGGCCGTAACAGGGACTCGGTCAGAGCCAATTGGCTGTCGAACTCGGCCGGGTCGAGGGCGGCGATGCGCAGGAGGATGTGTTCGGCGCCCGCGTCGATGTACCGATGCAGTTGCGCCGCAACGTGTTCGGCGTTTCCGGTCAGCAGGACCTGGATCGTTTCGACCGTTTCCACCGGCATCCGGTAGGTCGCCTGCGCGTAGCGGTCCAGCGCCGCCCGGCCCTCCTGCGCGTCGTCGCTGAGGTAGACGGTGGCGAAAAGTGCCGGAGTAATGGATGTTTCAGCGCGGCCGGCGGCGGTCGCGGCGGACCGGACGGTGGCCAGGCCGTCGGCATAGGCGGCCACATCCGGTGGGTAGGGGAGCCAGCCGTCGTAGCGCCGTCCGGTCCTGGCGAGCGCGGCGGGCGTGATGCCGGTGGCCCAGATGGGCGGTCCGCCCGGCCGATGCGGCTGCGGGACGTCCGGCAACCAGTCGTAGTGGAGAACCTTGCCGTGGAAGGGGTCGGTGTTGCCGGACCACAGCCGCCGCCACAGGTCGACGGTGTCGTCGAGCTGGGAGAAGCGGGTTCGGTAGTCGACGCCGACCAGGTCGAATTCGGCTCGGCTGAGTTCCGGGAATCCGGCGCCGACGCCGAGGATCAGCCGCCCCGAGGCCAGCTGATCCAGCGATGCGAGGGTGGCGGCCGCCTGCACCGGGTGCCGGTACGCCGGCATCAGCGCAGCCGTCCCGAGAGTGATCCGCTCGGTCAGCGCCGCCGCGGCGGCCAGGACCGTCAGGGGTTCGATCCGGGCCCGGCTCAGCGAATCGCCCAGCCATACCGAATCGAATCCCATACGTTCGGCTGTCACCGCCAACTCGGCCAGATGGCGGGCCGCGCCGTCGCGCTGCAGCTGCGCGACGCCGCCGGGAAGGAGTAGGCCGTATCGAATGTCGTTCACGAGCTCAGCCTCGGCGTCCGGGTGGCGCGCGACAACTCCCTCGAGGGTATCGCCGGGTGTCGACGCCGGTCGGATCGGCGATCACCGAACCGCCACGGCAGGACGGTTCCGCGACAACGAATTTCGCGCTGTCGAATTCGACTCCATTGGTTTGAATTCTCGACACAGCGGGTAACGGCACTCGCTCAGTGAGAACCAACCGCACGGTATTTCGATATTCCCACTCCTGAACGTAACGCTGTGCGGCAGTACGTTGTTTGAAGATTCAATGTTGTCCACCGGAAGGTCCGGTCATGAGCACAGACCACCGACCCGTCGAATTGTCGGCTCTGGCCGCGGCGTTGCATACCGAGCAGGACGGCTACCGAAAGTCGTTGCGCAGCCGTCAATTGCAGATGATCGCGATCGGCGGAGTGATCGGCACCGGACTGTTCCTCGGTGCGGGTGGACGTCTCGCCGATGCAGGTCCAGGGCTTTTTCTGGTCTACGCGGTCTGCGGTGTCTTCGTCTTCTTCGTGCTGCGGGCGCTGGGGGAGTTGGTGCTGTACCGGCCGTCATCCGGATCGTTCGTATCCTACGCGCGCGAATTTTATGGCGAGAAACTCGCATTCGCCGTCGGGTGGATGTATTTCTTTCACTGGTGCATGACCGGCATCGTCGACATCACCGCGATCGCGACATATGTCCGATATTGGGGTGCGTTCACGGTGGTGCCGCAGTGGGTGATCGCACTGGTGGCGCTGATCGCGGTGGTCGGCACGAATTTGATCTCGGTGCGGTGGTTCGGGGAACTCGAATTCTGGGTGGCGCTGGTGAAAGTCGTCGCCCTCATCGGATTTCTGATCGTGGGCACGGTCTTCCTCGCCGGCCGATTCGCCCTCCGGGGCGAGTCCACGGGGGTGAGCGTGATCACGCATCACGGCGGCCTGTTCCCGACCGGTGTGCTGCCGCTCGTCACGGTCACCACGGGCGTCGTCTTCGCCTATGCGGCAGTGGAATTGGTCGGCATCGCCGCGGGGGAGACCGAGAATCCCCACGAGGTGATGCCGCGGGCCATCAACTCGGTCATCGCCCGCATCGGGGTGTTCTACGTCGGCTCCCTCGTCCTGCTGGGACTGTTGCTGCCCTACACCGCCTTTCGTGACGGCGAGAGCCCGTTCGTCACGTTCTTCGCCCGCATCGGCGTCCCCGCCGCCGGGTCGATGATGAATCTGATCGTGCTCACCGCCGCGTTCTCCAGCCTCAACGCGGGCCTCTATTCCACCGGCCGCATCCTGCGATCGATGTCGGCGAACGGCAGCGCCCCCGCCGTCGCCACCCGCATGTCGCGCACCGGCGTGCCCTACGTCGGCATCCTGGCCACCGGCGCGATCGCGCTGATCGGCGTCGGGCTCGACGCGGTGGTGCCGGACAAGGCATTCGAGATCGTCCTGAATGTCTCCGCCCTCGGCACGATCGTCTCGTGGATGGTGGTTCTGCTCTGCCAGCTGCGCCTGTGGCGCCGCTGGTGGGACGGCATCTCCCACCGCCCCGCCTACCGCATGATCGGCGCTCCCTACACCGGTTACGCCACCCTCGCCTTCCTGGTGGTCGTGATCGCCCTGATGGCGTGCAGCAGCGACCCGATCCAACGCTGGGCGGTCGTGGCGACGGTCTGCGTCATGGGACCGGTGCTGGTCGGAGGATGGTTCCTGACGCGCCGAAAAGTGCTGCGAATAGCGGCCATTCGCCACGACCACACCGGACAGTTCCCCGTGGTCGCCGAGCGCCCGTGGCCGGGGCGGCCGGCGGAGCCCCAAGTGATCGTGGAAGATCCGGGCCCGCGCGGGGGATGAGCGGCCGCAGGGCGAGCGGCTCCTCGACGGCATGGTCAGCGAGCGATTCCGTCCAGCTCGGCGACGTCCTCATCCGACAGTGAGAGCCCGGCCCCGGCGATGTTCTCGCGCAGGTGAGCCGCGGACGACGTACCGGGAATGAGCAGGATGTTCGGTGCGCGCCGCAACAGCCAGGCCAGCGCCACCGGCAGCGGCGCGGCACTCACCCGGGTCGCGACCCGGGTGAGTGTCTCCGACTGCAGCGGTGTGAAGCCACCGAGCGGGAAGTACGGTACGTAGGCGATGTCGTCGTCGGCGAGCCGGTCGATGAGGTCGTCGTCGTGGCGATGGGCGAGGTTGTACATGTTCTGCACGCACACGATCGCCACGATGCTCCGCGCCTCGGCGACTTGATCCGCGGTGACGTTGCTGACTCCGAGATGGCGTATCAGACCGTCCTGCTGAAGGTCGGCGAGCGTCTCCAATGCCGCTGCGAGCGAGCCGGGCTGGGGGCCTGCGGCATCGCCCATGCGCAGGTTGACCAGGTCGAGCGTCTCGACCCCGAGCGACCGAAGATTCTGGTGCACCTGTTCGCGTAAGTCTTCGGGACGCCGGGCCGTAGGCCAGCCGCCCTGCGCGTCGCGGCGCGCTCCGACCTTCGTGGCGATGTACACCGTGTCCGGGTAGGGGTGCAGCGCCTCGCGGATCAACTCGTTCGTCACATCAGGCCCGTACGCGGCACTGGTGTCGATGTGGGTGATACCGGCATCGACTGCCTCACGCAGCACGGCCAGCGCGCCGTCGCGGTCGGTGGGCGGCCCCAAGACCCCGGGGCCGGCGAGCTGCATGGCGCCGTAGCCGAATCGGGTGACAGTCGCGTCGCCGAGCATTCGGGTACCGCCGGGAAGGAGGGGTGCGTTCACCTGGTGCCTTTCGTCTCCGATCGGGAGGAGGTGTCTGCGACCTCCTGGCACCATTGTTGGAGAGCTACTTCCCTTTGGGAAGTAGGCACTCGAAAGTGCGTAACTCTCCGATGAAAGGCGAGACCGGTGACAGCGAAGGTATTCGAGGGGGCTCGAAGCAGCGCGGAGTACAACGCATTCCTGGCGGCATGCCCCAGTCGTCAACTCCTCGATCGAATCTCCGACAAATGGGTTGTGCTGATTCTGTGCGCGTTGAGCGGGGATGCGGGCGTAGCGTCCGATCGGCCCGGTGTCTCGCGTGCCCCGAGAGCGATGCGTTACTCCGAACTGTCTCGGCTGCTGGTCGGAGTCAGCCAGAAGATGCTGACCCAAACTTTGCGGGCTCTCGAGCGTGACGGTCTGCTCACCCGCACAGTGACGCCGACCGTTCCCGTCACGGTCACCTACGAGCTCACCGAACTCGGCCTCTCACTCCATCACTTGACGCGCGGCCTCAGATCCTGGGCACAGGACCACATGGGCGAGGTGTTGGCCCACCGTGAGACCCACGACGCTCGCACCTGATGAGCGGACCGCACGGGCGGGTCATACGCGAGCGGTAGGTCCAGTTCTCGATCGAACGAATGTCGCGCTCGAGGTTTGTGAAGATGGTTGTATGACAAGGGCGTTCGAGCGAGGTGCTCGAACGCCCTTGTGGCACAGAAGGTTAGGTGAGGTCGAAGCTGCCGCGCTCGAGGCGGGCGGTGAACGCATCCCATTCGGCGGGGGCGAAGACCAGGGCGGGGCCGGTGGGGTTCTTGGAATCTCGGACGCCGACCATGCCTTCGGAAAGGTGGGCTACCTCGACACATTCCTTTTGCGAGCTGCTGCGACTGGACTTGAACCACTGGGCGCCGGATAGGTCTACGCTCATGCGAACTCCTTCGCTACAGCCAGGATCAGATCCCTGGACATGTCCTGATCCAACGCTACACGGCCGATCTCCTCGAGTGCATGCCGATATCGCGAGATTTCCTCCGGCCGTTCGAGGTAGAGGTCACCGGCGTACTCCTCCACATAAATGATCGGCGGCTCCGTCAACTTCGACAGGGGCAGGTCGGGGAACTCCAGAAGGATGAATGAGCCCACCATCGAGCCGAGGTGACGGCGAGCGTGGAACGGTACCACGCGCACTGAAACGTTTGGCATTTCCGACATTTCGGCGAGGTGGTGCAATTGCTCCGCCGCCACGGCGGGGCCTCCGACCTGGTCGCGGACGGCAGCCTCGTGAAGCAGCACATCGACAGTGAAAGTGTCGTCCGAGAGTCGCGTCTGCCGGTGTGTCGCGATCTGTACGCGCATCTCGATCTGCTCTGTTGGTGCCTCGGGTGCCTCGGCCCAGGCGAGCGCGCGCCGGTAGGCAGCTGTTTGGAGCATTCCGGGAATCACGCTGAGCTTCCATGCCGTGAATCGTTGTGCGGCCTCTTCGAGGGCGAGGTAGTGGTCGAAGTCGGTGGCAAGCTCATCCGCATATGCCCTCCACCACCCGCCTCCGCGCTCCCGCGATGCCCGCACCTCGGATACCAATCCAAGCAGTGTCCGGCGCTCCTCATCCGACGCCTCGTAGAAGTCGCACAGCGCATTCACCTGTAGCCCAGTGGTTCTCGTCGACAGCCCCTCCTCGATGCGGCCGATGGACTGGGGTGAGGTTTCGGCGGCGCGGGCGGCGGCGGCCTGTTTCAGTCCTTTGGCCTCGCGGAGGCGGCGCAGTTCGCGCCCCAGGGCGCGGCGGGCGAGGGTGCTGCCGGTGACGGACATATCTTTAGCCTCCCTGACGATCGAGCCTGTTACTGGAAGCCACCCTGTGGTGGCGTTCGAAGTTCTGTCCCCGTAGTGAATGTCCGGGATCCGTGAAAAACATTCGGGCGCTTGCCTATTCCGGATGCGGGACGTTTCGAGTGTACTGGCATCCGCCTCGGTAGCCGGGAAGAACCAACCACCGAATTCCGATCGTTTTCCGCGATACGGCGGTCTCCGGCCCCGGCTATCGGGCATGCCATTACCGAAAGCCTGAGGAGCGCATGGATGTACGGACCTCCGATCGTCGATCACATCGAGATCACGGTGGTGGTTTCTCGATGTCGCGTGCGCGTTGCCGGTCGTATCCGCAAGCGGGGGCGCCGTATGCGCTGTAGCCGATATCTGCTGTCCCCCAACGCCTTTGCCTCCGCAAGACCGTGCCGGACGACGGCTCGGCCGGCCGACCGGAATGCGCTGTGAATATTCAGGGGGCAATTTCGCCAACGGCCGGCGCCGCTGGCCGGGAAATGCCTACGACATCGAATAAAAGGGCGCGCCTCGGCGCTCTGTGCGAAATCTGCTCAGCTGCGGCAAGCGGTCCGCGCGCTGTACGACGCCATTTTCGCTCCACCCCGCCCGGTAGTATTCGTGGCGATCGCGAATCTGTTCATCCGGGAAGGGAGCCTCGGCTTCCGGGCGAAGGCGAATACGCCGGCGCCGATCACAGCGGTGGAGGAGAGCGCATGGCGAAAACGAATGTGGCCGATCAATTCGTGCACGTTCTCGTACAGGCCGGAGTGCGGCGGATCTACGGCGTGGTGGGGGACAGTCTCAATCCGATCGTCGACGCGGTGCGCCGCACACCAGAAATCGAATGGGTGCATGTGCGCAACGAGGAGGCCGGCGCCTTCGCCGCGGCGGCGGAGGCGCAATTGACCGGCCGCCTGGCCGTCTGCGCGGGGAGCTGCGGTCCGGGCAACACGCACCTGATCCAGGGCCTCTACGACGCGCACCGCACCGGAGCGCCGGTGCTGGCACTGGCCTCCCACATCCCCTCCGATCAGATCGGCACCCAGTTCTTCCAGGAAACGCATCCGGAACGGCTCTTCGTCGAATGCAGCGGGTACTGCGAAATGATCAGCCGGCCCGAGCAGATGCCGCGCATGCTGCGGATCGCGATCCAGCATGCGCTGGCTCGCAACGAGGTGTCGGTGGTGGTGCTGCCCGGCGATGTCGCGCAATTGGACGCCGCGCACCCGACCGGCGAGACGAGTCTCGTCTCCGAACTCGGCCACGTGATGCCCGCCGCCGAACAGGTGCAGGCGCTCGCCGACGCGCTGAACGCGGCGCGCACCGTCACCCTGTTCTGCGGTGCCGGCGTGCGCGACGCGCACGAGGAGGTGATGCGGCTCGCGCAACTACTCCACGCACCCATCGGGCACAGCCTGCGCGGTAAGGAATGGATCCAGTTCGACAATCCCTACGACGTGGGAATGAGCGGTCTGCTCGGGTACGGCGCCTGCTACAAGGCGATGCACGAGGCCGACCTGGTCGTGCTGGTCGGCACCGATTTCCCCTACGACGAATTCCTGCCGGGAACCAATACCGTGCAGATCGACCACGACGCCGCCCGCCTCGGCCGGCGCACGCCGCTGCAACTGGCCGTGCACGGCGACGTCCGGGAAACCCTGCGCGCGGTTCTACCCCTCCTGAAGCAGAAATCCGACCGCGAATTCCTGGACCGCATGCTCGGCGAGCATTGCCGGCTGCTCGAGCAGGTCGTCGACGCCTACACCCGAAATGTGGCCGACCACAAGCCGATTCACCCCGAATACGCCGCCGATATCCTCGACGAACTCGCCTCCGACGACGCGATCTTCACCGTCGACACCGGCATGTGCAATGTGTGGGCGGCGCGCTATCTGACACCGAACGGCCGTCGACGGGTGATCGGGTCGTTTCTGCACGGCACGATGGCCAACGCCCTGCCGCATGCCATCGGCGCGCAATTCGCCTATCCGGACCGGCAGGTGATCTCGATGTCCGGCGACGGCGGATTGGGCATGCTGATGGGTGAGGTGCTCACCGTGGCGCTGCACCGGCTGCCGGTCAAGATCATCGTCTTCAACAATTCGTCGCTGGGTATGGTGCGGCTGGAGATGCTGGTGGACGGCCTGCCGAACTTCGAAACCGACCATGCCCCGGTAGATTTCGCCGCCGTGGCCCGCGCCGCGGGCATCCACGCGGTGCGAGTCACCGAACCGTCCGACATCCGCGCCGCCCTCGCCGAGGCGCTGGCACATCCGGGCCCCGCGCTGGTCGACCTGGTCACCGATCCGAACGCCCTGTCCCTCCCGCCGCACATCACCGCGGCGCAGGTGCGTGGCTTCGCGCTCGCGGCCAGCAAGATCGTGCTCACCGGCGGGGTGGGCCGCATGATCGACATGGCCCGATCGAATCTGCGCAACGTGCCGCGATGAAAAGCGCTGCTTTCCAGTGAGATTCGTGGTCGCCGGGCGAGACGAACCCGCCCGGCCGAACCCTCACACGTACTGCTCGCGCAGCTTGCCCTTGACCAGCTTTCCCGTCGGTGTACGGGGCAGTTCGTCGGCGAAATCGACGCTGCGCGGCACCTTGTAGTGGGCGATGCGCTCGCGCAGGAAGTCGCGGAGTCGTTGCGCCAGTTCGGGTCCCGGCTCCGCGCCGGGGGCGGGCTGGACGACCGCCTTCACCGATTCGCCCATCTCCTCGTCGGGCACGCCGATCACCGCCACATCGAGGACGTCGGGGTGCAGGGCCAGGGCGTCCTCGATTTCCTGCGGGTAGATGTTCACCCCGCCGGAGATGATCATGAACGCCTTGCGGTCGGTCAGGAACAGGAACCCGTCGGCGTCGATGTAGCCGATATCGCCGGTGGTGGTCCAGGTCGGGTGATCCGGGTGAATCGCCTTCGCGGTCTTCTCCGGATCGTTGTGGTAGTCGAACGGGACTTCCTCGCGTTCGAAATAGATGGTGCCGATCTCGCCGGCGGGCAACTCGCGTCCGTCGTCGTCGCAGATGCGAACCGCGCCCAGGCCCGCGGGCCCGACCGAGCCTGGTTTGCGCAACCACTGCTCACTGTCGATGAAGGTGGCGCCGTTACCTTCGGTCGAGGCGTAATACTCGTGCAGCACCGGGCCCCACCAGTCGATCATCGCCTGCTTCACCTCCACCGGACATGGCGCGGCGGCATGGACGGCGACCCGCATGCTCGATACGTCGTAACGGGCACGCACGCTCTCGTCGAGTTTCAGCATGCGCACGAACATCGTCGGCACCCACTGGCTGTGGGTGACGCGATAGCGTTCGATCGCGGCGAGGGCCTGTTCGGCGTCGAAGCGCTCCAGCACCACCACGGTTCCGCCGAGGGCGTGCACCACACCGCCGAACCGCAACGGCGCGGCGTGATACAGCGGAGCCGGCGACAGGTACACGGTGTCGGTGTCGAATCCGTAGAGCGGGCCGAACACCGCGGTATAGGTGTCACCCGGCGCATCGCCGACCTGACGATCCGGCAACGGATGTTTGATGCCCTTCGGGCGGCCGGTGGTGCCCGACGAATACAGCATGTCGGCGCCGCGCGGCTGATCCGGCAGCGGCTCCGCCGAGGATGCGGCCAGCGCCTTGTCGTACGAGTCGTACCCGGGAACGGGACCGCCGAAGGCGAGCCGGATCCCGACCTCGGGCGTCTGCGCGACCACCCGCTGCGCGACATCCGCCAGCTCCGCCGACACGATGAGCGCCCGTGCGCCGCAATCGTTGACGATATAGCTGATCTCGTCCGCGGACAGATGCCTGTTGACGGCCGTGATGTAAAGGCCGGATCGCAACGCCGCCCAGTAGACCTCGTACACCTTGAGCGTATTGCCCGACAGCAGCGCGACGTGATCGCCCCTGCGCAGGCCCGCATCGTAGAGGTGGCGCGCGAGGCGAACCGAGTTGTCCTCGAGTTCGCGGTAGGTCAGCGCCGCACCGCTCTCGGCCAGCACGACCGCCGGTTTATCAGGGAAACGATCGACATGCGCACCGGGGTACATCCTGCTCCTCCACGACACCGCCGACGGTCCGGACGCGACCGCCGGTCGAGAGGGACCTGCCTCGCCGCCGCGACGCCGGCCCCGCCGAGACACCGTCCCGACGAGCGCGACGATAGCGGAAAGTGAACGACGATTCGTGAATTATCGCCAAACTTCTGGCCAGGTTCGCGGAGGTTTGGACGGGTTGCCGGTAACCCGTCGGGCGAGCGGGTCGGAGTTGCTGATAGCTGGTCCGGCGGGTGTGCGTTGGTCGGCAGCCCGGCGGCCCTTCCGTGGCGGAACGACGGTGGCCCCGACGAACCGGCGCGTCCACCGTCGAGCCCGCGTGGACCTCCGCACTCGCTTAGGCTGAGCCACAAGCGATGTCGACAAGGAGTCCCGACCTATGGCGAACCCGTACCAGCCCGGATATCCCGCACCGCAACCGCCGGGCTGGGGTGTGTCGCCGAATTACCCTGGCGCTCAGCCATTCCCGGGGATCAGGCCGCGGAGGAGGCGCACGGCCGTGGACATCGTGGCGGGCATCGCGTTGGCGGTGGCGGCGATTCTCACGGCCGCGCAATCGGTATGGGCAATCGTCGGCCCGGGCCGTGACTATCCCGCCTTCGAGTACGGCTTCATTTCCGCTCTGATCCCGTTCTGGGCGTGCTCACTTGCCGCATTGGTCGGCGGCATCATGCTCTCGGTTACCGGGGCAGGATCCGTTCGGATTCGTATCGTTGCCGCGCTGGGCGGTGGCGCGCTGTTCGTCTCGATCGCCCGTAGCATCGTGATTCTCTGCGTCGACTCCTACGTTCGGGTGTCAGCCAGTGGTAACTGGCTCGCGATACCCGCCGCCATCGCAATCCTGGTCGCGGTGGGGGCCCTGATCGCGGCACCATCGGGCTCCTCGGCGACACCCGTTCCTCCGTCGGCGATTCCCGGTTACCCCGGCGCTGCGTCTTACCCGAGTGCGGCTGCCTACCCCGGCGTCCCGACCGGCTATCCGGCTCCCGCTGTCGCGCCCAATTATTCGGCTCCCGCGGTCTACCCGGCCCCCGAATCTTCACCGCCCGCGCTTCATGGCTGGCCGTCGTATCCGGGCGCCGCTGTTCCCGGCTACCCGGGTGCCCCCGCACCGGCGTATCCGGCAGGGCCGGGTTATCCGGGCGTCCCGTCGGGCGCTCAGGGAGATCCGAACGCCGCCGGTCCGCACCCGGTCGCCGGTCCGCACGCCGCTGCCGGTACGCCGCCGGTCCACGGCCACCAACCCGCCGCGTCTGCCCCAACTGGTCCGCAACCGGGTTATGCATCCACGCCGGAACAGCCCGGCGGCCCGGACTCATCCTCCGCTCCCACCATCCATACGGGCCCGAGTGGCGCGCCGCCTTCGGAACCGCATCTGCCTCAACAGTGAAGCGGGGCCGCGCGTGTGGCGGAGGAGACGGCCGTCCCGTGCGAAACACCGAACGGCTGGTGGGTGTCCGGGCCACCGGAGCCGCACTCCAGGCGCGCGGCTCGAGACGGTCGGAATGCCCCGCGGGGCTCGACCCGGCGCACCGTGCGCGATAGTCGGCGAGACGGTGAACCAATCGTGCAAGCCTCGTGGATTTGGGCCGCTGTCGGATCAGGTTGCGCGGTGTCGTTTCACTCGGTCGGTCGTTCTGCCGGTACCCGGTGGGCGGCGATCGGCCGGAGGTGTTCGCGCAGCTGGTCGCCATGGGCGCCGAAGATCTGTTCGTCGGTCTCTACGGCGACCCTGATTGCCGCGGACGCCAAATCCCTTCCCGCGGCGGTGAGTTCGAGCCGGAAGGCACGGGCGTCGGCGGTGTCCGGGTGGCGCCGGAGCATGCCGCGCTCCTCCAGGACACGGATCACCCGCGACGCCATCATCCGGTCGGTGCCCGCCATATCCGCCGCCTGCTGCTGAGTGGGGCGTGCGCCGTGGCGGGCCAACCATCCGGTGGAGGCCAGCAGATTGAATTGAGTCGGCGTCAGTCCGAGCGGACGCAGGTTCCGTTCCAGCGTTGCGCGCCACTCGAGGGCGGCATGATGCAACCAGAACCCAGGGGACAGGAGCGGACCCTGGGGTACTGCCCGCGTCGGTCGTTCAGCCACGCCGTGCCGCTTCCGCCGCGAGGGCCGCGAAGGTGCGCGGCATATCCGCCCGCATTCCCTTTTCCCAGATGAGTTTGAACAGCGGTCCCATCGGTCCGTGGACTTCCACGTTCTCGGAAACCCGGACCGTGCCGTCGCCGAGCGGCTCGTAGGTGCGCCGGCCCCGCAACTTGCCGAACGGCAGGCCCGCCTCGCTGGTCCACGACTGGCCAGGTTCCACCGCGACGATCGTGAACGGCCCCGCGGGTGCTCCCTTGGGCTTCACCCACCCCTTGGTTCCCGGGGCGAACGGCCCGTCGAGGCGGGCCTTCTCCTCGTGCGGATCCCATTCGGCCCAGTGCGCGACGTCCGTGGCTACCGCCCAGATCCGATCGATATCGCCTGCTATCACGGCTTCTTCGGTGAACGAGTACATCATGGCCGCCTCCAGTTTGTTGCTGCAACAACAATAACTGTTGTTGCAGCAACAAATCTAGATCGTGGCTGATATCCGCTAGATCAACTCCGATAGCGGAACAGGATTCGGCCCCTGGTCAGGTCGTAGGGGCTCAGCTCCACCAGGACCCGATCGTCCGGGAGGATTTTGATGTAGTTCATCCGGACCTTTCCGGACAGGTGGGCCAGGACCTGGTGACCGTTGGGGAGTTCCACCGTGAATGTCGCATTACGCAGGCATTCCACGACGTGCCCCTGTACTTCGATCGCTCCCTTCTTCATCGCCACACCAACTCCAGCGTGCTGTTCGACCGCTCGGCGCCGATGCCTTCGAACAGGGCGGTGGCCGCCGCGTTGGATTCGTCGATTTCGGCCGCTGCCCACGTCTTCCCGGCACGGTGCAGCGAGCTCAGCGCCCGGCCCAGCAGGGCGCGGGCGATGCCGCGCCGGCGTGCGTCGGCGCGGACCGCGACCAGTCCGATGCGCGGCAGCCGAGTCGGTTGCGCCACCCGGCACAACCCGACGTACCGGCCGGCCTGGGCCGCCACCACGTAGTTCGCCGGATCGATAGGTGGGGAGATCACCTCGGCCGGCATGGTGTGCCAACCGGCGGTGGACTCGACTTCGGCGCGTACGGTACGGTCCAGTTCGCGCAGTGAATGCGCTTCGGCCGCACCGAAATTCAGGATCTCGACGTCCGGTGGCGGTGCCGAATCGAGTCCTGTGATCGCCGGATCGGTGGGAACCCGGTATTCCCATTCGCGCCGCCGGGGCGCGAGACCCGCCCGGCGCCATTGCGTGGTCAGCTCGAGATCGGCCTCGTCGACCAGCGTGTACAGCGGTTTCGGCAGCTCGGCCAGCATGGCGACGGCGAGGCGATCGAAGGCCTCGTCCTGCCAGGAGTCGATGCTGAGAAACAGTCGCCCATCGGGCCGCGGTGACGCCTCACCACTACCGACCAGCCGGTCGCCGGTCAGCGCATGCCACTGCCGGTCCGCGATGCGCGTCACCATGAGTTCGGAAGAATGCATTGTCGTCCCCTCTCGGGATCGCTCGGACGAGCACTCCCGATGACGACGTGCGTCAAACGTCCGATCGTGAGAACGGGGAGCGCCCAAGGAATGCCGTGAAAATGGGACTCACCCCCTCGCGTGATCAGGTCGGACCGCAAGAGGCTATCAACTCGACTATCCGCCGCCAACCCATTTTCCGAGCACCCCGCCCGAGTTCCGGAACGGCGCCTCCGCGCCCGTCGCCTACGGCCACCCGAGCTCGTAAGACTCACTGCGACCGCCGGATTCCGGTCTGCGCACTACGCCGAGCTCGACCAGTTCGGTGATGTCCCGCAACGCGGTGCCCGTCGATGCTGTCCGCTCATCTGCGCCGACCGCGTCGAATGTGCCCAGCAATCGGGTCGGCATGGTGATCCGACGGGCGTTCATCGTCGGGGCCATTGCTTTCACCGCGGGCGATCCGGCCCGGCTCTGGCGCCGCGGCCGCCGTACCCGGCAGGTGTCGAACCTGTCGGCGAGGTCGCGACGGTGGGCAGCGCGCGCTGGTTCCTTCGAAGGGACGGCGCTGGGGATCGGCGTGCGCGTGATTGCCGCCACATCGACGACGTCCCGCACCCCGCTCGTGAATGAGCTTGCATGATCGTGCATAATCATCACATGGCGGATACCTCGAGTGGGCCCGTGCTGCGGGTCGCGGTAGCTGGTGCGAGCGGATACGCGGGCGGTGAGGTCCTGCGTGTGCTGCTGGGGCATCCGGAGTACCGAGCCGGGCGCCTCGAGATCGGGGCGCTGACCGCGGGATCCAATGCCGGGACCAAGCTGGCGCAGTTGCAGCCGCATCTGCTGCCGCTGGCCGATCGGGTGCTCGAAGCGACCACGGTGGAGGTGCTGGCCGGACACGACGTGGTGTTTCTCGGGCTGCCGCACGGACAGTCCGCGGCCATCGCGCAGCAGCTGCCGGAGTCGACGGTGATCATCGACTGCGGCGCCGATTTCCGGCTGACCGACCCGGAGGACTGGGAGACCTACTACGGATCCCCGCACGCCGGCAGCTGGCCCTACGGTCTGCCCGAGTTGCCCGGCGCTCGCGAACAGCTGCGCGGGGCCACTCGCATCGCGGTCCCGGGTTGCTATCCGACGGTGTCGAGTCTGGCCCTTGCCCCGGCGGTCGGGGCGGGCATCGTCGAACCGGAGGTAACCGTGGTCGCGGTGAGCGGCACCTCGGGCGCGGGCCGCAAACTCGATGTGGGTTTGCTGGGTTCGGAGGTGATGGGCTCGGTCCGCGCCTACAACATCGCCGGCGCACACCGCCACACGCCGGAGATCGCGCAGAACCTGAAGGCCGCGGCCGCGGCCACGGGTGCCGAGATCGGCGATGTCACAGTCTCTTTCACGCCGGTGCTGGCCCCGATGCCGCGTGGCATCCTGGCCACCTGCACCGCACGCCTGCGCCCCGACGCCGCGGGTGCGGTGGCCGACCTGGCCGCCGCTCGCGCGGTGTACGACAAGGCCTACGGCGACGAACCGTTCATTCACCTGCTGCCCGAAGGCGTACTGCCGCAGACCGGTTCGGTGGTCGGCTCCAACGCCATCACCCTGCAGGTCGCCGTCGACACCGCCGCGCGCACGCTGGTGGTGATCGGCGCGATCGACAATCTGACCAAGGGCACCGCGGGCGCCGCGGTGCAATCGATGAATCTCGCTCTCGGTCTCGACGAGACCGCCGGACTTTCCACCGTAGGAGTGGCACCGTGACCGACACCGATATCGCCGGCGGCAAACTGGTCCGCACCCAGGGTGTGACCGCACCGCTCGGATACCGGGCCGCCGGCATCGCAGCAGGCATCAAGGCCAACGGAAAGCTCGATCTGGCGCTGGTTTTCAACGAGGGGCCCGACTATGCCGCGGCGGGCGTGTTCACCCGCAACAAGGTGAAGGCCGCGCCGGTGCTGTGGTCGCAGCAGGTGCTCACCAGCGGGCGTCTGCGCGCGGTGATCCTGAACTCCGGCGGCGCCAACGCCTGCACCGGCCCGGGCGGATTCCAGGACACCCATGCCACCGCCGAGGAACTGGCGAAAGCGTTGAGCAACTGGGGAACCGAGACCGGGGCGGGCGAAATCGCGGTCTGCTCGACCGGTTTGATCGGTGACCGGCTGCCGATGGACAAACTGCTGCCCGGTGTGACCGAGATCGTGCACGAGATGGCGGGCGGCCTGTCCGGCGGCACCGATGCCGCGCACGCCATCATGACCACCGACACCGTGCCCAAACAGGCCGCGTTCCACCATGCCGACAAGTGGAACGTCGGCGCGATGGCCAAGGGAGCGGGCATGCTCGCCCCGTCCCTGGCGACCATGCTCGTGGTGGTCACCACCGACGCCGCCGCCACCCCGCAGCAGCTGGATACGGCGCTGCGCAATGCGACCCGGCTGACCTTCGACCGGCTCGACGTCGACGGCTCCTGCTCGACCAACGACACCGTCTTGCTGCTGGCCAACGGCGCCAGCGGCGTCACCCCGAGCCAGGACGAACTCGACGCCGCGGTGCTGGCGGTCTGCGACGACCTCGCCGCACAGTTGATGGCCGACGCCGAAGGCGTCACCAAGCGCGTCGAGATCACCGTCACCGGGGCCGTGAGCGAGGACGAGGCGCTGATCGCGGCCCGTGCGGTCGCCCGCGACTCGCTGGTCAAGACCGCGTTCTTCGGTTCCGACCCGAACTGGGGCCGGGTGCTGGCCGCGGTGGGCATCGCGCCCATCGAATTGGATCCGGATCGGGTCACCGTGTCGTTCAACGGAAATCCGGTGTGCGTCAACGGAACCGGCGCTCCCGGTGCCCGAGAGGTGGATCTGTCCGGTCCCGATATCGCGGTGCTGGTGGAACTCGGCCTCGGCGAGGGCACCGCCACCGTGCGCACCACCGACCTCTCACACGGCTATGTCGAAGAGAATTCGGCCTACAGCTCATGACCACCGAAGCGAGACCGGAGATTCCGGTGACCACTCAGGATCTGTCGGCACTGGACAAGGCGCACGTGCTGGCGGGTGCGCTGCCGTGGCTGCAGAAGTTCCGCGACAAGATCGTGGTCGTCAAATACGGCGGCAACGCCATGATCGACGACACCCTCAAACACGCCTTCGCCGCCGATATGGCGTTCCTGCGCACCGTCGGCGTGCATCCCGTGGTGGTGCACGGGGGTGGCCCGCAGATCAGCGCCATGCTGAAGAAACTGGGGTTGCAGGGCGAATTCCGCGGCGGCTTCCGCGTCACCACCCCCGAGGTGATGGATGTGGTGCGGATGGTGCTGTTCGGTCAGGTCGGCCGCGAACTGGTCGGGCTGATCAACGCGCACGGCCCGTACGCGGTCGGCATCTCCGGAGAGGACGCGCGGCTGTTCACCGCCACCCGCCGCACCGTCACCGTCGACGGCGAGCAGACCGATATCGGCCTGGTCGGCGACGTCACCGCCGTCAATCCGGACGCGGTGCTGGATCTCGTTCGCGCCGGGCGCATTCCGGTGGTGTCGACCATCGCGCCCGATGCCGACGGCGTGGTGCACAACATCAACGCCGATACCGCCGCCGCGGCGCTGGCGCAGGGCATCGGCGCGGAGAAACTGGTGGTGCTCACCGATGTCGAAGGCCTGTACACGAATTGGCCCGACCGCTCGTCGCTGACCACCCATATCGATACCGACGCCTTGGCCGCCCTGCTGCCGAGCCTGGACGCGGGCATGGTGCCGAAGATGGAGGCCTGCCTGCGCGCTGTCGAGGCCGGTGTCCCGACCGCGCACGTGATCGACGGCCGGGTGCCGCATGCGGTACTGCTGGAACTGTTCACCGGGGAAGGTATCGGAACGATGGTGACCCCTCCCGAGACGGCAGGAACGACAAACTCATGAGCGACAACGTCACGAGTACGGAGCAGTTGCAGCAGCGGTGGTCGTCCGCGCTGATGAACAACTACGGCACCCCGAAGGTGGCGCTGGTGCGCGGCTCGGGCGCGGTCGTGTACGACGCCGAGGGCAACCGGTACGTCGACTTCCTCGGCGGTATCGCGGTCAACAGCCTGGGCCACGCCCATCCGGCGATTCTGGCGGCCGTCACCCAGCAGCTCGGCACGCTCGGCCACGTCTCGAATCTGTATGTCAGCGAACCGGTTCTGGAACTGGCCGAGAAGCTGCTCGCGCATTTCGGTGACGGCAACGGCCGGGCGTTCTTCTGCAATTCGGGTACCGAGGCCAACGAGGCGGCGTTCAAGATCGCACGCCTCACCGGACGGCACAAGATCGTCGCCTGCGACGAGGCCTTCCACGGCCGCACCATGGGCGCGCTCGCGCTGACCGGGCAGCCGTCGAAGCGGGCGCCGTTCGAGCCGATGCCCCCGGGTGTCGTGCACGTGCCCTACGGCGACGCCGCGGCGCTGGCCGCCGCGGTGGATTCCGATACCGCCGCGGTCTTCCTCGAGCCGATCATGGGGGAGAGCGGCGTGGTGGTGCCGCCGCTGGACTATCTGGCCGAGGCCCGCCGGATCACCTCCGAGCACGGTGCGCTGCTGATCCTCGACGAGGTGCAGACCGGAATCTGCCGTACCGGACCGTTTTTCGCCCATCATGCCGCGGGCATCGTGCCCGATGTGATGACGCTGGCCAAGGGTCTCGGTGGCGGCCTGCCCATCGGCGCGGTGCTGGCGCAGGGCCCGGCGGCGGAGCTGCTCACTCCCGGCCTGCACGGCACCACCTTCGGCGGTAATCCGGTCAGCGCCGCGGCGGCGCTGGCGGTGCTGCGGACCATCGACGAGCAGGGACTGGCGGCCCATGTCGAATCGGTCGGCAAGACGCTGATCGACGGCATCGAGGACCTCGGCCATCCGCTGATCGACCACGTGCGCGGCGCGGGGCTGCTCATCGGAATCCAACTGACCCAGGACGTTTCGGCGAAGGTCGAGCAGGCCGCGCGCGCCGCCGGCTATCTGATCAACCCGCCGAAACCGAATGTGATCCGGTTGGCCCCGCCGCTGATCCTGACCGAGGCGCAGGCGGAGGGCTTCCTCGCCGATCTGCCCGGCATCCTCGACGCGGCTTCCCAGGAGAGTGAGTGACCATGGTGCGGCATTTCCTGCGTGACGACGACGTCACGCCCGCCGAACAGGCCGAAATCCTCGCGCTGGCAGCGGAATTGAAGGCGGCGCCGATCTCCCGGCGGCCGCTGGAGGGGCCGCGCGGTGTAGGTGTGATCTTCGAGAAGAACTCCACCCGCACCCGATTCTCCTTCGAGATGGGCATCGCGCAACTGGGCGGGCACGCGGTGGTCGTCGACGGCCGCGACACCCAGCTGGGCCGTGAGGAAACCCTCGCCGATACGGGCCGGGTGCTCTCGCGCTACGTCGACGCCGTCGTCTGGCGGACCTTCGAACAACATCGGCTCGACGAGATGGCTTCGGCGGCAACGGTTCCGGTGGTGAACGCGCTGTCCAACGAATTCCATCCCTGCCAGGTGCTGGCCGATCTGCTGACCTTGCGGGAGCAAAAAGGCGAGCTCGCCGGTCGCAAACTCACCTACTTCGGCGACGGTGCGAACAATATGGCGCATTCGCTGTTGCTGGGCGGCGTCACTGCCGGGCTGGACGTCACCATCGCCGCGCCCGAGGGTTTCCGGCCCTACGACTGGGTGCTCGAGGCCGCCCGCAAACGGGCCGCCGAAACCGGCGCCACGATCACCCTCACCGACGATCCGGTCGCGGCGGCCACCGGCGCCGATGCCCTGGTCACCGATACCTGGACCTCGATGGGACAGGAGAACGACGGCCTCGACCGGGTCGGCCCGTTCCGGCCGTTCCAGCTGAACGCCGAGCTGCTCACCCACGCCGCCTCGGATGTGGTTGTGCTGCACTGCCTTCCGGCGCATCGCGGCGAGGAGATCACCGACGAGGTGCTCGACGGGCCGCACAGTGTGGTGTGGGACGAGGCCGAGAATCGGCTGCATGCGCAGAAGGCGCTGCTGGTGTGGTTGCTGGAGCGACGATCGGGCGGTGCGGCGTGAGCACGGCGAGAGCGAACGGGTCGGCTGCCGGATCGGAGGGTCCGCGCACCGGCCCGGCCATCGCGCGCACCCGCGCCGGGCGCCAGCAGCGCATCGTGGAACTGTTGTCCGCCCACGCGGTTCGCAGCCAGACCGAGTTGGCGGCCCTGCTCGCCGACGAGGGTATCGAAACCACCCAGGCCACGCTGTCGCGCGATCTGGACGAGCTCGGCGCGGTGAAGCTGCGCGCGGCCGACGGTGGCGCCGGCATCTACGTCGTCCCCGAGGACGGCAGCCCCGTGCGCGGCGTCACCGGCGGTACGTCCCGGCTCTCGAAACTGCTCGGCGATCTGCTGGTCTCCACCGATCACAGCGGTAACCTCGCGGTCCTGCGCACGCCGCCGGGCGCGGCGCACTTCCTGGCGAGCGCGCTCGACCGCGCGGCCCTGCCCGAAGTGGTCGGCACCATCGCGGGCGACGACACCATCGCGGTGATCGCCCGCGAACCC
The DNA here is from genome assembly GCF_003023875.1 of Nocardia sp. MDA0666. Classification (NCBI taxonomy): domain Bacteria; kingdom Bacillati; phylum Actinomycetota; class Actinomycetes; order Mycobacteriales; family Nocardiaceae; genus Nocardia; species Nocardia sp. MDA0666. Next base: position 134,992 of record NZ_PYHT01000013.1, read on the forward strand.
ATGACGGGTGCGGAACTGGCCGCGAAGATCGAACACCTGGCGTAGACGGCCGAATCGGGGATCGACCCGCCTGGTCCGTGTGCGTCACGGTGTCAGCCCCACGGCCGCTCGAAGTGCCGCCCTCCCGCGTTCGGCGGCGCGGGGATCGTCGAGAAGTTGTACTTCCTGGTTGACCGCCATCGTGATTCCGATGACCGTGGTGACCAGTTCGTCCGCCGGACGATGGGGGCCCGCCGATTCCGCTTGGTACGCAACGATTTCGGTTTCCAGCGCCGCGCGTGCGCTCTCGACGTACGCGCGCAGACGCTCGCGGAGCACTCCGGGCCGGCCGTCGAGTTCGGTCGAGGCCGCGGTGACGAAACAGCCTCCCGGAAACGGGCATTCGGCCAGATAGCCGATCCAGTTGTCGATCAGACGTGTCATCCGTTCGGTGCCCGGCGGTAACCCGTCCAGCGGGGTGATCACCGCCGCTCGAAAGATCTTCCCGGCCTGCTCCAATGCGCTCAGCTGCAACTGTTCACGCGATCCGAAGGGCCCCACGACCCCGGCCTTGCTCATCTCCAGGCTCTCGGCGAGCGATCCGATGGTCACCCCCTCCACGCCGATCAGCGAGGCCTGTTCGACCGCGGCCGAGATGATGCGCTCTCGGGTGTGGGCGGCGTCCGCGGCGGAGCGGCGAGGAGACATGAGCCCAGCATAGCGGCCGATCGTTCGCTATAGTCATTTGGCGAACGCTCGTTCGCTAAAAATTGAAAGGTGTTGTCATGAGCGAACTTCTGCGGCTGGACGCGATGGCTCTGGCCCTGATCGGCCACGACGTGGTCACACTCGACGACGCGGATCTCACCGCGCCGACGCCGTGCGCGGGATGGAATGTCGCCGACCTGATCGCCCATATGAACGAGCGGCACGAGGCGGTCAACGTTTCCGTGCTCGGGTCCCCGGTCGACGGCGGGGACGATCCGCCCGAGGTGTTCGCGCAGATCACCGCCCGGTGGATCGCCGCGATGGAGCGTTCCGGCGAGGTGGTCGTGTTGCCGCGGTCCGGCCCGCTGCCCATCGAACACGTGCTCGGCGTCCATCTGGTGGACATGCTCACCCACCGCTGGGATCTCGCCCGGGCCCTGCGCCGTCCCTGCCCGGTGCCGGCGCGATTACTGACCGCGGCCCTGCCCATCGCACGCTCGATCACCGCGCCCGGCAGTCCGCTCAACGGCCCGGGTGGCGCCTATCGCCCCCGGCTGGCCGAGGACGAATCCCGCCCGCCGCTGGACGCCATCGTGGCCCTCCTCGGCCGCGATCCGGACTGGCGCGGGTGAGCGTGCGGCGCTACGGCTTTCGGGCTACCGCGCCCCAGCAGTTGACCTGCTTGTCGAGCCAGGACGGGGGTTCGATGCCGGGACGCCAGCGATTGACCGCGACCACGCCCGGATCCAGCAATTCGAGGCCGTCGAAGAAGGCGGCGAATTCGTCACGGGTGCGAGCCTGCGCGTAAACGGCGCTGCGGCGATACATCTCGAGCGCCCGGTCCATCCCTTCCGGGTCCAGATCGGCGGTGATGTGTGACGCGACGACGAACGAGCCCGGTGCGAGGTTGTCGAGCAGGGTCTTCAGTATGCCGGCCGGATTCTGTTCGGCGGACAGGAAATGCAGCACCGCGACCAGGCTCAACGCCACCGGACTGGACAGATCGAGGGTCTCGCGCAATTCGGGTGCCGACAGGATCGCCTCGGGATCGGTGAGGTCGGCCCGAATGAAGGTGGTGCGGCCCTCGGGCGATCCCGCGAGCAGGGCGCGCGCGTGAGCCAGCACCACCGGGTCGTGGTCGACGTACACCACACGGGCCTCCGGCGCCCGCTCCTGTGCCACTTGATGCAGATTGGGTTCGGTCGGGATGCCCGTGCCGATGTCGAGGAACTGTTTCACTCCGGCGTCGGCGAGGACGCCGACCGCGCGATGCATGAACTGCCGGTTGTGCCGGGCCGCGATCCGTACCGTCGGAAAGCCCTCCATGACCTGCTCGAGGGCGCGGCGGTCGACTTCGTAGTTGTCCTTGCCGCCCAATGCGTAGTCGTAGATGCGGGCACTGCTGGGCGCCTCGGCATCGGAGGTCGCACTGCTGTCGGATGCGGTCATCACAGTCCTGTCGGCGCGGGATCGTGTCGTTCGGATGGTATTCGAAACCAAGCGCTCGTGCACGGATTCCGCGCCGACCGGAACATGTTGGCGATCAATGGGATTGGCCGAACCGGATGCGGCAGTCCGCCGATTCCGCCGATATTCCGGACCTGCGACGCGAATCGGACGGATCAGCCGGCGACGGCAGGGGCGAGCACCTCCTCGCACCACTGCCGGAAACCGGTGGGGGAGTAGGACTCCGGTGTGCGCGGCGTGTCGTAGAGGCCGTCCTCGACCGCGGCCGACATATCCACCAGTCCCTGCGCCCAGGCCGCGCTCATCCCGTGTGCCGTCAGCGACGCCGCGTAGTCGGCCGCCGGGACCTGCTGGTAGGCGATCGAGCGACCGAGCACCTCGGACATGATGCGCGCCATCTCGTTGTGCGACAGATCTTCCGGGCCACGGATCTCCACGCTGTCCTGTCCGGTCCAGGACTCGTCGAGCAGTAGTCGCGCCGCGACGGCAGCGATATCCCGGGTGGCGCATGTGGGTGCGCGGAGATCGCCGGAGATGGTGCCGAAGAAGGTGCCCAGGTTCCGGATCGGATCGACCTGCCGGAGCATATTGTCCATGAATCCGGGTGGGCAGAGCGACCGATAATGCACCCCGCTGCTCTCGATCAGCGCGTCCATGGCGAAGATCGCCGAAATCTGGCCCGCCTTACGGCCGCCTGCGCGACCCAGGCTCGATACGGCGACGATCCGGCCGACGCTGTCGAGCGCCTCGCACAGCGGCGTCACGAATTCCAGGACGTGCCCGGGCACGCTGGGCGCCGCAGGATTCGGCGGAACCAGCCAGAAGACGGTGTCGGCGCCCTTCACCGCGGCGGCGACGACCTCGCGGTCGGTGGTCGAACCCTGCACCACGTCGACCCGCTCGCGGATGTGCGGGGCCAGGCGCGCCGGATCGCGGGCGATCACCCGGATCGGCTGGTCGCTGTCGGCGACGAGGTCGAGGACCTGGTGGCCGATACTGCCTGTAGGTGTGGTGACGACGATCATGAGCTACTCCTGAACGAGTGCGACGTAAGTAAACTACACCGTACCGTTTACTTTGACGGAAGGGAAGACCGCATGGCGAGGCGTGGCGATCGACTGCGCGAACACATCCTGTGGACGGCCAAGGACGTCTTCCTCGAGGTCGGGTTCGAGCGGACGTCGATGGATGTGCTGGCCGCGCGCGCCGAAACCTCGAAGCGAACCCTGTACGCGCACTTCGAGAACAAGGACGCGCTGTTCCTCGCCGTCGTCGACTTCGTGCGGGGGCTGCATCTGAACCGGCTGGGGACTCCCCAGGACTACGGTGACGACCGCCTGGACGCGGTGACCGGATATTGCCTCGGATTCCTGTGGTCGGTGGTGTGGGTCCAGTCGGTGCGGACCTGCCGGCTGGTGATCGCCGAGGCGGAGCGGGTGCCGGCCGCCGCCGCCGACTTCTACGACGCCATCTTCGCGACCACGCGGCGCAACCTCGCCGCATTCGTCGCGGCGCAGTGGCAGTTACCCGAATCCGAGGCGCCGGCCGCGGTGGACGACATCTTCTCTCGCGCAATCCATCCGCGCTTCACCGCGGTCCTGTTCGGCATCGAGGACGCGCCGGGCGAGTGGCCCGAACGGCGACCGACCCTCGCCGATCCCGATTACGAGCGGATTCGCCGGATCGTCACCGGCGTTCTCGGCGAGGCCTGACGCGTCGAGTCCGCGAACATGTCGGCGCCCGTTCCTGGGGTGTGCGCATGGCGCTGACCTTCGAGCGGTATTGCGATGAGATCGTGGCCCAGACCGAGTTGCTGCGTGCCGCGCTCGCGCACGCCGACACCGCGGTTCCCGTACCGAGCTGCCCGGGCTGGACCGTCGGGCAGCTGGGTCGTCACCTCGGCGGCGCGCAGCGGTGGGCGCGGGCGGCGGTCGCCGGGCGGTCGAGGCCGCCGAGATCGAGATTCTGGGCGACCGGGCACTGTTCGACTTCCGGCTCGACCGGGTCGGCTTCGGATGAGTGCCGGGCTCGCAACGCTCGGAACGCGAGCCCGCAACTCACGTCCCGTGGCTCAGGCCAGGGGATACTGTCCGGGCGGGTAGCTCCCGCCGAGGCCGCCGCCCGGCGTGCCCGCGCCGCCCGCGCCGATCAGATCGGAGATGAGGGTGATCACCGATTGGCCGATCGCCAGCACATCGGATCCGATCGTGCCGAAATAACCCGCAAACGTGGAGAGCATGGGTCCGCCTTTCCCGGGGCCTGAGGCTGTTCGCTATCAGGGTGACACATCGGTGATACCCGGTTTCGGCAAACTCATTGAGGCCCAGAGGTTTCGGGGTGAATATCCGTAGTTGTCCGATCCGTCGGCCGGGCCGGCGGGGGCGCCGGGGTGCTCGGGCAGCGGTATGCCCACCCCCGGTTATGAATGGGATTGCATCATCGTGCATAATCATTTGCAGTTGATGTGAGCCGTCCGAGGGCGGGTAGCGGCGGCGCATCGCACCGGTGACATCGCGCACCCACCTACGCATACGCACGAACCTGAGGAGCATCAGATATGGCCGATCGCGTCGTACTCGCCTATTCCGGCGGGTTGGACACCTCCGTTGCCATCAGCTGGATCGGCAAGGAGACCGGGGCCGAGGTGGTCGCCGTCGCGATCGATCTGGGCCAGGGCGGCGAGGACATGAACGTGGTGCGCCAGCGCGCACTGGACTGCGGCGCGGTCGAGGCCATCGTGGTCGACGCCCGCGACGAATTCGCCGACGAGTACTGCCTGCCGACCGTGCAGGCCAACGCCCTCTACATGGGCCGCTACCCGCTGGTGTCCGCGATCAGCCGCCCGCTGATCGTCAAGCACCTGGTCGAGGCCGCCGAATATCACGGCGCCACCACCGTCGCCCACGGCTGCACCGGTAAGGGCAACGACCAGGTCCGCTTCGAGGTCGGCATCGGCGCGCTCGCGCCCGATCTGAACGTCATCGCCCCCGTGCGCGACTACGCGTGGACCCGCGAGAAGGCCATCGCCTTCGCCGAGGAGAACGCGCTGCCGATCACGGTGAGCAAGAAGTCGCCGTTCTCGATCGACCAGAACCTGTGGGGCCGCGCGGTCGAGACCGGCTTCCTCGAGGATCTGTGGAACGCGCCGACCAAGGACGTCTACGACTACACCGTCGACCCGACCGTCAACTTCGAGGCGCCCGACGAACTGATCGTCACCTTCGACAAGGGTGTGCCGATCGCGATCGACGGCCGCCCGGTCAGCGTGCTCGAGGCCATCACCGAACTCAACAAGCGCGCCGGTCGCCAGGGCGTGGGCCGGCTGGACATGGTCGAGGACCGCCTCGTCGGCATCAAGAGCCGCGAGATCTACGAGGCCCCGGGCGCGATCGCGCTGATCACCGCGCACCAGGAACTCGAGGCCGTCACCGTCGAGCGCGAACTGGGCCGCTACAAGCGCCAGGTCGAGCAGCGCTGGGGCGAGCTGGTCTACGACGGCCTGTGGTTCTCCCCGCTCAAGCGGGCCCTGGACGCCTTCGTGCGCGACACTCAGCAGCACGTCTCCGGCGAGGTGCGGATGGTGCTGCACGGCGGCAACGTCGTCGTCAACGGCCGCCGCAGCGAGGAGTCGCTCTACGACTTCAACCTGGCCACCTACGACGAGGGCGACAGCTTCGACCAGTCGCTGGCCAAGGGCTTCGTCCAGATCCACGGCCTGTCCTCCAAGGTCGCCGCGCGTCGGGACCTGTCCAAGAAGTAGGAAGCTGAGAGTCCGGCCGGACATGTCGGCCGGGCCCAGCCTTGCGATGCCCGTCGCCCGCGCCGGTCGCCCGTGCGGCGAGCGGACGTGTCGGTCGTCGGCGCCGGGTGGCTTCCCAGGGGCGCGGAGTAACCTGCGACCGGGCCGGTCGCAGAACCTCGCGCCGGTCCCGATGCGGATTCCAAGCGAGGCAGGCCGAACCGGAGGAGATGTCCGTGCGCAGTGACGACGACAGCTGGGATATCACCGAAAGTGTCGGCGCGACCGCCCTCGGGGTGGCCGCGATGCGGGCGGCCGAAACCCGGCGCCCCGATGCGCTGTTCCGCGACCCCTATGCCGCGCGTCTGGTCGAGGCCGCCGGTTCGGGCTGGAGCCACATCATGCGCGCTCAGGTCGCGGCGGCATCGGGCGGTGCCGATTCTGCCGCCGAGGGCGCGGGCAGTTCGGTGAGCGAGGGCGCGGCGGACTTCGGCGGCGGTGCGGACGGCTCCGGCAGCGCAGGGGGTGCTGTCTACAGCTCGCTGGCGGCGATGCTCATCGCTCGCACGGTCTATTTCGACGAGTACTTCGCCGCCGCCTCCGACGCCGGTATCCGGCAGGTCGTGATTCTCGCCAGCGGACTCGATGCCCGCGCCTACCGGCTCGAATGGCCCTCCGGCACCGTGGTTTTCGAAATCGACCAGCCGAAGGTGCTGGAGTTCAAGAACTCCGTGCTCGCCGATGTGCGACCCGCCGCCGACCGGCGCGCGATCGCCGTGGATCTGCGTCAGGATTGGCCGAAGGAGTTGTGGGACAACGGTTTCGAGCCCACCGCGCCGACCGCCTGGCTGGCGGAGGGACTGCTGCGCTACCTGCCCGGCGAGGCGCAGGACCGGCTGTTCGGCGATATCGCGGCGCTCAGCGCGCCCGGCAGCCGGATCGCCCTGAACATCGGGCGCGGCCGGCGCGAGGATTCGACCGCGCTGCGCGCGCTGCGGGAGCGCCGCAAGCGACTGCTCGCCGAGGCCGGGATCACGCTGAACCTCGAAGAACTCTGGTACCCCTGGGAGGGCCGCACCGACCCGCGCGAATGGTTCACCGCGCGCGGCTGGGCCGTCACGGCCGGCGATCCGGTCACCCTCCTGACCGACCACGGCCGCGCGCAGCCCGAGGCCGCTCGCGCCGAACTGGACCACCACATTCTGATGACCGCCACACGAGGAGACGAGAACCGATGAGCCAAGCCACCAACGAGGGCGCGCTGTGGGGTGGGCGTTTCGCCTCCGGCCCCGCCGCCGCCATGGCGGCGCTGAGCAAATCGACCCATTTCGACTGGGCGCTGGCGCCCTACGATATTCGCGCGTCCAAGGCCCACGCTCGGGTGCTGCACAAGGCCGGACTGCTGTCGGAGGCCGATCTGGCGGGCATGCTGGACGGACTCGACCGGCTCGCGGCCGATGTCGCCTCCGGCGCGTTCACCCCGGCCGAATCCGATGAGGACGTGCACGGCGCGCTCGAACGCGGTCTGATCGATCGGGTCGGCCCCGAACTCGGCGGCCGGTTGCGCGCGGGGCGTTCGCGCAACGATCAGGTGGCCACCCTGTTCCGCATGTGGTTGCGTGATGCGGTGCGCCGCATCGCCTTCGGTGTGCTCGAGGTCGTCGACGCCCTGGTCGAGCAGGCCGCGGCGCATCCGGATGCGGTGATGCCCGGCAAGACCCATCTGCAGGCGGCCCAGCCGGTGCTGCTGGCCCATCAGCTGCTCGCCCACGCGCACCCGCTGCTGCGTGACGTGGACCGGCTGCGCGATTTCGACAAGCGCGCGGCGATCTCCCCGTATGGTTCGGGCGCACTCGCGGGTTCCTCGCTGGGCCTCGATCCCGAAGCGATCGCCGCCGATCTGGATTTCGATGCCGCCGCGGCCAATTCGATCGATGCGACCTCCGCGCGCGACTTCGCCGCCGAGGCCGCCTTCGTCCTCGCGATGATCGCGGTCGATCTGTCGCGGATGGCGGAGGAGATCATCATCTGGAGCACACCGGAATTCGGCTACATCACCCTTGCCGATGCCTGGTCGACCGGGTCGTCGATCATGCCGCAGAAGAAGAACCCCGACGTGTCGGAGCTGACCCGCGGGAAGGCCGGTCGCCTGATCGGCAATCTCACCGGTCTGCTGGCGACGCTCAAGGCGCAACCGCTGGCCTACAACCGGGACTTGCAGGAGGACAAGGAGCCGCTGTTCGATTCGGTGGCACAGCTGGAACTTCTGCTGCCCGCCATCGCCGGTCTGGTCTCCACCCTGACCTTTCACACCGAGCGGATGGCCGAATTGGCGCCCGCCGGATACACCCTGGCCACCGATATCGCGGAATGGCTGGTGCGCCAAGGCGTTCCGTTCCGCGTGGCGCACGAGGCGGCCGGTGCGTGCGTGCGCGCCGCCGAGGCGCGTGGCGTCGGCCTGGACGAGTTGACCGATGCCGAGTTCGCCGCCGTGGATCCGGCCTTGACGCCGCAGGTGCGCGAGGTGCTCACGGTGCAGGGTTCCATCGCCTCCCGCAACTCCCGCGGTGGTACCGCCGGTGTCCGGGTCGCCGAACAGCTGGGCGAGGTCCGCACCACGGCCGCCGACGCCCGAACCTGGCTGAGCTGAACCAGCGGCCCGTGGGTCCCGGCCGTGCGGGCCCTTCAACCTCCGCGCCCGATATCGTGCGCGCATGATGTTCCTCTTTCTCGGATTGGCCATCGTGACCGAGGTGTCGGCGACGGTGTCGCTGAAGCTGTCCGAGGGATTCACCAAGCTGGTGCCCTCGATCGTCGTGGTGGTCGGCTACGTGGCGGCGTTCCTCTTCCTGTCGCAGGCCCTGAAGCGGGGGATGTCGGTCGGCGTCGCCTACGGGGTGTGGTCGGCGATCGGGGTGGCGCTGGTCGCCACGATCGGCGCGCTGTTCCTCGACGAGCCGCTCTCGGCCGTGCAGATCGGCGGCATCGGCCTCCTGATCGCCGGGGTGCTGGCGCTGGAACTGGGCGGCGCGCACTGACGCGGTTGGCTCAATCCTGCACGCGCACAGCGTATTCCGCATGCTCGAGCGCGCCGAGAACATCATCGCGATGGGCGGGGCCGCGGGTCTCGAGGGTCAGCTGCACCTCCACCTCGTCGATGGCCAGACCGGCCGGAGTGCGCGCGTGCACCACGTCGAGCACATTCGCCCCGGTGCCCGCCACGGCATCGAGTAGCCGGCTCAGACTGCCCGGGCGATCCGAAATGGTGATCCGCACGGCGAGGTAGCGCCCGCCGGTGCTGAGTCCGTGGCCGATGATGCGGGTCAGCAGAATCGGGTCCACATTGCCGCCGGAGATGATCGCGCAGACCGGTCCGCGCAGGCGCAGTTCGTCGGCCGGAAGGCTCAGCAGGGCCGCGACCGCCGCCGCGCCCGCCGGTTCCACGACGAGTTTCGCCCGTTCCAGGCACAGCAGCACGGCCGCCGAGAGCGCGTCCTCGCCCACGGTGACGATCGTCGGCTGGTGGGCGATGACATGGGCGAACGGCACCTCACCCGGCCGTCCCACGGCGATACCGTCGGCGATCGTCGACATGCGCTGCAAGGCAACGGGTTCGCCGGAACGCAGCGAATCGGGCCAGGCGGCCGCAAGCGCCGCCTGGACGCCGATCACCCGCACCTGCGGCGCGACCGGATGCAGGGCCGCGGCGATCCCCGCGAGCAGTCCGCCACCCCCGGTCGGCACCAGAACGGTGCCGACGTCCGGAAACTGTTCGAGCAATTCCGATCCGACGCTGGCCTGGCCGGCGACGATATCCGGATGGTCGAACGGATGGATCAGCGTCGCCCCACTCCGCTCGGCGAATTTTTGGGCCGCGAGCAGCGCCTCGTCCACCGTCTCGCCCACCTGATGCACGGTGGCGCCGTAGGCGCGGGTGGCGACGAGTTTGGGCAGCGGCGCTCCGACCGGCATGAACACCGTTGAGGCGATACCCAAAGTCGTTGCGGCCCAAGCGACTCCCTGCGCATGATTGCCGGCGCTCGCGGCCACCACACCGTGGGTGCGTTCCTCCGGGGCGAGATTGGCGATGCGGAAGTACGCGCCGCGCGGTTTGAACGACCCCGTCCGCTGCAGGTTCTCGCATTTGAGCCGCACATCGGCGCCGGTGCGCTCGGACAGGACCCGCGAGGCGATGACGGGCGTGCGGCGGATGACGGGCGCCAGCATCTTCTGCGCCGCGCTGATGCGATCGAATCCGATCAGCTCCATGCGGACATGCTGCCAGACGGTCGCCGCGAATCCGGGTAGCCGGGCGCGCGGGGGCGGGTGTGAGCCGGCCCGCAAAATCGGCACGAGGCGGGGTAATTGACCCCACACCGCTGAATACGCTTTCGAAAGGCGGAATTAAGTAGCCTGGGGGAATGCAGTTGTCGCGATTCACCGATCTGGGGCTGCGGGCGATGATGCGGCTCGCGGTGAGCAGCGGCGCCGAGGAGCGCGTGACCGCGAAGCTGATCGCCCGGCAGGTCAACGCCTCCGAACACTACGTCGCCAAGGCCGTCACCAAACTCTCCGAACTGGGGCTGGTGGCCTCGCAGCGGGGTCGCGCCGGCGGCATCTTCCTCACCGACGCCGGTCGCACCGCCACCGTCGGGCAGATCGTGCGCGGCCTCGAAGGCGCGGCCGAGGTGGTCGACTGCGTGGGCGACCATCCCTGTCCGATCGCCGGGGCGTGTCGCCTGCGGCGAATACTGGCCGAGGCGCAGGAGTCGTTCTATCGCGAACTCGACCGCTATACCCTCAGCGATCTGGTCGATCGGCGGACGCAGCAATTACTGCATCTGTCGGCGTCGCCGGCATTGCCGTTCGGCGGTTTCGCGGCCGATGTCCCCGCCGTCTCCTGATTCGCACCTCTTCGTATTGCGCTGTGCGCCAACCTCCTCGGCGTAACAGCGCATTTCGCTGTATCGGGACGAAAATGTGGTGCGGACAACATAATCCGCAACCAAAGGCGTAATTGAACACACGGCCTCGGAATTGGATTCGAAACACCGGAAATGGTTACCGTGGAATTCGTCCGGTGATTCACCGGAATTGCTGCTCGAAGAGGAGTTTCACCATGACGACCGCGTCGACATCGGCCCTGGACACCATCGCCGAACTGGAACCACACCACGCCGAGATCGTGCGGGCGACCCTGCCGGTGATCGGAGCGCGGATCGACGACATCACCGCCGAGTTCTACCGCCGCCTCTTCGCCGCACACCCCGATCTGCTGCGCAACGTGTTCAATCGCGGCAATCAGGCCCAGGGGGAGCAGCAGCGCGCGCTGGCCGCCTCGATCGCCACATTCGCCACCCACCTCGTCGATCCGAACCTGCCGCATCCGCGCCAACTGCTGGCCCGCATCGGCCACAAGCACGCCTCGCTCGGGGTGGTGCCCGACCAGTATCCGGTCGTGCACGAGCATCTGTTCGCGGCGATCGTGCACGTGCTGGGTGAGGCCGTCACCGCCGAGGTGGCGGCCGCCTGGGACCGGGTCTACTGGCTGATGGCCGACACCCTGATGGGATTCGAGAACGAGCTGTACTCCGGCGCGGGTGTCGAACCGGGCGCGGTCTTCCGCGAGGTCCGGGTGGTGCAGCGCATCGAGGATCCGGCCGACACCGTCACCTTCGTCGTGGAATCCGTCGACGCGGCCGCCCCGCTTCCCGAATTCGTTCCCGGACAATATGTTTCGGTCGGCGCCGACCTGCCCGACGGCGCCCGCCAGCTGCGCCAGTACAGCCTCGTCAACGCGCCCGGTGCCGGTCGGCTGGCCTTCGCGGTGCGTCGTGTCACCGCCGTCGGTGACCGGCCCGAGGGGGAGGTGTCGTCGTGGTTGCACACCGACGTCGAGGTGGGCGACCGGCTGCAGATCACGCTGCCGTTCGGCGATCTGACCATCGACACCGCCGCCCGGACACCGCTGGTGCTCATCTCGGCCGGCATCGGCGTCACCCCGATGGTCGGAATCCTGGAATATCTCGCGGCCACCGGATCGCCACGCCGGGTGCTGGCGTTGCACGCGGACCGGGCCGAGTCCACGCACCCGCTGCGCGGCACCCAGGCCGATCTGGTCGCCGGTCTGCCCGACGCCGAACTGCACGTCTGGTACGAGGAGCCCAGCGCCGGCGCGCATACGGGCCTGCTGTCGCTGACCGGCATCGAGCTGCCCGCGGCCGCCGAGATCTACCTGTGCGGCGGCACCGGCTTCCTACAGGCGGCACGGGCGCAGCTGAAGGCCGCCGGTGTGGCCGACGAGCAGGTCCACTTCGAACTGTTCGCCCCCAACGACTGGTTGCTGGATCTGTGAGCCGGCTCAGTGCCCGGCGCGCGCCGTGGCCAGCACACCGTGCAGCCACGGCGTGAAATCCGCTGGGGCGGAAGCGATATCGACGTCCAGCTGCTCGGGATCCGCCCAGCGCAGCGCGGCTACTTCGGCCGGGTCGGGATGGTCGGGCACGCCGGTGAACTCACCGATCAGGACGTGATCCCATTCGTCCTCGACCCGCCCGGTCGCGGGATCGTCGGCCCGGTAGCGATAGACCCCGACCTCACGCAGTTGCGCGCCGATCCGCAGTTCCTCGCCCAGCCGGACAGCGGCGGCCTCTGCGAGGGACTGGCCCGGCCCCGGGTGTCCGCAACAGGTGTTGGACCAGCGCAGCGGGAACCGGGTCTTGACCGCGGCCCGCTGCTGCAGCAGCACCCGCCCGTCCGGCCCGAACAGCAGCACCGAGAATGCGCGATGCAGCCGTCCGGGCGCGGTATGGGCGTCGGACACCGGGCAGATTCCGGTCGCGCGGCCCTGCTCGTCGACCAGTTCGACGGGCAGGGACTCGCGGTCGACCGTGCTGTCGGTGGAGGTGGTGTGGGTGCCGGTCACCGCCCTACCTTATCGGCGGCTATGACCAGGTACTGGAAACTGCCCTCGCGATAGGACGTGAGGAACGGTTCCTCCACCCCGGTCGCCAGCTCACACCGGGAACGAAGTTCCCAGTACGGGATGGTCGCGGAGGTCAGGTCGGTGACCGCGATCGGGACGAGGCCATTGGCCGTCATCGCCCGGAAATACTCGCCGCGCGGATGGATCATGCACCCGTAGTGGGCGTCGATCCAGCTCACGGCGGCCGACCGGCCGCCGGTGACGTCGTTGGAGCAGCCGGTGACGCAGACGTAGCGCCCGCCCGGTTCCAGCAACCGGGCGACTTCGGCGAACAGATCCGGCAGGTCGACGTACATATCGGTTTCGTTGGTCCACATGCCGCGCATCGAACCGGCCTCGAATCCGGTGTCGAGCATATTGCGGTAGTGGAACCGCACCTGATCGTCGACGCCCCGCTCGCGGGCCTGATCGTTGGCGAAGCCGACCTGATATTCGGAGATGGTCACCCCGTCGACCCGGCAGCCGAAACGCTCGTGGGCCATGAAGCTGGTGCCGCCGCGGCCGGAGCCGGCATCCAGCAGCCGGTCACCGGGCCCGATGTCGCCGAGGTAGTCGAGCAGCAGATCGGCCTGGGCGGTTTCGAGCCGGTGCAATTCGGCGACGATGCGTTCGCCGCGCGTCTGCTCCGGTCCCTCCAGCACCGACCAGTCGGGCTCACCGATGCCGTAATGATGGTGGTACAGCCCGTCGACCGCGCCGAGTTCGGTATTGACGCGATCGTCGTTGGGATTGTCGTTCCAGTAGGCGGCGACGGCCCGCTGGTAACTCGTGTGCAGAACACCGTCGGTTGCGGGCTGGAGCACGGTCATCGCAGATCATCCTCTCGATCGGTGGGTACTGCCGGTGGAACCCGAATCGAACTCAGGCGTCGCGGTAGCGGCGGCTGTCGGCGTGCCAGGCGCGATTACCGCCCAGCCATGCCCACAGTCCGGCGAGGAAGCGGCGTTGCTGCGGCGAACCGGTCGCCGCCAGTGCCGTCGCCTCGGCTTCGAATCGATGGACCAGTTCGTCGTGGATCGCGGCGGTGCGCTGCACGGCCTCGCGGCGCGTGCAGCCCTCCTCGGCGGCCAGCACCGTCGGCAGATTGAATTCCCTTCCGCCGGACAGGTCTTCGCGAGCCATCGAATACAGGTCGTTGACCATCTGGGCGGCAAGGGCGGCCGTGGTGACCGCGCGCCGCATGCGGGGATCGCAGTAGCCGGCCGCGTCGAGTTCGTAGCCGCCGAGCACATCGATCGGCGCCATACACGGCAGGAAACTGTGCGGTTGCCGGTTGGTGAGGTATTCCCACACCGGTGGCATCCGGCCCGCCGCGCGCCACCCCGCCTCGGCGCCCAGCGCGATGAACCAGCCGCCGATCTCGGTGCGCAATCGGGCGAGCTGCGCGTCGCTGGAGTACCGCGCCAGATGGTCGAACGAGGTGCGGAAGGCCCGCAGGATGGGATCGGCCCGCAGCGCTCGCTCCAGTTGTGCCTGGTATGCCACGGGAAGCTGGACGGGATCTATTGCGGCCATGGCCAATTCGAGCCGCGGTCCCAGTTCGGCGGCGGCGTCGGACGGGGTTCCGTCGGGGGCGTGGTCGTCGGCGTCCTCCTCGCAGTAGTAGTCGTCCACCGACCACTCCGAGACGGCGGCCTTGGCCGCCGCGAGCAGTCGATCGGCGTCGTCGCAGTCGGGGTGGGCGAGCATGATTAGGCGGCCGAATCCGGCCTTCGCGAGCTCGTCCAGCCGGCCCTCGTAGAGCCCGATATCGGTGGCCCACTGCAGGATTCCCGCATCGACGGCCGACCCCAGCGCGGGATCGTCACGTAGGGGTGGCGGGCAGTACAACGGCGGGATATCCGTTCGGGCGGGCAGTTCCTCGTCCGATCCGCCGGCGCCGGATGCGGCCGGCCCGGCGCTCGGTGACCGTGCCCCGGGCGCTGCGGAATTCGCGTTCGGGCGAGGTAGTCGAAGCCCCGAGGTGCCCAGGCCCGTGGGTCCGAGCAGGCCGGCCGGTACCGCACCGGTGACCATCGTCTGCACCGTCGCGCCGCCCGGCGGAGACGTCGGCGCGGAGCCCGGTATCGCCATTCGGGCCGGGGGAGCGTGATCGACACTGCCGAGCAGGGCCGCGATCATTGCGGCGAGATCGTCACCGGCCGGTGGCGCCGCGGCACGGGAGAGTACCGACATCTGCGCTCACCCCGTCAATCGCTCTGCCGGGCGACGGCCACATTGTCGAGAATGCCCAGTGCGTCCGGAACGAGCACCGCCGCCGAGTAATAGCAACTGACCAGATACGAGATGATCGATTGATCGTCGATTCCCTTGAATCGCACGTTCAGGCTGGGTTCGTATTCGTCCGGAATTCCGGTCTGATGCAATCCGATCACCCCCTGGTCCTTTTCCCCGACTCGCATCGCCAGAATGGACGTGGTCTGCTTCTCGCTGACCGGTATCTTTCCGCACGGCAGTATCGGTACACCCCGCCACGCGGGGACCCGGCGGCCCTCGATGTCCACCGGGTCCGGGTACAGGCCGAGTTTGTTGCATTCCCGGCCGAAGGCCGCGATCGCCTTCGGATGGGCGAGAAAGAACTTGGTACTACGGCGCATGCTCAGCAGTTCGTCGAGATCGTCCGGCGTCGGCGGGCCCGATTCGGTGTAGATGCGCTGTTTCAGATCGCAATTGTTCAGCAGTCCGAAATCGGGGCTGTTGACCAGATCGTATTCGCGGCGCTCGTGCAGTGCCTCGATGGTCAACCGCAATTGCTGTTCTATCTGATTGTGCGGATCGTTGAACAGATCGGCCACCCGGGTGTGCACGCGCAGCACGCTCTGCGCGGCGCTGAGTTCGTATTCGCGCGGCGAACTGTCGTAATCGACGAAGGTGCCGTCGAGCAGCGGTTCGCCGATATGCCCGGAGGTGATCTCGATATTCGCCTCACCGTATTTGTTCTGCGGTCGCACCGGTGACTGCGACACCCGGGACAGGTGTTCGCCGAGGAGCGGCGCCTGGTCCACCAGGCGGTCGAATGCCGTGCGCGGCAACGTGAGCAGCGTGACCGGCGTGACCGTCTTCACCGTCACGGGCCAGATCGCGTCACGGTCGGTGAGCAGGGCGTCGCCGAAGTAGTCGCCGTCGCCGAGCATGCCGAGTTTGGTTGATTCGCCGTATTCGCCGGTGCCGATCTTGCTGAGTTTGCCGTGCACGATCAACATCAGCTGATCGACCGGATTGCCGAATTCGGCGAGCACCGTCCCGGGCTCGAGGTCGCGCTGAATGAATTGCCCGGCCATCGCCGCGAGGATCTCCTCGTCGTCGAGGTCGCGCAACGCCGGCAATTCCTGCAGTTCCAGCGGGATGACATGGGCGTGCGATCCGTCGATGACGAATTCCACCTCGCCGTTGCCCACGGTGTGGGTGAGGCGGCGGTTGACCCGGTAGATACCGCCCTCGACCTGGGTCCACGGCAGCATGCGGGTCAGCCAGCGCGAGGATATGCCCTGCATCTGGGGTTCGGATTTGGTGGTGTGGGCCAGTTGATGGGCGGCGGCGGTGGACAGGGATTTGCGGTCGTGGTTATCGGTCTGGGCGGGAAGTTCGAGGGTCATCTGCGGTCCTCACCTCGGGGTTGGCGATGGATGCGGACAGCGCCGAAAACGTGCTTCGGCACGCGAACACGCGGACACGAAACCGATCGCAACCGGTTTCTGCCACCTACGAGAACTGGAGTCGGGACTAGCCTGGCGAACTAGACATCTGATCGAATAGTCATGCGCTACAACGGCGTTCCGCGATCCATCGTAGGGGCAAAGTCGCTGCCGCGCGAACATTTTCGCCGAAACTCTGTGCCACCGGCCGTACCCGCACCCCGTCCGTGCGCAACCTGTGATCGCGGATGGGACCGATCACACCAGGCCCGCAGTAGGCTGTCGATGTGGCAGGCTCGACCCGCACGCAGGGGGCGTGAAGGTGTGAGCGCAGGGCACAAGGGCTGGGAGTGGTTGTGAAATTCGATACGAGAACCCTGACGGGGCCGGCGCGGCGGTTGATGGCGACCGCGCAGAACGGTCTCGAGGTCATCCGTTTCGGCGGCCTCGCCCACGATGTGGAGTCCTCGCCCTTCGAGGTCACCGAGCGCAAGCGGATGTACCGGCTGCGCCACTACTTCCCCGACGATCCGGCCGCGGACCGGCCCGTCGCGCTGCTGGTGCCGCCACTGATGGTCAATGCCGACATCTACGACGTCAACGCCGAGGGCGGCGCCGTCGGCATCCTGCATCGCGCCGGAATCGATTGCTGGGTAATTGATTTCGGCTCTCCGGCCACCGAGGAAGGTGGCTGGCAGCGCGATCTGGCCGACCATGTCCTCGCCCTGTCCAGCGCGATCGACACCGTCAACGAACTGACCGGCCGCGGCGTGCACCTGATGGGGTACTCGCAGGGCGGCATGTTCGCCTACCAGGCCACCGCGTTCCGCTACGGCAAGGGCGTGCAGAGCATCGTCACCTTCGGCAGCCCGGTCGACATCGTGGCGGGCCTGCCGTTCGGGCTGCCCTACGGGCTGGTGTCGGAGGTCGCCGATTTCGTCGCCGACCACGTCCTGACCCGGCTGCCGATCACCGATGCCATGGTGCGCGTCGGCTTCCAGTTGCTCGATCCGGTGAAGACGGCGAAGGCCCGGATCGACTTCCTGCGCCAGCTGCACGACCGAGAGGCGTTGCTGCCCAAGGAACGTCAGCGCCGCTTCCTCGAACACGACGGCTGGGTGGGCTATTCCGGACCGGCGGCCGCCGATCTGCTCAAGCAGTTCGTCGCGCACAACCGGATGATGTCCGGCGGCTTCGTCATTCGTGATCAGCCGATCTCGCTGGCCGAGGTGAAATGCCCCATCCTCGCCTTCGTCGGGGAGGTCGACGACATCGGCCAGCCGGCGGCGGTGCGCGGCATCGTGCGCGCGGCGCCCAATGCCGAGGTCTACGAGGCCACCCTGGTGGCCGGGCATTTCGGTCTCGTGGCGGGCAGTACCGCCACCAACCAGACCTGGCCGCTGGTGCGTGACTGGGTGAACTGGCTGAGCGGGCACGCCGAACTGCCCGAACAGATCGCGCCCATGCACGAGCACGTCGCCGCCGACCGCCAGTCCACCGCCGCCACTCGCGTCGTGCACACCGCGGCCACCCTGGCCGAAGCCGGCGCCGGAATCGGCGCGGCGTTCGGCAGCCTGGCCGGAAACGCGCTGCGCGGATCGAAGGAGCTGACGGGGGAGGCCGCCCGGGCGCTGCCCCGGCTGACCCGGCTCGGCATGATCCAGCCGCACACCCGGATCTCGCTGGGCCGCCTGCTCGCCGAACAACAGCGCAGCGCGCCGATGCGCGAGCTGTTCCTCTTCGACGACCGGGTGCACACCCACGCCGCGGTCGGCGCCCGCATCGACAATGTGGTGCGCGGGCTGATCTCGGCCGGCGTGCGCCCCGGCACCCGCGTCGGAGTGCTGATGGAAACCCGGCCGAGTGCGCTGGCCTCGGTCGCGGCGCTCTCGCGGATCGGGGCGGTGGCGGTGCTGCTGGCGCCCGGCGGCGATACCGCGCGGGCGGTCGAATCGACCGGAACCACGGTGATCGTGGCCGACCCGGAGAATCTGGAGGCCGCGGCCGCCGCCGGAACCCGGGTCCTGGTGCTCGGCGGCGGCAATGCCCGCACGCTCGACATTCCGGACGGCGCCGATGTGCTCGACCTGGAGCAGGTCGACCCGGCGGCGGTGGCCCTGCCGGGCTGGTTCCGCCCCGATCCGGGGGTGGCGCGCGAGCTGGCGTTCATCCTGGTCACCGGTACCGGCGACAAACTCGACCTGAAATACATCACCAACCATCGGTGGGCGCTGTCGGCCTTCGGCACCGCCTCGGCAGCCGACCTCGACCGCCGCGATACGGTGTATTGCCTTGCGCCGCTGCATCATTCGTCGGGACTGCTGGTCAGTTTGGGCGGCGCGGTGGCCGGTGGCAGCCGGATCGCGCTGGCCCGATCGCTGGATCCGCCCAGCTTCGCCGCGGAGGTGCACCGCTACGGGGTCACCGTGGTCACCTACACCTGGACCATGCTGCGCGACATCCTCGACGTGGAAACCTTCCCCGCCGGCCATTCGCATCCGATCCGGCTGTTCATCGGCTCCGGCATGCCGGCCGGTCTGTGGCGGCGCACCACCGAGCGGTTCGCGCCCGCGCGGGTGCTGGAGTTCTACGCCTCGATCGAGGGCGACGTAGTGCTCGCCAACGTGGCGGGCGTGAAGATCGGCTGCAAGGGCCGCCCGGTGCCGGGCACGGCGAAGGTGGAGCTGATCTCCTACGATCCGATCGCCGAGCAGATCGTCACCGACGCACGGGGTTTCGCGCGCCGTGCCGCCGACAACGAAGTGGGCCTGCTGATCGGGCGGGCCGCCGACAGCGTCGACATCTCCCGCGGCGGCCTGCGCGGAGTCTTCACCGCCGGGGATGCCTGGATGCCGACGGAGAATCTGTTCCGCCGCGACAGCGACGGCGACTACTGGCTGATGGACCGCCGCGACACCGTCATCGCGACCGCGCGCGGGCCGGTCTACACCCAGCCGATCGTGGATGCGCTCAACGACATCACGGCCGTCGACATGGAGGTCGCGTTCGGCCGCCGCACCCCGAGCACGACGCTCGCGGTCGCCGTCGTGAGCGTGCGCGCGGGCCACCACCTCGAACCTGCCGACGTCACCGAGGGCCTGCGCCCCCTCGACCCCGCCCAGCGACCCGACCTCGTGCAGGTGGTCGACGAAATCCCGCGCAGTTCCAGCTTCCGTCCCGCCACCCACGCGGTGCGATCGGCGCTGCGCCTCGAACCGAACGAGAACACCTGGTACTACAACCGGGAATCGGAAGGCTACGAGGTGCTCACCCCGGAGGTCGCGGCCGCTCTGCTGGGGTAGGGGCCAGGAGGTTGCGGCGGAACCGGCGTACGCAGCGCCCGGTTCGGCCGGTCCGGTGCCGTTTTCGCGAGTGGTCCCCGCGCCCGCTCACACGGTGAACGCGGTGACCGTCTCGATCACGCGCGTGACCTGCTGATCGCTCAGATCCGGCCACAGCGGCAGCCGCAGCAGGGTCGCCGAGAAGTCGTCGGTGCGCGGGCAGGGAACCGTGGTGCGGCCGAGTTTCTGCCCGGCCGGGCTGGAGTGCAGCGGCACGTAGTGGAACGGGGCCGAAATGCCTTGTTCGCGAAGGTAACCGATCAACGCGTCGCGGGCGTCCTCGGTCGGGGTGCGCAGGTAGTACAGATGCGCGGTGTGCTCGCGATCGTCCGGGACCTGCATCAGCCGCACGTCGTTACGCGCGGCCCACTCCGGCAGCGCGGCGGCGTAGGCGTTCCACACCCGCAGGCGCCCGACCTGGATCCGGTCGAATTCGGCCAGCTGCGCATCGAGCACCGCGGCATTCAACTCGCTGGGAAGATAACTCGATCCGATGTCCTGCCAGGAGTACTTGTCGACCGCCCCGCGCAGGAACCGGGCCCGGTCGGTGCCCTTCTCGCGGATGATCTCGGCGCGTCCCATGAGGATCTCGTCGGTGAGCAGGATGGCCCCGCCCTCACCGCAGTGCACGTTCTTGGTGTCGTGGAAGCTGAGTGCGCCCACGGTGCCGATCGTGCCCAGCGGCCGCCCGCGCCACCGGCCGCCGAGGCCGTGCGCGGTGTCCTCGACGATGGCCAGGCCGTGCGCCTCGGAGATCTCGAGCAGCCGGTCCATATCGGCGCCGACGCCGCCGTAGTGGATGACCACGATCGCCTTGGTGCGTTCGGTGACCGCCGCGGCCACCGACTCCGGATCGAGGTTGCCGCGCTCGTCGATATCGGCGAAGACGCAGGTGGCCCCGCGCATCGCGACCGCGGTGGCGGTGGAGGTGAAGGCGAAACTGGGGACGATCACCTCGTCGTCGGGACCCAGTTCGAGCAGCAGCCCGGCCATCTCCAGCGCGTGGGTGCACGAGGTGGTCAGCAGGGCGTGCGGAGCGCCGGTGATGGCGCGCAATTTCGCCGTCGCCGCCGCGGTGAACGGCCCGTCGCCGTGGCTATGGTCGGAGGCCAGGACGGCGGCCAGATTCGTCAGCTCGGCCTGGGCGCGGTAGGGACGGCTGAAGAGGATGCGGTCAGTGCTCACCCGGATCGTGTCCCCCGATTGCTGCGGCCGTGGTCGGAACCCGCGCCTCGGCGTGCGGACGCGGTGTCGGGGAATCTACCGTCAGATACAGCGGTTTGCCCACCAGCACATGCAACGCCACACCCAGATACTCCGCGATCAGGCCGAGTGAGAACAGGATCGCACCCGAGACCAGCAGCAGCACCACGATGATCGAGGCCCAGCCCTCGGGATCGTGACCGCTGCCGAACAGGGCGTTCCAGATAACCACCGCGGCCATCACGGCACCACCGGCGGCCAGGGTCACGCCCAGCATGCTCACCAGGCGCAGGCCGCGAGTTCCGCTGCACAGCACCATCTTCCAGAACAGCGAGAACAGCCGGCGGTAGTTGTAACCGGACTCTTCGCGGCCCTCCGCGCGCAGCACCACCGGCGCCTGCGCGGTGTTGTCCACCACCCAGGTCAGCGCCACGTCCAGATACACCCCGTTGGAGGCGACCTCGGCCAGCTGGCGGCCGATGTCGCCGCGGATCAGCCGGTAACTTTCGAAGCGGGTGGAATCGGGGAAGGCGAAGACCGTCGCCAGCACCACCTTGGCGCCGCGCGAGGTGAGGTTGCGCAGTAAGCCGTGCGGGCGGGTGTTGGTCGGCTTCGAATAGACCAGATCCGCGCGCTGGGCGAGCGCGGTGTCGAGGAAGGCGCCGATGAATCCCGGATCGTGCTGTCCGTCCTCGTCCATCGTGACGATCCACTCGCCGCGCGCGGCGGCCATCCCGGCGATGGTGGCCGCGTCCTGACCGAAGTTGCGACTCAGCCAGATGACCCGCACCTGCGGCAATTCGGCGGCCAGCCGCTGCAGCACGACGTCGGAACGGTCGGGGCCGTGGTCGTGGACCAGCACGATCTCCTCGACCGCGAAACGGTTGCCCTCCGGCGTCACCGAGGACTGCGACAATTCGTGCAGTTCGGCGACCAGTCCGGCGATGGTCTGCTCCCCGCGATACACGGGGATCACCACCGAGACCGCATGCACCCGCTCGCCGCCGCCGGTGACCGGGAGGTGAACATCCGGTGTCGGAGCCTGCCCGGCGGCAGGGGATTGTGCGGTTGCGGACGGAATCGGCATCAGCTGGTTCGACTTTCGATGACGGTGCGCACCGGAACTCCTCGGCTGTATCCAGAGCCCGAATCGGGGTGAACTCTAACACGCTGCTGGTCACCGGCTTCGGCTCCGCGAGCGGGCGGCGATTGCGGGTGCGGTGCCCGCGAGCACGCGGGCGGGTAGGGTCTGTCAATCGTGGTGGAAAGTGCAGTGTCGACGACGGCGCTCGCGGAGCCCGGGGAGGATCGGCGCGATGTCGCCGTCGATGATGGGCGGCCTGCCGCTCCCCGGCCCGAGGAGAGTGGCGCGGGGCATCCGCGGCGGATCGTGTTCCGATGGGGAGCGATCACCGCACTCGGGGTAATTGCCGGTTATATCGCGGTGCTGCTCGCCAACGCGCGGCACTTCTACACCGACGACACCGAATCCCAGTACACCCCGCTGTGGGTGATGCTCGGCCGGCATCTGCGCGAGGGCCATCTGCCGCTGATGGTGCCCGAACAGTGGATGACCGGGAACTACACGATGGAAGAGGCGGGCCTGTTCAATCCGCCGCAGCTGCTGATCGATCTGATCGCACCCTCGGTGGACAACCTCGCGCTGCTGGCCACGGTCGTCAAGCTGATCTTCTCGATCATCGCCGCACTCGGCGTGTACCGGGTCTGCCTGGTCTACGGCAGTCGCGCGTCGTGGGCTGCCGTGGCGGGCATCGCATTTCCGCTCTCGGGCTGGTTCCTGTTCTTCGACGAGGCCAGCTGGGTCACCGCGTTGACCGGCACAGCCTGGATGCTGCACGCCTGGGCCAGTGCCGTGCGTTATGCCCGCGGCCCGGCCGGTGACCGGTCGCGCTACGGCGGCACCCGCGGTTACGGGCCGATTCCGTTGTTCGTCTTCCTGTATCTGGCGATTTCGGTCGAATACGTCTTTCCGGCCGTCGAGGCGGCGCTGATGCTGGTGGCCGTCGCGGTGGGAGAGTTCGTCGTCCAACGCGCCTGGCGGCCGGTGCTGCGCGTGGCGGTGGTCGCCGCCGCGGCCGGTATGGCCGGTTTGATGACGTATCTGCCGAGCATGCTGTCCGCGACGGTGAGCTGGCGGGGCAACTCCCAGATCAACAACGACCGGTTCCTGACGGTGCCGTGGTCGGAATCGCTGAACGCCAGCTTGCCGTCGGCGATGCCGGCGTTCACCTCGTGGTGGGGGTATGTGCAGCCGCTGCCGGTCACCTATATCGCGTGGTTCCTGATTCCGGCGCTGGCATTCGTCGACTGGAATCGCGCGCGCCAGGTGTGGCGGGAACTGATCTCGGTGGCGCTGTTCGCGATCATGTTCCTGATGTGGACGGCGGGGCCGGGGACGGTCGGCCCGCTGCGCTGGCCCGCGCGAGTGCTGCCGATGGTGGCGGTCGGCCTGCTGATCCTGGTCTGCGTGCTGCTGGGCCGGTTCGGCACGGTGCGCGACTGGCGCTCGCGCGCGGTGGCGGCGGCGGTGCTGATCGGATTGCTCTGGGTGCGAACGTTTTCCGCCGACCCGCACCACATCTGGTGGCATGTACTCTCCGCGCTCGGGGTCGCTGCGGTCGGTGCCGGCGTGGTGTGGTTGTGGGCGAAGCGCGGAAGCGGGGCGGCCGCGCTGGCGACCGTCGTCGCCATGCTCCCGATCGCCTACCTGCAGGTGTATCTGGTGCAGCCGACGCCGATGGGCTGGAATCTGCCCGTGCACCGCTCCGAGGCGGAGGCAGCCTTCCCGGCCTTCGACGGCGTCACCATCCAGCTCGGCGACCGGGGACTGCTGCAGCCGCAGGACAAGAGCCTGCAGGGCGCCTACGGATCGCTGGTGTTCGGCAACTTCGCCAAGGACGTGCATCGCAACTACGTCAACGGTTACACACCCAACGGGCACTACTGGTTCGGCGAGATGCTGTGCATGCGCTGGGATTCCAGCGTCTGTCCGGACTCGTTCCGGCGGCTGTTCACCCCCGAGCCGTCCACCGGGGTCGCCCCGGTGGACCTGATGAAACTCGACCGGGTCGTCCTGCAGCGGGCCATGTACCCGGAGCTGGGCAATCAGCCCGCCCCGCCGGGCTGGAAGTGGGTCGACCATCCGGGCCACGAACGCTACATCTGGGTGCTCGAGCGTGAGCAGGGCCTGGTTTCCACGCAGAACGGCCGCATCGCCGACGCCCACGACGTGCGGGCGAGCTCGCTGTCGGAAACGGACCGCACCAGCCGGGTACGTGTGAGCTCACCCGACGGCGGGCGTGTGGTCCTCGCGCGGCTGAACTGGCCCGGCTATCGCGCCACCCTCGACGGGCATGAGCTGCCAATTCGTGAGGTCGCGAAATCGATTGTCGCCGTGGATATTCCGGCCGGAACCCACGATGCCACGCTGGAGGTCTCCTGGGAGCCGCCGGGGTGGCGTATCGGTGTCGCCGCCGCGGCCGGCGGCCTGGTGCTGCTGGCGGTGATGCAGTGGCTGTACCTGCGTTCCCGGCGGCGTCCCGGCGAATCCGGCGAACCGGTAAAGCAGGAAGCCGCGGACGTGGTGTCGTGAGCGTTGGCGCGGACGGAACGGCCGCGGCGCGGGTGGCGGGGGAGCCCGGCACCCCGCCGCCGGGTCTGCTGCTGCGACTGATCCGCCGCCAGGAGATCGCCTTCGCCGCGGTCGGCGCGGCCAACACGCTGCTGGGCATGGTGCTGACGGTGATGTGGCTGAAGGTGCTGCCCGGCGGCTGGCCGCCCGCGGTGGCGGTGGCGCTGGCCTACTCGATCAGCATCGTGTTCGCCTTCTTCGCCCATCGCACCCTGGTCTTCCGGGTGCGCGGTCACCTGGTCGCCGACTTCGTGCGATTCGTCGCCGTGAACTCGGGCGGACTGATATTGAACATGGCCGGAGTGCAGCTGGCGGTCGGGGTGTTCGACCTGCCGGAGACTCCCGCGACGGTCGTGGTGATGGGTCTGGTGGCGGTGCTCAGCTTCTTCGGGCATCGGCACATCTCGTTCCGGCGGGCGGCGCGGCCCGCGGATCAGGCGGGCGGGTAGGTTGTCCGATATGGCGGAGCAAACCCTGGACCCGACGTTGTTGAGCCTGCTGGCCTGTCCGGAGGACAAGGGGCCGTTGTCGCTGGTCCGCGACGCGGACGGCAACAGCGTGCTCTACAACCCGCGCCTGCGCCGCGCCTACCCGGTCGACAACGGTATTCCGGTGCTGCTGGTCGACGAGGCCCGTGCGGTCGGCGACGCCGAGCACGAGGCCTTCACCGCGCAGGGCTGAGTCCGCCGGCCGGCGGTGTGCGGGCTAGCCGCCGGCGACGGGCAATTCGCCCGTCAGATAACGCTGGATCGTCGGCCCGACTGTCGCGGCCAGCTCGTCCAGCGGCATCGATGCCACGGGTTCGACCTGCAGAATCATGCGCGCGACCAGCAGGCCGACCATCTGCGATACGGCGAGGACCACTCGCGTGGTGCCGGTGCCCGGTGGCGAATCCACCTTCTCCCGAACGTCTTTCAGCGCGACCTCCAGCAGGAAGCTGCGCGCGAGCGCGGCGTCCCCGCCCGCGAGGATGCCCCGGAAAGCCGCGACCGCGTGCTCGCCCACCGAGGAATCCCACGCGCCGACCACGGTCCGGACCACGGTCTCGCCCAGCCGGTCGAGTTCGGCGGCCCGGATCGGCCCGCGGATCATCTCCGGATCGATCGGCAGATTCAGTGTGGCGGAGAACAATTGCTGTTTGGTGCCGAAGTAGTGATGCACCAGTGCGGGATCGACTCCCGCCGCGCCCGCGATCGAGCGGATCGACGCCTTGTCGAATCCGACTTCGGCGAAGCGGGTGCGCGCCGCGTCCAGAATCGCCTCCCGCGTACCCGATTCGCCGGCTCGCCGCCCGCTGCGCCCGCCCACCCGATCGGTCACATCGCTCACGTCGTGCGCCCGACCGCTCATGCCGTGCGCCGGCGGAGGGTGGCGGCGCCCAAAGCCAGTGCGACAGCGGCGAATGCGGCGACGATGCCCAGATCTCGCCACATCGCGGCGGTCGCGCCCGGGTGCCGGGAGACCTCCTGCAGCGCGTCGACCGCATAGCTGAGCGGCAGCACGTCGCTGATGATCTCCAGCCAGCGTGGCAGTTGATCGCGCGGGACCAACAGGCCGCAGAGGAAGAACTGTGGGCCCACCACCAGCGGCATGAACTGCACGGCCTGGAATTCGGTGCGCGCGAAGGCGCTGGCCAGCAGCCCCAGCGCCACGCCCAGCACCGCGTCGACCACGGCGATCAGCAGCACGAGCCAGGCGCTGCCGGCGGCCTGTAATCCCAGCAACCAGAAGGAGACCAGACACGCCAGGCCCGCCTGCGCCGCCGCGGCGACGGAGAACGCGGTGCCGTACCCGCCCAGCAGATCCAGTTTCGACAACGGCGTCGTCATCAGCCGCTCCAGCGTGCCCGAGGTCCGCTCGCGCTGCATGGCGATCGCGGTGATCAGGAACATCACGATGAAGGGCAGGATGCCCAGCATGCTGATCCCGACGCGGTCGAACAGCGACGGCACGCCGGGCATCGTCGGCGTCTCGTGATAGACGAAATACAGCAGTGTCATGAGCAGTGTCGGCACCAGCAGCAGCATGGCGACGGTGCGCCGGTCCGCGCGCAGCTGACGCAGGATGCGCGCCGAGGTCGCGGTGTAGCAGCGCAGCGGCCGGCGTGACGGCGGGGCGAATGTCGTTGTCATCGCGGCTGTCCCATCGTGATGAGGGCGAGAAATGCGTTCTCCAAGCTGGTTTCGCCGGTGTCGGCGCGCAGTTTGTCGGGGGTGAGCTGAGCCAAGAGGTGGCCGTCGCGCATGAGCAGTAGCTGGTCGCAGTGCTCGGCCTCGTCCATGACATGACTCGACACCACGAGTGTGCGGCCCTGACCGGCGAGTTCGTGGAACTGCTTCCACAGCTCGGCCCGCAGCACCGGATCCAGCCCCACGGTCGGCTCGTCGAGGACCAGCAGTTCCGGATCGGCGACCAGCGCACACGCCAGCGACACCCGGGTCCGCTGTCCGCCGGAGAGTTGATTGCCCCGATGCCGGCCGTGCGGGGTCATGCCGACCTGGTCGATCGCCGCGTGCACCGCCTTCGTGTCGCGGCCGTAGAGCGCCGCGAAATAGGAGACGTTCTCCACCACGCTGAGGTCGTCGTAGATGCTCGGCGCCTGCGTGACGTATCCGATGCGGGACCGCAGACCACGGCTGCCGGCCTCCTCGCCGAGTACCCGCACACTGCCGGCCTGGATCAGCTGGGTGCCGACGATGCTGCGCATCAGTGTGGTCTTACCGCAGCCGGAGGGGCCGAGCAGACCGGTGATGCTGCCCGCCGGAACGGTCAGCGAAATATCGTGCAGCACTTCATGTCCCCCGCGCCGCACCCGCAGGTGCTCGACGGTGATCGCCGGGGACGAATCGGAGTTCGCCACGGTCCACCTCTCAGCTCGTACGACCGGCGAGATTATTCACCGAGCGTTGAATTCATTGTGTGTTGAATTCTGCCCCCCGGTGCGGGCGCGGCGCAAGCCTCGCGGCGGACCGGATCTGTCGATCACGGTCCGGGCAGATGATCGTGACCGGTTCGATACCGCTCGTGAGCGGCCTCGGGTTGGTATCGTTATCCGGGATCACGTCGTATTCGTCGACATTCGGGGAGTTGGATTCGCGCGACGAATGGTGCAGCGCGGCACGGCCTGATCGATTCTCTCGATCGCCATCGGGGCGCAGTGTGAAAGTGATTGGCGCATGAGGCACGAACACCCGCTTTCCCCACCCGGCTCTGCCGCACCGTCCGGCCCCGCCTTCGTCGGGCGTGGCGACGACGTCGACACCCTCCGCAGGCTCCTCGGTGAACAGTCGATCCGATTGCTGACCCTGACCGGCCGGGCCGGCGTCGGAAAGTCACGATTGGCGCGAGAAGTGCTGTGGTACAGTGAATTTCGCGACCGGCTGATCGGGTTCCTGGACGCCGCGCCCGGTACCGTGACGGTCGAGCCGCGGCAGGTGGCGTCCGCGTTCTCCGAGCTCGCGGCGGTGATCGGCGCCGAGGCGCGAATCGTCCTGCTGGACAATTGCGATCCCGTCGCCCGGGAACTGGCACCCCACGTAGGACAGTTGCTCGACCGGTGTCCGCAGGTGCGGATCGTGGTAACCAGCCGTGAGGCGCTGCGCCTGCCGCAGGAGTACGTGGTCCTGGTGCGGCCGCTGGCGGTCGATACCGGTCTGCTGAATTACGATCCGGGATCCTCGCCGGCCTCGCGATTGCTGCTGGCGAGTATCGACAGCCACTACCGGCGGATGCACTCCCTGGCCGATCGTCTGGTGCTCGACGAGATCGTGCGGGAACTCGACGGTGTCCCGTTGGCGCTGGAGCTAGCCGCCGCCGAGATCGCGCGGGTCGGCCCGGCGCGTGCGCTGCGGCGGATCAAGGCGGGTGTGGATCTGCAGTCCCCGGCGCTGGGCTCGGCCCCGACCCGGCACCGGACCATGCACGATGCGGTCGAGTGGACGATCGGGGATCTCGACGCGCACGTGGTCGACCTGCTGCTGCGGCTGTCACTGTTCGAGACGCCCTTCGATATCGAGCTCGCCTACCGGGTGAGTGTGCTGGATCGCGGTCGCACCACCGCGGCACTCGATGTGCTGTTCGAGCGCGGACTGATCCACCGGGTCGAATCCGGAACGGATATCGGCAGTTGCCGGGTGGGTGCCACGGTGCGCAGCTACTGCCGCCGGGTCGACGCGGCCGACCCCGCGCGAGCGGCCCGGTTGCGCACGGAGTTCGCCGAGCGCGTGCTCGTCGCCGGACCTCGCACGAACCGGCGGGCGGCACCGGACAGCCTGCTCACGACGATCAACCAGCTGATCGCGGTGGGGCAGGCCGAACGCGCGATCGAGACGATCGCGCTGCTGGATCCGGTGTGGTCGCAGCACGGCCGGGTGCGCGAGCTGGAGACGGTGCTGTCCGGACTGCTGGCGCCGCGCACCGAGCCGCTCGCCGGGGTGTCGGCGGCGCTGTGCCGGGAATTGCTGGGGCTGTGGGCATTACGCACCGACCGGTTGCATCGGGCGATGCGCATGCTGACCGCGGCGGGACAGGCCTACCGCGAGGCCGGCGACGAATTCCGGGCCGCCCGGACCGGAGTGCCGCTCGCCGCCGCGCTGTGCGCCCTGGGTGACGCGGAATCGGCACAGCACTGCCTGACGCTGTCGTCGCGATTCGCGGGCCGGCTGTCGGAACGGTTCGCCGACTGGATGTGGATCACCGAAGCCCTGGCCGGCCTTTCGGCTCGCGCCGAGGGCTGGGACGAGGTGGCGGCACGGATCCGGCGTTGCGCCGGATCGATTCGCCTGTCGGCACTGAATGCGCTGGCGCGCAGCCAGATCGGCGGACCGGCACCGGACCGATCGCTGGCGGTCTACCGCGAAGTGCTCGCGGACGAGGGCCTCGCCGACCAAGTGGTGTCGGCCGTGATCGCGATCGAAGGCTGTGCCCGGGTCTACGACCGGGCCGGGACCGCCCACCACGAGCATTCGGCACGATTGTGGCTGGCGGCGCGGCGGTTGCGCGCCCGGCACAGCATTCCGCAGCTCGATCCGGAGGATGTGCCCGGCTCGGTTCATCGCCTTCGGACGATGCTGGGGCCGGAGCGGTTCCGGGAGATCGCCGCGCAGGTGAACCACTGGACGGTGGCCGATGCCGCCGCGTATTCGCTGTCGGCACCGGCCACCCTCGAACCGGCGGACTCCCGGCTGGATGTGCTGACCGCCCGCCAGCGCGAGATCGCCGAGTTGGTGGCGACCGGAATGACCAACCGCATGATCGCCAAGCGGCTGAACCTCTCGGAATGGACCGTGGTCAACCACATCCGCCAGATCATGCAGAAGCTGGATTGCCGCTCCCGCCTGCACGTCGCGCTGGTCGTGCAGGGCGACGATCACGCGGTGGCCGCCGACTCGCCGTAGTAGCCGGCCCGGCTACGGGCAGTCGGCCACCAGTCGCAGATCACGATGGAGCAGATGCCACACCGTGTGGTAGCTGTCCCGCAACGGCGAGGCGACACTGTCGAGATCGCCGGACTCGATGAGCGCCACCACGGTCGCGAACCGTGCCGGGTACTCGTCCCACAGCGGGAGGGCGTCGCCGATCGCGGTGAGCAGCTCGGCGACCTCGCGGTGCAGTTCGAGCACTGCGCGCGCGGTCACCGTTCCGCGATCGCGCTGAAATGCCGTCACCGCGTTCTTGATTCGCGGATCGGCCTGTTCGAACCGATCGAGCAGGGCGGCGATGTGGTCCCGCCCGGCAGGGGACAGGTGGCGGCAGACGGCGCCCAGCTCCACCTCGGCCGCGTGTTCTCCCGCCGGGGTGAGCGTGATCATGTCACCGCGCGGTGTCGGGACCTGTGTGAACAGTGTCGCGTCGGTCAGCGGTGCGTCCGCACCGAAGTGGTCGGCGGCCAGCCACCCGGCGACCCGCAGGGTGTGCAGGACTCGGGTGCGCCGGGGTATCACCACGAGCGCATCGTCGGCGGTGGTCATCGTCGCGTCTCCGATCTGGGGGACAGGGTTTCTCGGATCGCCAGCAGGGTGCAGACGAAGCGTCGCTGCACGGGTGAGTTGACCACCACGTAGCGCAACGGGATGTCGGGCAGCTCCGCCAGCCACGGCCGCTCGGCCGGACCGGCGCCGCAGACGAAGGCGATCGGCGAGCCGGCCGCCGCGCGGCAGGCGAGGTCGGGGTCGGCGGTGACGACGAGACCGCGGCCCGCGCCGTCCGTCTCCACGGACGGCAGGTCGTCGGGTGAGTCGACCACGGTCGTGCGCAGCGGTTCCCCGATCAGATCCGACGGCCACGGCGGCGGGTGCCCCTCGACGGCCGGAACCAGCCCGTGCCAGATCCGGCCCGTGGTCCCGCAGACCGTGACCAGTTCGCCGCCGGCCCGCGCCGGCCACTCTGGATCGACGAACCGGGCACCGACCACCGCCGGCTTTCCGAGTTCGCGCGCCACGACCGCCGCGTGCGAACCGGACCCGCCTTCCTGGGTCACCACGGCGGTCGCGTGCAGCATGCCCGCGAAGTCCTCGGGCTCGGTGGACGGCCGCAGCAGCACCGTCGGCGCACCGGCCGCGGCGAGCACGGCCGCGGTGTCGCGGGCCAGCCGGCCCGACGCCACACCGGTCGACGCGGCGATTCCGCGGGCGAGCAACGGCGCGTGACCGGCGGCGGCATGCGGGGACGCTTGGTCGAACAGCGCTGCCGGCCGCAGCCGTCGCAGGGCGGCCGGGCGATCCAGCAGCCCCGCCCGCCACGCGTCGACGGTGACCGTGTTGTGGACCCGATCGGCGGCCACCGCCGGGCGCACCTGCACCAGCCACAGCTTCCCGGATTCGACGACGAATTCGACCTCGACGATCAACGTCAACCAGCAGAACAGTTCGTCCACCGTGGCGGCGAGCTCACCGTAGGCGCCCGGCGCGGAATCGGCGAGCACCTCGATGTTCACCGGTGTCGCGGTGCCGCCGACCAGGGATTCCCCCGTTGCCACGGGCAGATATTCCCCGTGCAGTCCGCGCATCCCGGTGAGGGGATCGTGGCTGAAGACGACACCGCTGCCGCTGGCGGTGGCCGCGGTCCCGTACGCCATCGCCTGCACGACCACGGACGGCCGGTCTGATTCCGAAATGCCATGTGCGGCACGGTATTCCCGTGCCCGGCGGTTGTTCCACGAGGCGGCCACCGCATCCACGGCCGCCTTCACCTGCGCCGCGGGATCGAGCGGGAATCGCGCCCCGGTGCGCTGTTCGTAGATGTCGATCAGCTCGGGATGGATCCGCTCGGGCGCTCCGGTGGGTAGTTCCGCCTCCGGCACACCCGCGACGTGCACACACAGCGCACGGGCACCGGAAGCCACTGCGCGCCATGCGGATTCCTGCCCGCCGAGCCGCTCGGCCAGCGCCGGCACGTTCTCCGGTGTCAGACCGATACACAGCAGGGTGTCCATCATGCCGGGCATACTCACCGGCGCGCTCGATCGCACGGCGAAGGCCACGGTGGCGCGGTCGGCCGCCATGGTCGCGGCCGCTTCCCTCCGCAATTCCCGGATCAGTTGCGCGATCTCGTCGAGCGGGCCGCCGGTCTGCCGCAGGCGTTCACCAGGCAGGATCCGGAAAGGCGGTACCGGATAATTCATCTCGGCCAACTTGGTGAGGAAGAATCCTTTGCCGCCGAACAGGGCTCGCGAGATCTGCGGGGTCTCGAAACGCTCAATGCCCGGGTGGCTCATGACCGGCTCCCAGGGTGAGGCGCAGCAGGGGTGAGGCGGCGCCGACGAACAGGTGACGGGCCGCACTGATTCCGGTCGCCAGATCGTTCCACAGCTCGACGCGCCGCGGTTTTCCGCTCGTGGTCCTCGGAATCGCCAAGGGCGCCATGGTGACCAGGGCCGCGGTGGCCGCGTCGAGCCCCGACCGCCGCAGTACCGACAGCGTCGTCTCGACGGCCTCGGCGGGCACCCGCTGCTGGAAGACCACCAGGCTCGAGGGTTTACCCGCCATCTCGAGATCACGCAGCACCACGGTGATCTTGTCGTGATGGACCCGAAGCCGTTCGGCGAGAGCGAGTTCGACGTCCTCTGCGGTGATGAACGTGCCGTTCACCTTGATCGCGTTGCCCATCCGGCCCAGCACGTAGACCTCGTCCTGATAGCGGAAGCCCAGATCGCCGGTGTAATGCACCACGGGGACGGTGTCGTCCTCGTCGAGATAGCCGCTGAACAATGCCGGTGAGGCCACGGTGATCTCGCCGACCTGGCCGTCGGGCAGCACGACACGATCGGAGTCGACGACCTCGATGTGCGCACCCGGCAGGGCCCGCCCGCACGACACGATGCAGGTCGCGCCGTCGGGCACCGGCTCGGCATCGAGCAGGTCCCGCTGCCCGAGCACCTCGACCTGGGCCTGATCGGACAGGGTCCGGTGATCGATGTCCAGCGCGGTCGGCACGTCCGGCAGCGGGCAGACCGACACCGCGAGCGTGGTCTCCGCCATCCCGTATCCCGGTTTGACGGTCCGGGCGGGCAGCCCGAACGGCGCCAGCAGCTCGTAGAAGCTGCGCAGCGCGGCGAAATTGATGCGATCCGAGCCCACGATCAGCGACCGCCACTCGGAGAAGTCCATGCCCGCCAGGGCCGTGGACCCCACCAGCCGCACGATGCGCTCGATCGCGAAATTCGGTATGGCGGAATGGTTCGCCCCGTGGCGGCCGAACAGTTCGAGCCAGGTCAGCGGGCGCCGGACGAAATGCTCCGGACGCATCAGCCACGCGTCCTGGGAGTAGAGGATCGGCGACAGGAAGGTGCCGATCAGCCCCATGTCGTGATGCAACGGCAGCCAGGATCCGAAGGTCTGGGTGGAATGCCCCGTGCTGTCGTGGAATACCGATTTCAGCATTTCCACGTGGGCGATGGCGGCGCGTGCGCTGATCCGGACCGCTCGCGGCAGACTGCTGGAACCCGAGGTGAATTGGATGATCGCGGTCTCGTCGTCGGTCGCCGGGCACAGCGCGACCCTGTCGGCCGCCGGTATCGGCTCCTCGGCATCGATGAGATGGCGGGGCCGGTCCGCTCCGGCCTCGGTCAGGCCGGCGAGCGTCTCCGGCCCGGCGACCACGGCCGCCGGGGCCAGTGCGCGCAACCGCGACAGGTGCCCGGCCCGGCCACCCTCGGGCAGCCCGATCGGGGCGACGACGGTGGGTATCGCGCCGATCGCCATGACACCGAAGAAGTATCGGGGAAATTCGGGGCAGGTCGGCAGGACCAGCGCCACCCGGTCGCCGCGCCCGATTCCGCGTTCGCGCAGGGCGGCCGCCACATTCAGGGCCTCGGTGGCCATCGAGTCGTAGCCCAGGCTCTCCCACTCGTGTCCGGTGTAGAAGCGGACCGTGCCGTCGTTGTCGCGTTCGGTGATCCAGTCGACGAGTGATCTCACCGCGCCTCCCGGGACGCGGGGTCGTTCGGGTACCGATCGTGATAGGTGCGCTGGATCAGCGCGACCAGGTCGCCGACGGTCTCGACGCCGTAGATGTCCTCGTGGTCGATGAGTTCGATGCCGTACTCCTCCTCGACCCGGGTCAGCGCCTCCATCAGCGACAGCGAGTCGAGGTCGATGTCGTCGCGGACCGAATCGGTGAGCCGCAGGTCCAGCCGGGGCCGGCCGACCGCGATCTTGTCTTCGAGGACCGTCAGCACCGCCTCCGGATCGGCCACCGGATCGAAAGTCTGGTTATCAGTGGACAATTCGCACCTCTCCCGTATCTCCGTTCACGTACACCCGCTGTCCCGGTTTGATTTCAGTGGCCAGCGGATGCGACACCACGGCCGGGATCCCGAGTTCCCGGCAGATGATCGCGATGTGTGAGTACTGACTGCCGCGGGCGGTCACCACCGCGCCGACGAACGGCAGGATCGGAATGACGTTGGCGTCGGCGCTCTCGCAGGCCAGCACCGCCCCCCGTTCGGTGGGCATGTCCCCGAGCCCGATGGCGATCCCGTCGCAGACGCCCGCCGCGGCCCCATGCGGGGTGCGGTGCGGCTGATGGTGTGCGGGCGCGCCCGGCGACAGATCCAGATAATCCGGCATCGCCACCGCGAGGGCGTCCTCACAGGCGGTGCGGCGCCGCTCTATCTCGGCGCGGTCCGGGAGGGCGTCGCGCAGTTCGCGCATCGCGAGGTAGGGCCAGTCCGCGGCGGCCACGCCCCGATGGGCGGCGATCACGGGCACGAACCGCCGGTGTGCGTGCAGCAACCGCATCGCCAGCGATTTACTGTGCTCCCGCAAGGCCATCACGTCGCCCAGGAACAGCACCGAGGCGTCGATGGCCCGGCCGCGCGCCGCTCCGGACATGCCGATCAGCGCCTCCCGCGGCGACAGATCGGACTCCTCCCGGGTGGCGGCCGGGGTGTGGTTCATGGGTGGGATCACATAGTCGGACCAGGGCAGGTCGGTGTCGGCGATCTCGTAGAACGGGTGCTGGACGAAGCGTGCGGGCCCGTCGGCGAGGGGTGCCAGCTGACCGATGCGGCCCCACGGCAATTCGGCGGGTTCCTTGAGCCAGTTGGTGATCAGGTTGCCGCCGCGTGCGAGCCGGCCGACCACGGTGCGCTGCAACACCTCCGCCGCGACCGCCCCCGATGTGCTGATGATGTGCAGATGCCAGGCCCGCTCCAGCAGTGCGTCGCCGCGGGCCGCCAGTTCGCCCAGGCGCCAGACGGACTCGTCGCCGAGGACGGCGTCGGCGTCCTGTTCGAATTCGAACACCGCCTGTTCCAGCTCGATCACGCGCGGCCGCAGTTCGACCAGCTCGCGCAGCATCCGCGCGGTGGCGCCATTGCGGCGCAGGCGACCCGGCCGGCGGCCGGAGCTGGGCCGGGGCGGATCGATGCCCTCGAAGTACGCGGCGGTGACGTCCTCGGGGGTCAGCAGATTCACCTGGTCGGCGATGCGGCAGTAGGCCGTGAGGTTGTGGTACGGACGGCAATTGAAGTAGCCGGTGAACACGTAGTCCGAGCCGGTCGCCCAGCGCTGCGGGCCGAGGATGTCTCGGACGAACTGCCGGGTGCCCCATTCCATCGGCCTGCCGACCAGCGACCAGGACATCGGAGACAGCCGTTGCGGTGCGATCTCCCCGAAATTTCCGGCCGAGTACACCCGCAGCTCCGGATGGGGATAGGTGTCGACCCGACAGTGTGAAATGCTCATTGTGCTGCTCCCAGGGCGTCGAGGCTGCGGCTCGGCAGACTCGAATTGCGCAGTGCCACTCCGGTTTCGGCGATGTAGTCGCTCGCCGACCCGATGTCCGTGGTCGGGAGGGTGTCGAAGATGCCCGGATCGAAATCGAACAGCGGCCGGGCGTAGTCGACGACGTCCTCCTCGAGCCCGAAGCGGCGGGTCAGCAGGCGGCGCGGCCACGCGGGTCCGGTGGCGTCGACGATCTTCGGCACCACCTGCCACGGGCGGCACAGGCGCTCGAGCACGTCGGCCAGCGTCGGCCGCTCCGGATCGAAATAGGTACAGCCACTGCGGTGTTCGTCGCTGACGGTGATATCTCGCACCACTCGCGCGGCCACCTCGACATCGGCCGCGTAGACCGGATACCGGCCGCAGTCGTGCAGCGTCACCGGTAACCCGCTGAGCAGATGCGGAAGGACCGACACCGGACCACCGCGGCGGGGGATCAGTTCGGCGGAGGCGGGCCCGAGCAGGGTGCCCAGCCGGAGCACGGTCACCGGAACGCGGCGTTCGCGGCGCGCGATCAGCTCCCCGCGGTATTTGGCGTATTCGTACCAGTTGCGGAAGGTTTGACCACGACTGAGATCGCGATTGGTGATCGGACCGGTGGCGCGGCCGAGCGCGAGGATCGACGAGACGTACACGACGCGGCGGACCGATCCGATCGACGCGGCCAGATCGAGGACGTTTCGTGTGCCGTTGACGTGGAGGTTCACCACGCCCGTCGGATCCGAACCCATATCCACCGAACCGAAT
Organism: Nocardia sp. MDA0666; assembly: GCF_003023875.1. Lineage (NCBI taxonomy): Bacteria > Bacillati > Actinomycetota > Actinomycetes > Mycobacteriales > Nocardiaceae > Nocardia > Nocardia sp. MDA0666. The sequence continues at coordinate 171,673 of NZ_PYHT01000013.1, forward strand.
GCGCAGACCACCGCGTCGATGTCGGCCAAGGCGTCGAGGGCCTCGTCGGTCGAGCCGAATCCGGGCGAATTCACATCGCCCGCGACGCCGGTTCCGTAGCGGGTCCGGCCGCTGCGGCTCAGTGCGACGACCTCGTGGCCGTCGGCGTCGAGCAGTCTCGAGACGGTACTTCCCAGATAGCCGGAGGCACCGGCGACCAGTATTTTCATGCGAATCGTCCCAGCGGGAGTTCGGGCAGCGGCTCGGGAGCCACCGGCGGGGCGAGGTCGAAGGCCACGTCGATGAGGTCCTCCACCGAGTAGGTGGGCGCCCAGCCGTCGGTCAGGGCCCGCAACCGGGTGCGTTCGAAGATCCGGTCGATGGCGACGTACCGGAGCCCGAACAGCCGATTGCCCATCTCCCGATTCCAGCGCGCGTATTTCAACGCCAGGTTCTCCGCCAGCCGCAGCGCGCGGTCGGGAGTGACGAGCAGTCGCGGCGGGTCGTAGCGGCCGGTGATGTCCTTGGACTGCAACACCGTCAGCAGTGCCGCCAGGGTCGGCGCGGTTTCACCGGCGACCAGGTGGACGATCGCCCCGCCGCGCCACGACGCGTAATCGGTGGCGGCGCCGTGGTCGAGCAACCGCACCAGGCCCTCGCCGATCACGTCGCGCGGCAGGATGTCCACGCGGGCCTCCGGCCGCACCGGCAGGACCGGCAACTGGCCCGACGACATCGGCGTGACGAGTTGATACAGCGAACTCCACCGCGTGGTCGATCGGGTGCGGGAGCTGCCGATCACGCCGCCGATGCGGGCGATCAGCACCGGGTGGCCGTCGGCGGCGGCGCGGCGGACCAGATGCTGTTCGGCGAACCATTTGCTCAGTTCGTAGGGCGTGCGGTCCGGATGCGCGGGGTGCAGATCCTCGGCGATATTGCCGGAGGCGGTGCCTGCCACGTACGCGGTGCTCACATACAGGTACGGAACGACACGGCCGAGTCGATCGCTCAGCTCGCGGGCCAGCGCGAGACCGTTGAGCGCACCGAGGTAGTTGATCCGGTCCAGCGCCGCCTGCCCGGCCGTCCAGTCGACGATGCCGGCGAGGTCGACCACGACGTCGACCTCGGGCAACGCCGAACAGTCCAGGCCCCACAGGTTTTCGGCCACGTCGCCGATCACCTGGTGCTGCGGCACGACGGCGCGGTCGAGATCGGCCCGCGTACGGCGGCGCACGACGGCCGTCGTGCCGGCCGGGTCGGGGTTGTCGGTCAGGGCCTCGGCCAGGCCCCGCCCGACCTGTCCGGTCATACCGGCGATCAGCAGGCGCGGCGCGGTGAGGGGGTGGGCGGGTGTGGTGTCGGATGTCGCGAGGGTCATGAGGAGATGCTCACCAGCCGGTCGTAGAGGTCGGGGTTGCCGTGCAGGGAGTCGGTGATGATCGCCAGCATCATTTCGTCGGTTCCCGCACCGATGCGTGCGACGCGAATGTCGTTCCAGAACTGGCCGAACGGCGTCTCCCGCGGGAGGTAGCCCGGGCCGCCGAACACTTGCATCGCTTCGCTGATCAAGCGTTCACCGGCTCGCGCCGCGCACAGTTTGACCGCGGCGATCCGGCTGATCAGCGCGCGGTCGAGCGGGCCGGCCATGAGGTCGCGGGCGAGCGTCTCGACCGCGCCCGAGAGCACCTCGACCTCGGCCGACAGCTCGGCCAGCCGGAAGGCGATGTACTGGTGCTCGCGCAGCCGCTTACCGAATTGCGTACGGCGCCCGGCATGTTCGACCGCCAGGCTGATCGCCGTCGCGCATCCGCCGGCGACCTGGGCCGCGATCGCCAGCCGCTCGAAGGACAATCCGTAGTTCAGATTGAGCACGCCCAGCCCGGCCCGGCCCAGCGTCGCCTGCCGATCCACCTCGACGCCGTCGAACTCCACGGCCACGGTATCGAGCGCGTGCGTGCCCAGTTTGTCGTGCTCGCGGAGGATCCGGGCCGCGGTCATCGGCACCACGATCGTCGCGTGGCGATCGGTGGGCCGGCCGTCGGGGGCCGCGATCCGGCACAGCACGACGGCGAAATCCGCGACCGCGCCCAGGGATACGAACTTCTTGCGACCGGTGACCGACCAGCCGTGCTCGGTCGGGGTCGCCAGGCAGGTGACGGCCGAGAGGTCGCTGCCGCCGGTGGGTTCGCTGGCGGCGATGCAGCCGACCGCGGTACCGTCCAACGCCTGTTCACGCAGTGCCACAAGGTAATCCGAGTGACCGAAGCGGTGGAGCAGCGAGAGCACGGTTTCGGTGTGCAGGGATACGCCGATGGCGACTCCCGCGGGCGCCCGGCTCGACAGCTCCGCGCCCAGGCGCACGCCGAAGACCACGTCGCCGGCGTCGGTGCCGGGCGCCGCGGCCGCCGACCAGCGGCTGCGCAGTACCCCGGCCTTGCCGAGGGATTCCAGCAGCTGTCGCGGAAACCGGACGAGGGCGGGGTCGGCCTGTACCGAGTCCAGGGCGTCCTGCACGATCCGGCCCAGATCGCCGGCCGTGGGTAGTGCTGTTTCGAGGGTCATTGATATCCGTTCCCTCCGGATCGAATGCCGAATTTTTCCCACACCTCGAGGCCGCGACTGCGCAGCCTTTCCGGTATCGGCGGATGGGGAGTCGAATTCACACATGAACAGTGTGAAGTCAGCGTGACACATTTCCCTCGAAACCGTCAACAATTGGATCCGTTGACTTTTGCGAGAGCGCTGTGCCAATCTTGTCCGAGCGCCACCGTCGTGCGCAACGAGTCGGCCTCGTCGCCGCCGCCCCTCCCGTAGATCGTCCCGAAACTGCCTGTCCGACAGGGTTTTCAGGCGAAATATCCGAGGCTCGCGACCGCCTGACAATATCTTGCTATAGGGGAGAAATGCACAATGACGGATAATCGAGTCAGCCTCGCTGCGCAATGGACGGAGATATTCACCGCCGATGGCTCGGCACCGCCCGAGAAACTCTCGGTGCAATCCTGGCTGCGTTACAGCCTCATTATTCGACGCGTCGAATTTCTACCGTTGACGGTGACGGTTCCTTTGGTGCCGGCCCTTCTCATGGCTCGGACGATGCGCGAATTGCTGTCACTGGACATGCTGCTCGCGACCATCGTCGTGGTGGTCTCCATTCAGATCGGCAATATGGCCAACTGCCTCGCCGACCGCCGGATGGACGCGATCTACAAGACCAGGCTGTCCCGTGCCGTCTACGGCCTGGGCGTCGGCCGGGTGATCCGCCAGATCGTGATCGCCATACTGATCGTGGGAGTCGCGGAGAGCTGGCTGACCTACCGCACCGGGCATCTGGACCTGCTGCTCATCGGCGGTCTGTGGGCGGTGCTGGGCATGGGCTACTCGCTGCCGCCGCTGCACCTCAACGGCCGCGGCATCTGGCAGCTGCCGGTGCTGCACGCCGTGTACTTCGTCCTGCCGGGGTTGTTCGTGCTGCGCGCGTTCGAGGGGCCGCTGTCGTGGGCGGCGATCGCCGCGATCTGCGGCTTCAGCCTCACCAATATCGGCATCATCGTCATCAGCCACGCCGAGGACTTCCCCGAGGACGAACTGTATTCGGTGATGACCTACGTCCGGACGCTCGGACTGACCCGCGCGGTCGGGCTCGGGGTGGCGATGCTGTCGCTCGGAGCGATCGTCGTCACCGCGTCGATCGTGGTCCTGGCCGGCCCGGTCTGGGGGTTGGTGCCGTACCTGGCGGCGTGCCTGTTCGCGGTGCGGTTCATGGCCCGGACCGCGCGGGCGGTGCGCGGGAAGCCGGTCGACGAGGGAGTGGCCGTGCTGCGCGCCTGCTCGAAACTCGCTCCGCTGCATACCCTTCTGGTCGGGTGGACGACAGTCGTCGTCGCCGCCTTCGCCTTCGCGGCCCGCTAGGCGCCGCTCTCATCGAATTACGAGTTAGGAGATCGGCGAATGGCGATCCTGTACAAACCCGCGGTGGCCTTCCCGGACGAGGTGGTCACCCTCGAACAGACCTTGGACGTCGCGCGCCGGCTGCACGCGGGCCACGCGGACCTGGAGCTGGCGTTGCGGTTGATCCGCAACACCGGCGTCGAGACCCGCAACATCGTGCAGCCCTTGGATCGTGCGTTGCGGCACCCCGGTTTCGAGGAACGCAATCAACTGCACGAGGTGGAGGCGAAACGCTACGTGCCGGTGGTCGTCGAAGAGGCGCTGGCCAACGCCGGCAAGGCCGCGGCGGATATCGACGCCATCATCTACGTCTCGTGCACCGGCTTCATGATGCCGTCGCTGACCGCGTGGATGATCAACGAACTCGGCTTCCGGTACTCCACGGCACAGCTTCCGATCGCTCAACTCGGTTGTGCCGCAGGCGGTGCCGCCATCGCCCGCGCACTGGACTACTGCCGGGCCCACCCCGGCGCGAACGTCCTCGTGGTGTCGTGCGAGTTCTGCTCGCTGTGCTACCAGCCCAGTGACGTCTCCGTCGGCACCCTGCTGTCCAACGGCCTGTTCGGCGATGCCGTCGCGGCCGTGGTGGTCTCCGATGCCGCCGCCGCGGGCAGAGCCGGAATCGAGTTGCGGCGCAACGCGTCCTACCTGATTCCCGGCACCATCGACTGGATCTCCTACGCGGTGCGGGCGACCGGTTTCCACTTCCAGCTGGACAAGCGGGTCCCGGGAACGATGGAACCGCTGGCGCCGGTGCTGCGCGCGGTCTCCGAACAGGAGGGCTGGGATGCCGGGGTCCTCGACTTCTACATCATCCATGCCGGCGGACCACGCATCCTCGACGACCTGTCGAAATTCCTCGATGTGGCGCCGAACCAGTTCCGCTACAGCCGCGAGACGCTGACCCGGCACGGCAATATCGCCAGCGCCGTGGTGCTCGACGCGACCCGGCGGCTCTTCGAAGACACCGACAATCCGAAGATCGGACGCGGCATCATCGCCGGGTTCGGTCCGGGAATCACCGCCGAGATCTCACTGGGAGAGTGGTACAGCTGATGTCGATTCACGGACTCTACGTAGCGCCGGGCGAGGGCAAACGACTCGTCAGCGCCGCACACGAAGTGGTTTTCAAGGTCACCGGCGAGCACTCCACCGCCGCGTCCAGTTTCGAGGTGCTGGTCCCACCGGGCTTCGACGTCGGCGCGCATCTGCATCACCATTCCGAGGAGCTGTTCTACCTCGTCGAGGGCGAGCTGGAATTCCTTGCCTTCGAACCGGTTTCGTGGGAAGGACATTGGTCGCAGTGGCGCTCCGAGGAGGGCCGCACCGTGATCACGGCCGGGCCCGGCAGCGTGGTGTTCGTGCCGCCCGGATGCCCGCACGCGTTCCGCAACGCCTCCGACACGCCGGCGAAGATGTTCTTCCAGGCCTCGCCGCCGCCGGATCACGAACACTATTTCGAAGGTCTCATCGAGATCTTCCGCACCGGCGCCGCGGTGGATCCGGCCGCCGTGGCGGCACTGCGCCAGAAATACGACATCGAGCAGATCAGCGAGTTGCGCTACCAGCCGAACGGTGAGTGAGCCGCAGCGATGACGAGCGTGCTCGGACTCGCCGGCTCGCTGCGGCGGCAGTCCTACAACCGGATGTTCCTCGAGGCGGTGCCGTACCTGCTGCCGTTCGAATGCGGCTACCACGTGTTCGACGGGCTCGGCGAGGTGCCGCTGTACAACGAGGACATCGATACCGCGGCGCCGCCACCGGGCGTACGGGCGTTGCGCGCCGCGGTGGCCGCGTCCGACGGGGTGATCGTCGCCTCCCCGGAATACAACCAGTCCGTTCCGGGTGTGCTGAAGAACGCCCTCGACTGGCTGTCGCGCCCGCACGGCGGCGGCGCCCTGCGCGGGAAGGTGATCGTGCCCGTGGTGGTGACGCTGTCACGCAGCAACGGCGCGCGCGGACTGGCCGACCTGAACCGGGTGCTGTCGTATCTGGGCAACACCGTGCTGTACCAACCGGAAATCGTGCTCGCCTCGGCGCCGAGCCTGCTGCGACCCGGTGCCGACGGGTCGGTGGCCATCACGGATCCCGCCGTGCGAGCGCTGGTCGCCCTGGCACTCGAACAGTTCGGCAACGCCCTCAGCGCGGGGACCGCGCGCGCCGGCGCCGACTTCGTCGCGGCCCACCGGGCCGTCGTCGAACGGGCGCGCTTCGCCCCGATGGTGCGCGAGGCGCTGAGCCGGGGCGCGCCGCCCGGCGTGGTCGCGGAGCGGCTGCACAACGCCGGCATCTCCGCACGCGAGGCGCAGGAGTGGATCAGTGCCGAAATGGCAAGTGGCCCGGTCCTTTCGAGCAACGGACATCGAAGTGGAGAATCATGATCGACATCGGAACCGACAGTGGTCTCGACTTTCTCGACGACCGGGTGCGCGGTGTCGTCGAGCGACTGGAAGTGGCGGCCCACGCCGACGGCGACGTGATCGGCGCGGTATCGGTGCGCTTGCGCGAACTCGGCGCGACACCGGATGCCGAGACCCTGCGGGCGATGACCGCCACGGGTGAGGCGGCGATGCTGCCGGTCGCCCGTTCGGTGGGCCGCCTGCTGTTTCAGCTGGCGGTGGGCTCCGGCGCCGCCACGATCGTCGAATACGGCACCTCGCACGGCATGTCGACGCTGTACCTGGCCGCCGCCGCACAACGCACGGGCGCGCAGGTGATCGGCACCGAACTGAGTGCGCACAAGGCCGCGGTCGCCACCGCCAACCTCGCCGAGGCGGGTGTGGGCGATCGGGTGCGCGTGCTGGTCGGCGATGCGCTCGAGACGTTGCCGACCGTGTCCGGCCCCGTCGGACTGCTGCTGCTCGACGGGTGGCTGCCCCTGCATCTGCCCGTATTTCGAGCGATGGAGCCGAAATTGACGCTGGGATCGATCATCGTCTCGGACAATGTCTCCAGACATGCCGACCTGCTCGACGACTTCCACCGCTACATAGCGGAACGCTCGCAGACCTATCTACGGACAACCCTGCCCCTCGACGACGGAATCGATGTGATCGTGCGGGTGCGGTAGCGTCCGGCCACCGGAGAGGAACGATGAAGAAGACCTCCGTACTCGAGCGCGTCGCGCGGGTCGCCGCGTTCCACCCGAAGGTGATCCTCGGCGTCGCGCTGCTGGTGGTGCTGATCGCCGCGGCGGCCGGCAGTTCGGTCGTCGACCGGCTCGAGGCCGGTGGCTTCGCACCGCCGGACGCGGAGTCGACGCGGGTGAGCGAACTGGTGGACGCCGAATTCGGCGGCGTGGCACCGAATCTCGTCCTGACCGTCGGCGCCGACGGCGGCGTCGAGAGCCCCTCGGCCCGGCAGGCGGGCGTGGACGTGACCGCGTGGTTGCAGCGACGGTCCGACATCACGGCGGTGCAGTCGTATTGGACCTCACCGCCGGATCTGCGTGCGGCACTGCGCAGTTCGGACGGCCGGACCGCCCTGGTCGTGGCCCGCATCGCCGGTGACGACACGGCCCAGCAGAAGGCCGCCGACGAGATCGCCCGCGCGCTGCCGGCGCCGGCGGGGGTGACGATTCACGCCGGCGGCTACGCGGCGACCCTGCGCGACCTGAGCGCCGTCAGCGTGCGAGACCTGGCCTCGGCCGAGGCCGTCGCCATCCCGATATCGGCGATCGTGTTGATCCTGGTCTTCGGGAGTGTGATCGCGGCGTTGCTGCCGGTGGTCATCGGGCTGGTGTCGATCGTCACCACCTTGGCCGTTCTCCGGCTGCTGACCGAGTTCACCGAGGTGTCGGTGTTCGCGCTGAATACGACCACTGCGTTGAGTCTGGCACTCGCCATCGACTACAGCCTGTTCGTCGTCTCGCGGTACCGGGAGGAACTCGACCGCGGGGCGGACCGGGAGGAGGCGGTGATCCGCGCGGTCTGCACCGCCGGCCGCGCGGTGCTGTATTCCGCTCTGGTGGTGATCCTTTCGCTGTCGGCGTTGCTGGTTTTCCCGATGTTCTTCCTGCGCTCGTTCGCCTACAGCGGACTGGTCGTGGTCGCGGTGGCCGCGCTCGCGTCGGTGCTCGTCCTGCCGGCGTGCCTGGTGCTGCTCGGCGACCGGGTGAACGCCCTCGACCTCCGGGCGCCGCTGCGGCGTCTGCTCCGGCTGTCGCCGCGGCGGACGGTGCCGCTGGAGGACGGTGTCTGGTATCGCATGGTCACCGGCGTGATGCGCCGCGCACTGCCCGTCGCGGTGGTGGTCACCGCGCTACTGCTGCTGCTGGGTGCGCCGTTTCTCGCGATCAAGTTCGGCACTCCCGATGATCGGGCGATTCGCGCCGGGGTGGCCGACAGCAGGACGGTCGGCGACATCCTGCGTTCGGAGTTCGCACGCAATCCCACCGATTCGGTCACCGTCGTCCTGCCCGGCCATCACGGCGACCCCGGCGCCTACGCCGCCGAACTGTCGCGGGTGCCCGACGTCTCGGCGGTTCTCTCCGGCTCCGGTACCTACGTCGGCGGAGCCCGGATGGCGTCGGCGCCGCCGGGGATGAGTGGCACCGCCGGAGAGGTGCTCCTCGTCGGCACGGACCTGGACCCGTATTCGGTGGCCGGCGCCCGGCAGCTCGACCGGCTGCGCGCGATCGCGGCCCCGGCGCCACCACTGTTCGGGGGCGCCGCGGCGGAGAACCGGGACGCGCTCGATTCGATCGGTGCCCGCCTGCCGGTCGCCGCGGTGTGGATCGTGGTCGCGATGTTCTCGGTGCTGTTCCTGTTCACCGGGAGCGTGGTGCTCCCGGTGAAGGCGCTGCTGATGAACGTGCTGTCGCTCACCGCCGCGTTCGGGGCGATGGTGTGGATATTCCAGGATGGGCATCTGGCCGGCGTGCTCGGTTTCACGCCGACCGGCTATCTGGTGGCCAACGTCCCGATCATGATGTTCTGCCTGGCATTCGGCATGTCGATGGACTACGAGATCTTCCTGCTCTCACGGATCCGTGAGGAGTGGCTGCGATGCGGTGACAACACCCGGTCGGTGGCGCTCGGTGTGGCCCGGACCGGTCGTATCGTCACCGCCGCGGCGGCGCTGATGGCGATAGTCCTGGGCGCCCTGGTCTTTTCCCGCCTGGCATTCATCCAGTTGCTGGGACTGGGGCTGGCGCTCACCGTCCTCGTCGACGCCACCGTGGTTCGCTGCCTGCTCGTTCCGTCGCTTATGCGCCTGACGGGGCGCTGGAACTGGTGGGCGCCGCGGCCACTGCGCTGGGTGCACGCTCGGGTCGGGCTGCGCGACGCGGAACCCGTCTCGGGATAGATCGCGCCCCGCGTCACGGGACCGCGATCAGCCTCGGTCGTCCGTGGCGGGGACGGCGCAACCGTCCGGACCGCAGGCGTCACCGTCGCCGAGGACCTGCAGCGCGGGAGCGTGATCGGCCCACGCGCGCTCCAAGGCCTGGGTGAACACCTCGGGCGGCTGGGCGCCGGAGACGCCGTAGGTGCGGTCGAAGACGAAGAAAGGCACACCCCGCGCGCCGAGTTGCGCGGCGGTGTTCTCGTCGGCGCGCACCGCATCGGCGTAGGCCTGCGGATCGTCGAGGGTGGCGCGCACCTCGACCGAGTCCAGGCCCGCTCGCGCCGCCAGCTCGATCAATCGTTCCCGATCCCCGAACACCGGCCGCTCGTCGGCGAAATTGCCCTCGTACAGCGCGTCGAGCACCTCGTCCTGCCGTTCCCGATCCAGTGCGAAGTGCAGCAGCCGGTGCATATCGAAGCTGTTGCCGAAGTCGCGTCCCTCGGTGCGGTACGGCAGCCCGACGGCCTGCGCCTGGGCGGCGATGCCGCGTTCGTTGGCGGCGGCCTGGGCCTCGCTGATGCCGTACTTCTCGGCGATATGGGCGACCACCGGGCCGCTGTGCCCAGCCGGCAGCGTCGGGTCCAGCTCGAAGGACCGGTGGACGACCCGCACCTGGTCGCGGTGCTCGAAGCCGGCCAGCGCCTGCTCGAAGCGCCGCTTGCCCAGATAGCAGAACGGGCAGTTGATATCGGTCCAGATCTCGACCTGTACGGCCATGGTCACCTCATTCGCGTCTTCGAAAAGTTCTGACATGTCAACCGAGCGCCTGCCCGGCCTGTTCCCCGGGGTGTGACTGGCATCACAGTCCGTGGTGTCACGAATGCGGCGGCCGACTTGTCCCATACCCGAATCGCACAGTCGACCCGCCGCGAAAGGACAAGACCATGAGCGAGACCCAGCGCAGCAACCACGGGACCCCGCGTGAGCCGCACGCCGGACGTCCGCACGACATCGTCGTTCTCGGCGCCGGTTACACCGGAATGCTGGCGGCCATCCGGCTCGCGCGCCGCACCCGTAAGCAGCCGGTGCGCATCACGCTGGTCAATCCGTCGGAGCGGTTCACCGAGCGGCTGCGCATGCATCAGGTCGCGGCCGGCACCGAGCTCGCCGACCACCGCATTCCGGAACTACTGGCCGGCACCGGCGTGACCTTCCATCGCGCCGCCGCGACCGCGATCGACCCGGCCGCGCACCGCGTGATCTGCGACGACGGCGCCGAACTCGGCTACGACACCCTGGTCTACGCCCTCGGCAGCCGAGCCGACACCACCACCGTGCCGGGGGTGGCCGAGCATGCCCGGACCCTCGACGATCCGCGCGCGGCACATCGGATGTCGCAGCGCCTCGCCGAACTCGAGGCGAGCGGGGGAGCGGTCGCGGTCTGCGGTGGCGGTCTCACCGGCGTCGAAGCCGCCACCGAAATCGCCGAATCCCATCCCGGCCTCACCGTCACCCTGATCAGCACCGGAGAACCCGCCGCCATGCTGGGAGAGCGCCCGCGGGCCTATGTCGAGCGTGCCATGGATCGCCTGAACATCGTGCGCCGCAGCGGAACTCGCGTGACCAAGGTGCTGCCGGACGCGGTGCGCCTCGACAACGGCGTGATGGTGCCGGCCGGGCTCACGCTGTGGACCGCCGGAGTCCGGGTGCCCGCCCTGGCCGCCGAGGCCGGCATCACCACGGACACGGCGGGGGCCATCGTCACCGACGCGACGTTGCGGTCGGTGTCGCATCCCGATATCTACGCGATCGGCGACGCCGCCGCGATCACCCAGCCGTGGGGCCGCATGCACGGCACGTGCCAGAGCGGGATGCCGACCGCGGCCTACGCCGCCGACACCATCGCCCGGCGCCTGCGCGGAAAGCGGGTGCGGCCGTTCCGATTCGGCTACTTCCACCAGCCGGTCAGCCTCGGCCGCCGTGACGCCGTCATCGGATTCACCCACGCCGACGACAGCCCTCGGCGCGGATATCTGACGGGCCGCGCCGCGGTGCGGTACAAGGAGTTCGTCAGCAGCAGCCCGGTCCCGACGTTCCGGCTGAGCCGGCGCGCGAATGTCTCGGTCACGCTGTCACGCGGTGGACGCGCGACGCGCACGGCCGGACGCATCGTGGCCTGAGGCGCGATATTGCGGGTGCTCGACCGAGCGGGAGAGGATGAGCGCATGGACGGTGATGCCGAGGACGCCGGTGCGATGACCGCGCGGCCCGCGGACCCGCCGGCGGACCCCGGCGATGCGTTCGACACGCATCGCCGGCTGCTGTTCGCCACCGCGTATCAACTGCTCGGCAGTGTGGCCGACGCCGAGGACGTGCTGCAGGACGCCTGGTTGAAATGGCACGAGGCCGACCGGATCCGGGTCCGCCACCCGAAGGCGTATCTGGTGCGGACGGTGACGAACCTGTCGCTGAACCGGCTGACCAGCGCCCGCGCGGTGCGTGAAACCTATGTCGGCCCGTGGCTGCCCGAACCGCTGCTCAGCGAACCCGATGCCACCGAGCGCGTCGAGATCGTCGACACGGTGTCCACGGCGATGCTGGTCGTGCTGGAGACGCTCGGCCCGGTCGAGCGTGCGGTGTTCGTACTGCGCGACGTCTTCGGCTTCTCACCCGCCGAGATCGCCGGTTTCCTCGATCGGCCCGAGCCGACCGTCCGGCAGATCTCGCATCGCGCCCGCAATCACGTGCAGGCGCGCCGGCCCCGCTACGACACCGATCCCGTTGCGCGGCAGGAGATCACCGAGCAGTTCCTGGCGGCCGCCAACGGGGGCGACGTCAACGCGCTGATGCAACTGCTCGCTCCCGACGTCACCCTCTGGAACGACGGCGGCGGCAAGGTCACCGCGGCCCGGCGCCCGCTGCACGGCCCCGACCACGTCGCCCGCTGGCTGCTCGGTGTGCTGGCCAAACCCGTCCTGACCGGTATCCGGATGCGGGCCGCGGTGCTGAACGGCGAACTCGGCGTGGTCGGCGAGATCGGCGGATTCCCGGTCGGCGCACTCACCTTCGACGTTCTCGACGGCCGCGTGCAGAATCTGCGTTTCCAGGTGAATCCCGACAAACTCGCCGGCCTGCGACCGCCGCAGGAGATCCGACACCTCTGATTCGACCGAAATGTCCTGTGCGGCTACGGGATGCGCTATTTTTGTCATCCGCCGGGACAGTTCCGGCGTAGATCAGAATGGTAGGAGTTTCACAAGTGCACAGCGTAGCGAGCCGCACCCGTCGATCCGGCGCCAGGATTCCCGCCCGTCGAACCACCCTGACCGGCTGGCTGCTCGCCGCCGGTGTCGGCTTCGCCGCCGTCCTGGCCCCCGCCGCCACCACTACCGCGACCGCCGCCCCGGCCTTCGTCTCCTGCCCCGCAGGCGATTACGAGAACGTCGACCACGCCTGCGTCCCGCGTCCCGGCTCGGATCCCGACGGCGCGACCGCACAGTGCGGCGACGGCACCTACAGCTACAGCCGCCACCGCAGCGGCACCTGCTCCCATCACGGCGGTGTCGAACGCTGGCTCTGACCGAGCCGGATGGTCTGCGGCGGGCGTGGCGCCGGTCACCACGGGTGCTCGAGTAAGAATGAGAACCCGTGTCTGCCGAGGAACTCGCCGTGGAACCGCTGGCCGCCGCCCGCCGCCTGCTGGGCGCGACGATGCGGTCCGGCCCGGTCGCCGTACGCATCGTGGAGGTCGAGGCGTACGGCGGTGACCCGGCCGGACCCTGGCACGACCCGGCGGCCCACTCCGGCCGCGGCCGCACCCCGCGCAATGCCGTCATGTTCGGCCCACCCGGCATGCTCTACGTCTACTTCAGTTACGGCATGCACACCTGCGTGAACGTCACCAGCGGCCCCGACGGAGTCGCCAGTGCCGTGCTGCTGCGGGCCGGTGAGGTGATCGAAGGCCACGAGGTCGTGCGCTCCCGGCGTCGCGCGGCCCGCACCGAAGCCGATCTGGCACGCGGGCCCGGAAACTTCGGCAGTGCCCTCGGAATCACCCTCTCCGACTACGGCACCGCGCTGTTCGACCCGGCGGCGCCGATCCGAGTGGAGTTGGGCCCGGAGATCACCGACTCCGCCGCGATCGGGGTCGGCCCCCGGGTCGGCGTGAGCCTGGCCGCCGACCGCCCGTGGCGACTGTGGTTGCGCGACTCCCCGGCGGTCTCGGCCTACCGCCGCAGTCCACGCGCCCCCGAGGTCGGGCGGTCGGCCTGAGCGCTCAGCTCGTCACATCGGCCGGCACCCGTGCGCGCTGCGCCGCCGCGACCGTCGCCGCCAGTTCGGCCGCCGCGACAGTGTCTGCGACGCCGAGCGTCCATCGGGTTTCACTGCCGATCCGGAACTCGCCGTAGACCACGTATTCCGCACCCGCGCCTGCAGGCAGCCGGTGGTGGGTCGATTGCAGCATCTCGATCGAGATGCCATGAGCGGCACAGTCGATACCGTCGCCGGTCGGACCGTAGACCTGCTGCAGCAGATCCCACAACCACCGCGCACTCACCTCGGCGCCGCTGTCGTCGGTATGGCGCTGCACGTGCCGGGCGAAGTCGATCTGCAACCGTCGCGGCAGCTCCACTCCGTATCCGGTCTGCAGCAGATAGGCGATACCGCCCTTGCCGGACTGTGAATTCACCCGGATCACCGCCTCGTAACTGCGTCCGACATCCGCCGGATCGATCGGCAGATACGGCACCTGCCACTCGATCTCGGATTCCGGCACCCCCGCCAGCTCGGCCCGGCGGCGATGGTCGGCGAACCCCTTCTTGATCGCATCCTGGTGCGTCCCGGAGAACGCGGTGTAGACCAGATCGCCGACGTAGGGGTGCCGCTCCGGAATGGGCATTCGCGTGCAGTACTCGACGGTCCGGCGAATCCCGTCGATATCGGAGAAATCGATCATCGGATCCACGCCTTGGGCATGGAGATTCAAGGCGAGCGTCGCGATGTCGACGTTGCCGGTGCGCTCACCGTTGCCGAAGACGCAGCCCTCCACGCGCTGGGCTCCGGCCAGCATCGCCAGTTCCGCGCAGGCGATGCCGGTGCCGCGGTCGTTGTGCGGATGGACCGACAGGATCACTCCGTCGCGGCGGCTCAGATTGCGGTCCATGTATTCGATCTGGTCGGCGTAGACATTGGGCGTGGCCACCTCCACCGTCGCCGGCAGATTCAGCACGACCGGGCGCTCGGGGCAGGCGTCCCACAGGTCCGTCATCGCATCGCACACCTCCAGCACGAAATCCGGTTCGGTGAGCATGAAGACCTCGGGGGAGAACTGGAATCGCAGATTCGGCCGGTCGCCGGCCAGTCGCGCGATCTCGCGTCCACCCGCGACGATCATCTTCGCCACGTCGGCCCGGGAGCGGCCCAGCACGACCTCGCGCCACAGCGGCGCGGTCGCGGTGTACATGTGGATCACCACGTCGTTGGTGATCCCCTCCACCGATTCCAGGGTTCGCGCGATGAGATCGGCACGCGCCGGGGTGAACACGACCAGGGTGACGTCGGCGGGCGCCGGCTCGGCGTCGCGGATCAGGCGGACGAAGTCGAAATCGGTCTGCGAGGCGCTCGGGTAGCCGACCTCGATCTCCTTGTAGCCGATCGCGACCAGCATCTCGAAGAATCGGCGCTTGCGCTCCGGATCCATCGGTTCGGCCAGGGCCTGATTGCCGTCGCGCAGGTCGACCGGCACCCACAGCGGGGCGGATTCGAGGCGTTTCGAGGGCCAGCTGCGCTCGGTCAGTGGCACCGAAACCCGGTGGTACACATCGTGATAGCGATGCGAGGGCATGACGGAGGGGCGCTGGCGATTCCAGCGGGGAGTGTGGTCGGGCACGGTATCGGCTTTCTGCGTCGGAGATGTCGACCGGCGCAGCCCAGCAACCCGCGGGCAGGGTGCCGGTCGTTCAGACCCCGCCGCGGCGGCCGAGGAGAAGCAGTCCCTGTCCCATATCGGCTACCATAGCGAGTGACAACTCCTCAGACAAGTAGAGAGGTGAGGGCCGATGGCGACCGTGCAGAGGCAACCGCTCGCGGCCCAGGCCGCGCAGCTCCTGCTCGACCGGATCCGCGCGGGTGAATGGCAACTCGGACACAAACTGCCGGGCGAGACGACCCTCGCGGCCCAGCTGGGCGTCGGACGTTCCACGCTGCGCGAGGCGATCCGGGAACTGTCCGGTCAGGGTGTACTCGAAAGCCGCCAGGGGGCAGGCGTTTTCGTCACCGCGTTGGAGGTGGCCGAGGACTGGGACGAGGTGTTGCGCCGGGCCGACATCGCCGCCGTCATCGAGGCCCGCATCGCCATCGAGGCCGAGGCCGCGGCTCTGGCGGCGCAGCGGCGCACCCCTGCCGACCTGCGGATCATGCGTAAGGCGCTGTCGGTGCGCGCCGGATCCGGCGATTCGGTGGAACATCTCGTCGACGCCGATACCGCCTTTCACCGCACGGTGATCGCGGCGGCGCACAACGAGGTGCTGTTGCAGTTGTTCGACGCCTTCGTCCCGCGCGTGCACCGCGCGATGACCGAGATGCTGCGGATGCGGCCGATGGCCGATCCAGGCGCGGACCATCACGCCCACGAGGTGTTGTTCGACGCGATCCGCGATCGGTCGGCCGACACAGCAGCCACGGCGAGCCGGGTACATCTGAGCGCCTTGAGATCCGCTTTTTCCTGACCGATGAATTCCTCCGTGGTGCCCCGTCTTCTGTGGTGAGCGCGCTCGAACAGACACCGAGCATCCGGAAGGACACCGAATCATGACCGCCGTCACCGCCTCCGCCCCGTCCGTCACCACCACCCGTCCCGGCACGATCCGCAACCGCGTGCTGTGGACCCTGCAGATCGTGCTGGGCCTGTTCTTCGTCATCGCCTCGGGACTGCCGAAGGTGGTCGGCCAATCCGATGCCGTCCGCATCTTCCACGACATCGGCTGGGGCGACTGGTTCCGCTATTTCACCGGCCTGGTGGAGATTTCGGGCGGAATCGGGCTGCTGGTGCCGCGCCTGTCCTGCCTCGCCGCCGCCGGACTGTCGATCACCATGGTTTGCGCCGCCGCCACCCAGGCCTTCGTCATGGACGCCCCGGCGGGCGCGATCTTCCCGCTGGTCCTGGTGGCCGTCTTCGCCTGGATCGCCTACGAACGCCGCCCCGCACACTGAAGTCGGGACCGCCCGATGGGCCCGCTCCGGGAAATCCCCGGCACGGGCCCATCGACATGTCGGCAGGGTCGCGTGTGTCAGCCGCCCGCACCGGCGTCACGTTCCGCTTCCGCCGCAACCGGTTCGGTGCGCCGATGCATACCCGGACTCACCCCGTAACGCCGTTTGAACGCGGCACTGAGACTGAACGCCGTCCCGTAACCGACCTGCCGCGCGATCGATTCGATGGTCGCATCGGTGCCGCGCAGCAGGTCCGCCGCCCGCGCCAGCCGCCATTCGGTGAGGTAGGCGATCGGCGGGTCCCCCACAAGTTCGGTGAACCGCCGGGCCAGCGCCGCCCGGGACGCACCGACGGTCGCCGCCAGTTCGGCGACCGTCCAATCGTGGGCGGGATTGTGCTCGAGCAGCCGCAACGCCTGTCCCACAATGGGATCGGCGTAGGCGCTGTACCACTGCGGCGCCTCGGCCCGCGCGAACCAGGTGCGCAGTGCCGCGATGGTCAGCAGATCCAGCAGCCGATCGAGAACCGACGCCTGCCCGGGAACATCGCGGCCGGACTCGTCGACCAACAGTCCGAGCAGACGTTCGTCCACCTCGTGACCGTCGAGTACGGCGCGCGGCGGCAGGGCGCGCAACAGACGGTCGCTCACCGTGCCGGCCACCTCGTAGGTTCCGGTCAGCAGCGCCGTCGTTCCGGCCGCATTCGTCCCCCAGCTGCGCACCCCGAGATCCCATGTCTCACATAGCAATTCACCGTCAGGAGTGGTCGTGGTCTGGCCGGGGTGCACGATCGCCTGCGGCGGGGTCGAGGGCTCGTCGGCCACCGTGTACGGGTCGGGACCGCGCAGAATCGCGACCGCGCCCTCGTCGAGCCGGATCGGATCGTCGCCGTCGGGCACGAGATAGGCATATCCGCGGGTCACCACGACCACCGTGAGCGGCGCCCGGTCCTGGATCCGCAACGACCACGGCGGGTCGAGCAGCGAGCGCATCACGAACGCGCCGCGAGCACGCGGGCCGTCGAGCAGGTCGGCGAGGGCATCCATCCCACGACGATCGCGCACGGCGGCGAGCGCGGCAACCGGGTTCCCAGCACCGGTGGGGCGGCGGCACCCCGGGAAGTCGCGCACGATCACCGGCACGGCCGATCACCCGCGCGGCGCATCGGACGGTTCGCTGCCTGCAATCGGCCAGCCGCCCTCCGCCGCCGTCCGGCGGGCATACTCGGCGAACGATCGCGGCGCCCGCCCCAGCGCACGCTCGACCCCGTCGGTGACGGCCGTATTGCGACCGTCGAGAACGGTGCCGAACAGATAGGTCAACGAGTCGACGACCTCGCGCGGCAATCCCATATCCGACATCGCGGCGGCGTACTCGTCCAGGCCCACCGGCTGATACCTGATCTCGCGACCGGTGGCGGCGGCGATCGTGGCCACGGCCTCGGCGAAGGTCAGCGCCTGCGGCCCGGTCAGCTCGTATACCTCACCGGCATGCCCCTGCTCGGTGAGTGCGGCGACGGCGACATCGGCGATGTCCTCGGCGTCGACGAACGGCTCGGCGACCGCGTCGGCCGGCAGTGTCACCCGGCCCGCCGCGATCTCCTCGGCCAGAAAATCCTCGCTGAAGTTCTGGGCGAACCAGCTGCACCGCACGACGGTCGTGGCCAGGCCGCTGTGCAGAGCGATCTCCTCACAGAGCTGCGCTTCGGGCTCGCCCCGGCCGGACAGCAGAACAAGCCGCCGCACCCCGGCCCGCCGCGCCGCCTCGGTCAGGGCGCTGACCGCTTGGTCGGCGCCCGGCGCGGCGAGATCCGGCTGGTACGCGAGGTAGACGGATCGCGCGCCGCGCAGGGCGGTGTCCCAGGTCGCCCGGTCGGTCCAGTCGAAAGGGATCGCCGTCGAGCGGGAGGCCGGCCGTACCTCGATCCCGCGCTCGGCCAGGCGCGCCACGACCCGCCGGCCGGTCTTCCCGGTGCCACCCAAGACGACGACAGGGCCCGCATCGGTACGGTCGAGGCCGCGAGAGGCGGTAGCTGCCGTAGCCCGGTGATCGGATTCAGCGGTTTCGGAAACCGTTGCGGTGCCGTTGGTTTCGCTCTGGATGATGGTGTTTTCGGTCATGCGTCAAGTACATCCGGAGCGGAGCCGACCGGCCATGGTCCGGACGCTCGCACACATACGCGCGCGTCCACGCCGAGCTCGCGGGGCGTTCTTGTCGAAGATCGCTGAGCACCGGCGGGTTCGCCGCTCGACCGCCGGCGAACAGCACGCTCATCCGGACATGGCCGACCCAGCGCAGCCGATCGCGCCCGGTGCGGAAAGATGGGAGGGCGTGAGCGCCGACATCATCGACGAACTGACCTGGCGTGGGCTGATCGCACAGTCCACGGATCTGGACGCCCTGCGGGCCGATACGGCGAAGGGCCCGATCACGCTGTATGCGGGTTTCGACCCCACGGCGGCGAGTCTGCATGCGGGTCACCTCGTTCCCCTGCTCACGCTCAAGCGGTTCCAGCAGGCCGGACATCGCCCGATCGTCCTGGCCGGCGGCGCCACCGGCCTGATCGGTGACCCTCGCGATGTGGGGGAGCGGGTGATGAACTCGACCGACACCGTCGCTGAGTGGGCCGACCGGATCCGCGGCCAGCTGCAACGCTTCGTCGACTTCGACGAATCGCCGACCGGCGCGATCATCGCCAACAATATGGACTGGACGGGCAATCTCAGCGCCGTCGACTTTCTCCGCGACATCGGCAAGCACTTCTCGGTGAACGTGATGCTGGCGCGCGAGACCGTCAAGCGCCGCCTCGACAGCGACGGCATCTCCTACACCGAATTCAGCTACATGCTGTTGCAGGCCAACGACTTCGTGCAGTTGCGCCGCGCCCACGGCTGCCGGCTGCAGGTCGGCGGCTCCGATCAGTGGGGCAACATCATCGCCGGCGTCGAACTCAACCGCCGCCTCGACGGCGAACAGGTCCACGCCCTCACCACCCCGCTGGTCACCTCCGCCGACGGTAAGAAATTCGGCAAGTCGACCGGCGGTGGCAGCCTCTGGCTCGATCCGGAGATGACCAGCCCGTACGCCTGGTACCAGTACTTCGTGAACACCGGCGACGCCGACGTGATCCGCTACCTGCGCTGGTTCACCTTCCTCGACCGCGAGGAACTGGCCGAACTCGAGACCGCGACCGCCGAGCGTCCGCATGCCCGGGAGGCGCAGCGACGCCTCGCCGCCGAGATGACCACGCTCGTGCACGGCGAGGCGCACACCCGCGCGGTGCAGCTGGCCAGCCAGGCGCTGTTCGGCCGCGGCGATCTGCACGACCTGGACGAAGCGACGCTCGCTTCCGCGCTGGCCGAAGCCGCCGGTGAGGGCACCGTGGCGGAGGCCGGTCCCGAATCGACGATCGTGGATCTGCTGGTCGCCTCCGGACTGTCCGACAGTCGCGGTGCGGCTCGCCGCGCGGTCGCCGACGGTGGCGCCTCGGTGAACAACGCCCGCATCTCCGATCCGGAATGGATGCCCGCCGATACCGACTACCTGCACGGACGCTGGTTGGTGCTGCGGCGCGGCAAGAAGAACTTCGCCGGCGCGCGCCGAGCCGGGAGCTGATCTGGCCATGACCTGAGTCACATCCGTGTGATTCAGGTCGGCCACCGGCCGGTTCGAGGCTCGGTGACCTGCGCAAATGCAAGCCGACGTGGCGATTTGACGTTCCGTTCTCCGCCACGTAACTTATTCCAGGTCAGAGCGACACGGACACCGACCCGGAGCCGAGAGGCCCGGGACAACGAGGTCGGACGAGGAGCGCCTGACGGCCAGTAGGACCCAGAGATCGTGAGTTGACTTCGCGAGCTTCGGTGGTTAGGCTGGAAAAGTTGCCTCTCAAGAAGGTCGGTTAACCGGCCGGACTGTTTGTGCGCCTGTTCTTTGAGAACTCAATAGTGTGTCGATGAATGTCAGTGCCAAATATTTATTTTGGTTCCGATCTTCACCCCCCGTGTGAGGGTCGGACATTTTTTAGTCAGCTATTTTCCGGCTGGCGTTTAAG
>NZ_PYHT01000014.1:0-184716 GCF_003023875.1 Nocardia sp. MDA0666
CGAGATCTACACTTCTAGCTTCGTCGGCAGCGTCAGATGTGTATAAGAGACAGCCACCACACCCACCGACCTCCACACCCTCATCACCCACCTCTCCCACGCCGCCCGCGTCCCCATCACCGCCACCACCACAACCACACCCACCACCGACATCCCCACCGCCACCGACCAAACCCACCAACTCCTCGACATGGTCACCCGCCTCCAATCAATCCCCGGCCTCTACCGCTTCGACGACCTCGCCCTCGAATACCAACTCACCCGCCCCGGACCCGGACGCGACCACCTCGGCACCCTCCTCAACCCCCTCGACCACCACCCCGAACTCCTCACCACCCTCCAAACCCACATCGCCAACAACCTCAACCGCCAACGCACCGCCCGACTCCTCCACGTCCACACCAACACCGTCGACTACCGCCTCAAACGCATCGCCCAACTCACCGGCTTCGACCCCACCCAAGCCAGCGGACTCTGGTACCTCCGCAGCGCCCTCGTCGCCCGCACCTACACCACCGCATGAAAACCGCACCTGAAAACACAGGTGAAAGAACGCTGCCGGAAGCGGCTGTGGAATGATCGAGTTCCCTTGCCAGAGCAGGGCATCGGGGGTAATTCTTCGAGGGTGACAGTCGATCGGGCGCAGACCTCCTCGCGCCGGCGCAACTGGGAACAACTGCCCTCGGCGACCCGGGCAGCGGTCGAAGCGGTGACGGGGCGGGTCGCGCGGGCCGATTCGGTGATCGCCGGCTTCAGCAGTCAACTCGCGACGGTGATCGAGACGGCCGATGGCCGGACCTTCATCAAGGGTGTGCCGCAACGAGATCCGGAGGTGTGGACCCAGCACCGCGAGGCCGCCCTGGCCCGTCATGTGACCCCGGTGGGCCCGCGGCTACGGTGGCAGATCGCGGCCGGCGGATGGGATCTGCTCGGATTCGAGTTCATCGCAGGGCATTTCGCGGACTATCGCGTCGACTCCGACCTCGCCGCCACCGCGGCCGCGATGTCCGCGCTGAGCCGGTTGCACCCGCCCGCCGAGGTAGAGCTCAAGGATGCCGAGGTCCGCTGGGGCGCCTATCTCGACGACGACGCCGACATCGCGGTGTTCGCCGGTGACGCCCTGCTGCACACCGACTGGAACTACAGCAACGTCATCATCGATCACGACGAGGCCCGGCTGGTGGACTGGCCGTGGGCGACCCGGGGTGCGGCGTGGATCGACCCCGGATGCTGGATCGTCTGGCTCATCTTCGCCGGCCACGATCCGGCCGCCGCCGAGTCGTGGGCGGCCCATGTCCCGGCCTGGCATGCCGCATCCGAGCGCGACCTGCGCATCTTCTCCACCGCCCTGGCCGCGGAGTGGACCGCCACCGCCAACCGCAGCCCCAATGTGTGGACCCACGGCCTGCGCGACGCCGCCCGCCGGTGGGCCGCCCACCGCGTCGGGTGAGCAGCGCGGGCAGCCGGACTAGCGGCGCGCGCCGTTGGCCGAGGCGATCACACCGTCGAGGTGACTCGCGGTGATCTGGCGGGCGGCGTTGGAGACCGCGGTGATCATCGCGCTGCCGAAGGCGCCGTAGCGATCGAACAGGGTCGCGGTGCCGGCGGCGATTCCGTTGCGGCTCAAGTGATTATCGGCCTCGAGTCCGATATCGGCCCCCTCGGGCATCCGCACCAGAGCAAGCGTCAGATCGGTGTTGATGAAACCCACTCCCGCACTGGACCAGTTGGTCACCATACTGGTCTGCTCGGCGGCCATCGCGGCCACCACGAACGGCGAGGGCCGCTCCCCGTCGACCACGTTCACCGGATGCTGCCAGCTGCGTTTGCGACTGCCGTTCTCGTGTTCCGAGGGCACCCGCGACCAGTGTGCGGAATCGTCGCTGTGCCACAGCGGCGCAGTCGGCAGAGCGGAGGGCGGCGCCACCTCGAGCGACGGCGGCACCGGCTGCTGGTCCCGGGTCCAGATTTCGCCCGGCGGTTGCTCGGACGGTTGCAGGAAGACCACCGAGGCGCGTGCCGCGGGTTCGCCGTCCTGGGTGACGACCGCGTCGGCGAGCCGGATGCGCTTGCCGTTGCGCACACGGGTCGTCGAGACCGACAGCTCGTGCATGCGCGCCGGTTTGAACAGGTCCACGGTGAGCCGCACCGGCACGAACCCGTCGGTGGCGTGCTCGTTGTCGAGCGCGCGCGCCAGCAGCCCGCACAGCGCCGGCCCGACCACCTGATCGGCCGACCACTGACTGGCCGCCATCCGGTTCGGGGTGAAGCCCCGGCCGTCCACCGCGAAATATCCGTGCGAGCTGTCCACTGCGCGTGCCTGTCTCCTCGGGTCACCGCCCGCGAGTACCGCACCGGCCGCCGTCGGCGACAGCGCGCGTTCGCCGTCGGCGACTGATCTTGCTGGTCCAGGCAGATATAGCACGGCGACGAGAACCGGTTCCACGCCGGGGCCGCTGCGCGGGACACGTGCGACACGCTCGGCACCGTGTTCGATCATGGTCGGCATGTCGATTCCCGGCGGCAATACCACATTTTTTCGGCGAGAGAACCAGCCGTCCGGTCCGTGTGGAAACAGTGCAGCAAGCCACCCGCCCGCCCGGGCCGCCGTGCCGGTCGGTATATCTCCCCCGCTATCGGAATCGGCGCCGGATTCCCGTCCGAACGGAGGGCTCCGGCAGGAGTGCACAGCAACCCGTCAGCAGCCGAAAACCACGCTCTGACCGGGGATTCGATGTTGCAGATGTGCTTGCATATGATCTCGCGGCCACCCTAGACTCGGGCTGCAAGGCAATGCAGGGGACTACCCGTGAGCCGCAGGGTGAACCGGAAGCCAATTTTCGCCGAAGGAAATCATGCGGCCTGGCGTCAGGGGCGTTCGTATGAACCAGCCAATGGGTCTCGGTCGGCTCGGAGTGATGGACAGGAACCGGACCGGGCATCACATCTATTCGCGGGAAACCGCAACATCTTTCGTCATCAGTGCGGTCGAGTCCACCGGTGCGGCCACACGCGACGATTTCGATATCGATCGCATCGTCACCACCGCGCACGCGTTGGTGAACGATTGGGATTTCGACGCGATGCAACCGGAAGCTTTCTGGCGCATCGCATCCAGCTTCATCAAACAATAGATCAGGACGGAAGTAGTAGCCGCCGGCCTTCGGGTCGGCGGCTACTGCTGTCTTACGGCTACTGCTGTCTTCAGGGACCCGAACCACCCGGGCGAGCGCCTAGGCCATGTCGGGCAGGTCGGCCGCAGCCTTCTTCATCATCTCCCGCGACCGCTCCGGCGGTTCGGCCTGCACACTGAGCCGATCCATGACCTGGCGGTAGAGCTCCAGGTCCTGCTGACGATCCAGATACAGTGCGCTGGTCAGCTGTTCGAGATACACGATGTCGGGCAGTTCGGGTTCGGCGAAGCGCAGCATGGTGAACGAGCTGCCCGCCGCCGCGTGACCGCCGGCCGCGTACGGCAGCACCTGAATGGTCACGTTCGGTTTCATCGAGACCGCGACCAGATGGTCGAGCTGTGCGCGCAGCACCTGCTCACCGCCGATCGGCCGGTGCAGCACCGCTTCGTCGAGGACGGCCCACAGCGTCGGCGCTCCGGGGCGGTCCAGGATTTCCTGGCGCTTCTTGCGCAGTTCCACTCGGCGAGCGGCCTCGGCGTTCTCATGTCCGAGCGCCACCACCGAGCGGGTGTACTCCTCGGTCTGCAGCAGACCGGGAACGAGCTGACCTTCGAAGGTACGGATCGACTTCGACGCGTGTTCCAGACCCAGATAGGTCTCGAACCATTGGGGCAGCAGGTCGTTGTAGCTGTGCCACCACC
This sequence comes from Nocardia sp. MDA0666, assembly GCF_003023875.1. NCBI lineage: Bacteria > Bacillati > Actinomycetota > Actinomycetes > Mycobacteriales > Nocardiaceae > Nocardia > Nocardia sp. MDA0666. Next base: position 3,836 of record NZ_PYHT01000014.1, read on the forward strand.
CCGGCTGGTTCGCGCGGCTCACCAGATCCAGGAACATCTCACGTTCTTCGGCGTTCTCGACGCCGTAGAGCGTCAGCAGATCACGAACGTCGCGTTCCTTGAAACCGGTGCGGCCCAATTCGAGTCGGCTGATCTTCGCGTGTGAACCACGGATGTGCTCGCCGGCCGCCTCACGCGTGATGCCGGCGCCCTCTCGCAGTTTGCGGAGCTGTCCGCCGACCGCGATCCGAAGCGCTGTCGGACCGCGTTCGGCGACAAGCGAATCCACACGGCCGATCCGGACGGGCTCTGCCATCATGAGGTCTACTCCGATGCTCGACGATCACCGGCAATGAGGGTACAACCATCGAGAGCAGCTGGTCGAACATCAGGAATCTCTGCCTCGTCGCGTACCGACACCGCGCCGAATGCCATGCTACCGCCGATCAGGCCAGATCGTCGAACTCTCCACTCTTGGCGCCACGCAGGAAGGCATCGATCTCGGGGCGGGTGTAGACGAGCACCGCACCCTCGGGGTCACGCGAGTTGCGCACGGCAACCAGGCCATTGGACAAATCGGCCAATTCGACACAGTTCCCGCTCGGATTGCTGAACGTGCTCTTGCGCCACGCGGCTTCGGACAGGCGGCCGGCTGTGGTGGCAGTGGAATCGGTCATGACTGTCTCCAGGGTTCGTGGTGGCCGAGCTCGGCAGCAGAGGCCCACACTCGGCGATCCGGATTGAACGAGCTGATGCCTATCTTCAGCTCTTGCATATGTTCGAGCAAATGTACTTGCATTTGAAACCGACGCTTTGAACGATAGCACGGGGGTTGGCCCGGATCGAGCCCTGCGGAAAATCGCAAAAAACCAAGGGCGACAAGGCCTTTTCCATTGACTCGTCATCTTTCGAATCGCCCTCCGGACGCCCGAAAACGGTGTCCGACCGGTCGGTTTCGGGCCTCGACCGGGGCGGATGACACATTCCGCGCGGATCGGCCCACCGGATGCGAACGTTTCGGTTACCGTCTCGCCCACCCGCCATCGGCAACCGCCGGACGGGACTCGAGCGTCGGAACCGGGAGCAGGAGGGAATCGGTGCCGCCAAGACAGCAGCAGCCGAGCCGGCAGCGTGAGATTCGGACCGATATTCCGCATACCGCGCGAATCTGGAACTACTGGATGGGGGGACGGCAGAATTACGAGGTCGACCGCCGGGTAGGCAGCGCGGCAACGGAACTCGATCCCGGTATCACCGCCCTGGCGGCCGAGAGCCGCCGCTTTCTCCGGCGCGCGGTCGGTCATCTGGCCGGCGACCTCGGGGTCAGGCAATTTCTCGACATCGGCGCCGGACTGCTCGCCACGGACAACACCCACGAGGTCGCGTGCGGGCGCAATCCGGCGGCGCGGGTCGTCTATGTGGACAACGACCCCCTGGTGCTGACCCACGGCCGGACGCTGCTGACCGACCCGCGGGCCGTATATCTGGATGCGGATCTACGCGAACCGGATCTCCTGTTCGACCGTGTCGCAGACATTCTCGATCTCGACGAGCCGGTCGCGGTCATGTTCATGGGCGTGCTGGGCCACTGCGAGCGCATCGGCGAATTGCGCGGAGTCGTCGCGGATTCGATGGCGCGGGTCTGCCGGGGCAGCTACCTCGCCTACTGGGACGGCACCACCGACAGCGCCGATTTCGTCCGGATGTGCGCGACGTACGAAAACGTCACGGCCGTACCGTATTTCCCGCGCGACCATTGCGAGCTGCGCTCCATCTTCGCGGAGCTCGAGTTGCTCGAACCCGGCTTCGTCCCACTGACTCGATGGCGCCGACCGCTCGGCGAACCGGTACCGACCGTGCCGGTGTCGGGTTACGGCGCGGTGGCGCGCAAACCGTGATCACCCGTTGCGGCACAACACTTCCGATCACCGACGAGTGTGCAGATGTACTTGCATTTGCTCCTTGCAGCGCCGTAAACTCGACCGCACGACATGGCCGGACCACGCCGGAGCAGGCAGGCCGGAAGCAGCGGGAGGCCGTGCCGAAACGTTCGCTTCCGCAATCTTTCGCCAACGGTCGAGGGCATCCCATGAACCAACTGCTCCAGCATTCCGGTACATGCGATCACGGCCTATCCGAGCACCGCGCGCCCGGTGCCGATCAGGTCGGTGACTGCGCCACCGAACCCCGAGAACTCACCTATCCCCGCGCTCGCGCGATTCTCTACGCACACGATCGGCACCTGTCGTGCCGGCAGTGGATCGCCGCCGCGGCGTATCTGTCCGCCGGACTCGACGACGAGTAGTTCGTTCCACGCTCGGCGGGGACCCCGTCAAGACGGCTGAACGCCTCGAAACCGGTCCCCGACACCGCGATTCCGCATCCCGGCTCGCATTCGCTTGCCATCAGGACGAATACGCGCCCTACGATGGTGGTACCCGCACCACACCATCTTGTGGAACGAGGGCATCATGATCCTTCTCGCGGTGCACGACGTCATAGTGGCCCAGGTCGGCAATCCGACGCCCGAGACACCTCCGGCGGCGGACAAACTCCTGAAACTGGTGCGCTACTTCACCTGGTTCATGCTGCTGTCCGGGACCAGCGCGATCATCTTCGCGGGCGGCCGGTTCGCCTGGGAGAAGTGGAACGGCGGCCCGCTGCAGTCGCCGAAAATGGTGGCCGGCGCCCTCGTCGGTGGCCTGGTCGCGACCAGCGCCGGAACTCTGATGAATTCGATTCTCACACAGTAGTTCCCGACATTCCGGACGATTCACCCGGAAACGGCACGGTCCGGCCCCGCCTCCGCGCACCGTCCCAGTAGGGTGAACGCGGACCACCGGCGGATCCGGTGCCGTCCCTCGGTCGAGAAGGGAGGGCCCGTGGCCGGCAGGCGGACCGACACCCGGGACCGCATCCGGTCGGTCGCGATGGAGCTGTTCTCCGCGCACGGCTACGAACACACCTCGATCCGGGAGATCGCCGATCGGCTCGCCATCACCAAAGCCGCGGTCTACTACCACTTCCGATCCAAGGAAGACATCGTCGTCAGCCTCGCCGACGATCTGCGCACGGGCATCGACGACCTCCTGGCCTGGGCCGAGGGTCAACCGCCCGGACCGGAGACCGGTCGCGAAATCCTCCGCCGCTACGGCGCCGTGCTGCACCACACCGGGCGAGAGATGACGCGGTTCATGTACGAGAACCAGCCCGCGTTCCGCCGGCTCGGCGTGGGATCTGTGCTGCGTTACCAGTTCCGCACGGTCGCCGAGGCGATGACCGCACCCGGCCACGATCCCCTGGCGGTCTTCCATGCCCGCCAAGCTCTGCTGGCCATCTCGTGGAGTATCGGGATGATGGGCGACGTCGACCTGTCCGACGAGCAATGTCGCCGGGCCGCAGAAGCTATCGCGCTGGCCATCTACGAACGGGCACAATGAGACCCTGATGTAGGTCGGCCCGAGGACATTATGAATACACGCGTAACCCTTCTGGCGGCTGCGACACTCGCGGCGCCGCTGCTGATATGTGGGTGCTCCCACCAGAATTCGTCGCCAGTGAGCCAGGCGGCACATCCGGTTTCCATCGCCCATCAGGGCGCACCCGCGGTAGGTCCCGGTCCCTCTGGTACCTACACCGTCGCCGCGCAACCGGCACCGGGCACCTGCCATGTCGGCAAATCCGCTGACGGACAGCCACTTCCGGATCCGCACTGCACGCCGGGCGCGATCAATCCCAAGGTCACGCCCGACACCGTGAAGTCGACGATCTGCGTCGGCGGATACACCCAGTCCATCCGCCCGCCGGCGAATATCACCGACCGGGAGAAGAAGGCCAACGCCGAATCCTACGGCTACACCGGCAATCTGCACGATGCCGAATACGACCACCTGATCTCACTGGAACTCGGCGGCGACCCGAACGATCCGCGCAATCTCTGGGTCGAACCGCCCTCGCCCGACCACAAGGCCGGGTCCGGGCCGAACAACCCCAAGGATTCGGTGGAGAACAAACTGCACTCGCTGATCTGCTCCGGCGCGGTCGGCCTGGCGGACGCGCAGAACGCCATCGCGGGCGACTGGACCACCGCGTTGGCCGCGGTCGGCCATCCGGACGGAAAGTAGGTCAGCTCGCCGCGGACTCCCGGCGGCGCGCCAGCCGGTTCACCACCGGGTATCCGGCGCACACCAGGACCGCCCACACCAGGCCGACCACGAGCGCGGTGCGGCCGCTGTCGGTCCAGAACAGCAACACCACGACCAATCCGAGGAAGGCCAGCGCCAGCACCGAGCTGACGGGCGCCCCGGGCAGGCGGTAGTCGCTGGCCGGCAGCTCGCCGCGCCGCACGCGGACACGGTAGATCAGGTGGCAGACCAGGATCATGCCCCAGACGAAGATGATGCCGATGGTCGACACCGAGGTGATGTAGTTGAACGCCTTGTCCGGTGAGACGAGGTTGACGATCACACCGATCACCATCATCGCCGCCGAGAGCACGATGCCCGCGAACGGCACCCGGCGGTTGCTCAGACCACCGAGCGCGGCCGGGGCCTCACCGCGCAGCGAGAGACTGCGCACCATGCGCCCGGTGGAGTAGATACCGGAGTTGCACGACGACAGCGCCGCGGTCAGCAGCACGAAGTTGATGATCCCCGCCGCCCCCGGAATGCCGATCTGCTCGAACACCTCCACGAACGGGCTGCGCCCGGAGTGGAACACCCGCCAGCTCGACACCGACATGATCACGATCAGCGCGCCCACGTAGAACAGCCCGATCCGCAGCGGCAGCGAGTTGATCGCCCGGCGCAGGGTGCGGCGCGGATCGGCGGCCTCGCCCGCGGTCACGCCGACGAGTTCGACGCCCACATAGGCGAAGAGCACGATCTGCAACGCCAGCAGCGCTTGGCCGAAGCCGTTCGGGAAGACACCGCCGTCGGCCCACAGGTTGGTCACCGTCGGATCGGGCGCGTGGCCGAAACCGAAGATCAGCACGCCGATACCGATGACGATCATCGCGACGATGGCGGTCACCTTGATGGTGGAGAACCAGAATTCTCCCTCGCCGAACAGCTTCACCGAGATCAGGTTCGCGGCGAACAGCACGCCGAGCACGACCAGCGCGGTCACCCATTCCGGTACGGCGAACCAGTACTTGATGTATTTGCCGGCGACGGTGATCTCGGCCATGCAGGTCGCCACCCACACCGCCCAGTAGGTCCAGCCGGTGACGAAGCCGGCGAAGCGACCGAGGAATTCGTGGGCGTATTCACCGAAGCTGCCCGATACCGGCCGGTAGGTGAGCAACTCCCCCAGCGCGCGCATGATCACGAAGATCGCCAGGCCGGCGGCGAGGTAGCACAGGATCAGCGCCGGGCCGGCCTGTTCGATGGCCCCACCGGATCCGTAGAACAGTCCCGTGCCGATCGCCCCGCCGATGGCGATCATCTGGATGGTTCGGGGGTTGAGGCCGCGCTGGTAGCCCTCTTCTTCACCCGCGGACGCGAGGGCGGGCGCGCCCGGCTCCTCGGGTTTCCGGTCGGTCGTCATATCGCAGCACCGTACCGGGTCGGGGCCGGTATGCGACCGGTGCAACCGTGCAGTGAACTAGTTCACAGTCCTTGTCACCGAATAGTTGTGAGAGCACAATCATTGTGTGCCTACAACTGTTTCCGGGCTGACGCCGCGCCACAAGACGATCGTGCTGGTCACCTGCTGTCTGAGCCTGCTGATCTCGTCGATGGACGCGACCATCGTCAATGTCGCGATTCCGACCATCCGCAGCGATATGGACGCGCCGCTGTCGCGGCTGCAGTGGATCGTCGACGTCTACACCCTCACCCTGGCGAGCCTGCTGATGCTGTCCGGCGCGACCGCCGACCGCTTCGGACGCAAACGCATGTTCCGGATCGGGCTGAGCATCTTCGCCCTCGGCTCGTTGCTGTGCAGCCTCGCGCCCGATATCGACATGCTGATCGGGGCACGTTTCATCCAAGCCATCGGCGGTTCGATGCTCAATCCCATCGCGATGTCGATCATCACCACGGTCTTCACCGGCCGCGTCGAACGGGCTCGCGCGGTCGGCGTCTGGGGCGCGGTCGTCGGCATCTCCACCGCGATCGGCCCGATGGTCGGCGGCGTGCTGATCGACGCGCTGGGCTGGCAGTCGGTGTTCTGGATCAATCTGCCGATCTGCGCCGTCGCGCTGGTGCTGACCACGGTCTACGTCCCGGAATCGAAATCGCGGACGGCACGCGGTATCGATCCGCTCGGCCAGGTGCTGGCGGTCGTGGTGATGTTCACGCTGGTCTTCGGGCTGATCGAACATCGCCCGGAGATCTTCGGGATCACGGCCGTGGCGCTGGCGGGATTCCTCTACGCCGAACGGCGGCATCGCTCGCCGTTCATCGATCTGCGATTCTTCCGCAGCGTGCCGTTCGCGACGGCCACCGTCACCGCGATCTGCGCGTTCGCCGGACTGGGCGCCTTCCTCTTCAGCGCTTCGCTGTATCTGCAAGGCGTACGGCATTATTCGGCTGTGCACACGGGACTTCTCTACCTGCCGATGGCGCTGGCGATGCTGATCTGCTCGCCGCTGTCGGGCCGGCTGGTCGGCCGCTTCGGCACCCGGCCCTCGCTGGTCGCCGCCGGAATTCTGATGACGACAGCCGCCGCGCTGCTGACCACACTGCGACCCGATACCCCGATCTGGCAGCTGGTGGTGATGTTCGCGATCTTCGGCGCCGGTTTCGGGACGGTGAACCCGCCGATCACGACGGCGGCGGTCAGCGGGATGCCGATGGATCGGGCGGGCGCGGCCTCGGCGGTCGCCTCGACCAGCCGCCAGATCGGCGTCAGCGTCGGTGTCGCCCTGTGCGGGCTGCTGGCCGGGGCGGAATTGTGGTGGGTCGTGGCCGCCCTGGCGGCGGGCGTCGTGGTGCTGGGCATCGCCGCCAACACCGGATGGGCACTGCGCTCGCGCGACCGGATCGCTCCCCTGCTCGAACACAAGGAGCCCATTCATGTCTGACGGCCCGCTCGCCCCGAACCCGGACGAGGTCTGGCGCGTACTGACCGACGTGGTCAAGGACACCCGCGACACCTGGAAGCGCGCGGTGGTCGATCGAACGGGCATGCCGTTCAGCAGGTTTCGAGTACTGCGTCGGCTGGCGCCCGGCCCGCTGCCACTCAAGGAACTCGCCCGGGTGGCCACCATGGACGCGCCGGCCACCACCGTGGTGGTCAACGATCTCGAGGCCCGCGGTCTGGTCTCGCGCGACACCGCCGCAGACGATCGGCGGCGCAAGCTGGTGACGATCACCGATGCCGGGCGGGAGGTGCTCGCCCAGGCGATGGCCACTCCCGATCCGCCGCCGCCCGCCCTCACCGCGCTGTCGCCCGAGCAGTTGCGCACGCTGCACGATCTGTTGCGCCTGCTCTAGGCTCGGGTCGTGGCCGAAGAGACAACACCGGAGTGGGCGCCCGGCCTGTCGTCGGGTTTCGAACTGGGCACCGACGGCCCCCGGGTGATCATGGTCGGCATCGACGGATCCGATGCCTCCTGGCGCGCGACCGCCTATGCCGCGGGACTGGCCCGGCGCCAGAACTCCCTGCTGGCAATGATTTACGTCCAGCCCTGGATGGCCATGGCCGGCGCCTACGGCGTCGACGTCCAGGGCGCGACCGCGGAGATGGCCGAGGATCTGGCCCGGGAGGTGCGCGAACACGCGGAGAAGGTCAAGGACGTCTACCGCACCCGCTGGAAGTTCATCACCCGCCGCGGCGATCCGTTCACCGTGCTGGCCGAGGCCGCCGACGAATTGAAGGCCGACGGCGTCGTGGTCGGCGCGTCCGAGAAGGCCGGGCATCGAATTATCGGCTCGGTCGCGGTGCGTCTGGTGAAAGCGGGGCGCTGGCCGGTTACTGTCGTGCCCTGAGCTCCGTCGGCGTCCCGAGTGTGATTGGGACGCGGCATCGGGGGAACCCGCCGGAACGAGACCGTTGAGGAAAGGGTTTTCACTATGTTGATTCGCCGCCTTGCCCGGCCGCTACTGGCATCGGTGTTCGTCGTCGACGGAGTCGACACTCTGATGCATCCCGAGCCACGGGCGCAGGCCGCCACCACGCTGGTATCCCATGGGGAACAGCGTCTGCCGGATTCGGTATCGGCCAAACTGCCCTCCGATCCGGCGAAAATCGTGCGGATCAATGCCATCGTCCGAGTCGGCGCCGGAACCCTGCTCGCGCTGAACCGCGCACCCCGGCTCTCGTCGCTGGCGTTGGCGGTGACCGTCGTCCCGGCCACCGTGACCGAGCAGGACTTCTGGAACGAATCGGATGCGCAGCAGCGCGCCGCCAAGCGCACGGCCTTCCTCAAGGACGTCGGCCTGCTCGGCGGCCTGCTCATCGCCGCCGCCGATACCGAGGGCAAGCCCTCGCTGAGCTGGCGGGGCCGCCGGGCCGCGCGCAAGGCCGCCGCCGCCCTCCCGTTCACCGCCACCACCGCCGACACGGTGCGGGATCGCCTGCAGCAGCAGGCCGTCCGCGGCCGGGAACTGGCGTCGGTAGCCGCGGACAAGGGCGCCGACCTGGCCTCGGTGGCGCAATCGCGTGGCGCCGAACTGGCCTCGGTGGCCCAGTCTCGCGGCGGTGAACTCGCCGAGGCGGCTCGCGAGCACGGCACCGAATGGGCGGAATTGGCACGCAGCCGCGGCGCCGAATTGGCCGGCACCGCACTCGACCATCGCGGCGAGTGGGCCGAGGTGGCCAAGCGGCGCGGCGCGGATCTGGCCGAAGCGGCCCGCGAACACGGCGGTGAATGGGCCGAGCTGGCCAAGCGCAAGAGCGCCGAACTCGCCGACACCGCGGGTGATCACCGCGGCGACTGGGCCGAGCTCGCGAAGCACCGCGGCACCGAGTGGGCCGAGGCCGCCCGCGAACACGGTGGCGAGTGGGCCGAGGTGGCCAAGCAGCGCGGGTCGATCTTCGCGCGTCAGGCGCGCAAGCGCGCCGAGAAGGCGGCCGAGGCCGCGCGCGAGCGTGCGGAGAAGGCCGCCGACACCGCCCGCGAACGTCTGGCCGAAGCCCGAAACGGCAAGTGACACCGGGTTTCTCACCGGCGCCGGATCAGGCGCCGGTGAGAAACGCCGTCATTTCCGCGGCCACGGCCTCGGGTTGATCCAGCATCGACAGGACGTAGGCGTCCTCGATTTCCACCAGCCGGCCCGCGGGCAGGAGTTCGGCGAGGCGGCGCCCGTGTTCGCGTGGCATCGGGGCGGCCGCCGGGGACCACAGCACCAGGGCGCGGCCGGGAAAGTTCCGCAGGGCTTCGGTATCGGCGATCAGTTTTGCGGCCGGTGGCAGCACCCGGCCGTATTTGCGCACGTCGCGGCCGATGTCCCGATTACGCAGGGCGGGTTCGGTCCAGCGGCGCATCAGTTCGTCGGGTACCGGATAGCGCGCCATCTGCCCGTAGATCAGCGACGAGCGACGAAGCAGCCCGATCCGCAACTGGCGCAGGACGATCGGTAGCGCACCCGGGACGCGCAGCGCGAGTACGGCCAGCTTTCCGGGCAGGCCGGGCGGGAAGTTGTCGAAGGCCTCACACGGCAGCACGACCAGCTGGGCGACGCGTTTGTCCAGACCGTAGGCGGTGAGGAACAGTCCGCCGCCCCAGTCCGAATGCACCAGGGTGACATCGCGAAGATCCAGCGCGTCGAGGAAGTCCGCGAGCACCACGTTCTGGCCGCGCATACTCAGGTCGGCGTCCGGCCGCATCGGTTCCGGATGCGCGCCGAGTGGCAGCACCGGCCGCACATAGCGAAAGCCGCTGGGCAGCAATGGCATCACGCGATCCCACACCGTGTGGTCGATGAGCAGTCCGTGCAGCAGCACGACCGGCGGACCCTGCCCCTCCTCGACGTAATGGATCGGCCCGGCGGGAACCTCGACGACCGGCATGCGCTGCCACCTCCACATCGGACACGTGCGGCCACGTCCGGAAAGACGTGTCCACCTGCTAGAACGTTCGCTCTAGAGCGTGTGTTCTAGTATGGGATCATGTCCGAGACCGTGTCAACCCCGACCGCCGAGCGCATCGTCACCGCCACGGCGGAACTGATGCGCCGCCAGGGCTACGGCGCCACCAGTGTCAAACAGATCACCGCCGCCGCGCGGGCCCCGATCGGATCGCTGTATCACCATTTCCCGCAGGGCAAACAGCAGATCGCGGCCGCCGCGCTGCGAACCAGCGGCGCCGCCTACATCCAGCTGCTACCGCTGCTGATGGATCCGTATCCGGACCTGCGGGTGGCGGTGGTGGCCGCGTTCACCGCCGCCGCGGAACAGATCGAGCAGTCCGGCTGGATGAACATGTGCCCGGTCGGCACGGTCGCGGGCGAGATCGCCGACAGCGAACCTGCGTTGCGAGAGGTGACCGCCGAAGTGATGCAGTCGTGGATCGACCAGGGCAGCGCGTACTTCCGGGCCCGCGGGCTGTCCGCGCCCGCGGCTCACACCTTCGTGATCGCGGTCCTGGGCGCCCTGGAGGGTGCGTTCATTCTCAGCCGCACCCTGCGCTCGACCGGCCCGATCGAATCGGCCGGGGTGGCGATGGCCGCCTATCTCGACACGCTCACCGAAACCCGCTCCCCGGCAACGATTTACGAGGAATGAAACAGACGCTCAGCCCACGGTGAATTCGGCGGTCGTGCCGGTGAACGGGACGGTCGCGGCGCCGTCGCGGCGGTCACCGCGGTATTCGATGCGATAGCGTCCCGCTTCCGCATCGGCGGGCACGGTCCAGTGGATGGCGACCCGCGAGGCCTCGGGCTGGCCGGGCGGGCGTGACCAGTGCAGTTCGGTGCACCAGTCGTCGTCGTCGAATACCGCGCGCCATTGCTCGCCCTCGGCGCGCTGCACCTCGAAATAGCTTCCGCCGGTGTGGAAATCGTTGGCGGGGTGGGCGCCGCAGAACTCGACCGTCACCGTATCGCCGTGTCCGTAGCCGGGTTTCGGCGCGGTGATCACCTCACCGAATGTGCGCCCGGTCATCGGCGCATCGGCCGGTACCGGCGGCAGCAGATTCGGCTGTATGCCCGCCGTCCAGTCCAGCGGGGCCGGGCCGCGGCCCAGGTCGACGCGCGCGGCCACGGCGCGGGCCAGTCGATCGAATTCCTGCACATAGGCGGGCAGTGTCCAGCGACCGTACAGCGTCTCCCCGCCCTCGTACTGTTGAGAGGCGTATTCCTCCGGCGTGGTCACGTAGCCGCAGTAGCCGTTCGAATACCCTTGCAGCAGCACGTTTTCCAGCGGCACGGACAGTGCGTGCGCCACCACCCGCCGGATGCGCAAGCCCGAGACCACCGTGTATTCCGCCGGACCCGAGGCCAGCACCAGATCGCCGATCCGCAGAATCTGGATCGGCACCGTCAGCGGCACCCACGGGCGCGGCGGCAGCACACCCAGCGGCGCCACGATCAGTTTGGGCGCCTGTACATCCCGCATCCACTGCTCGACGGGGCCGTCCAGTCCGCCGAGCGCCGCGACGACCGGATCCGCGTTGCCTTCCTGCAGGAACGACAGCTGGGTCTTCCAGTTGTCCTCCGAACTGGTCGCGGCGGCCGCGGCGCCCATCATGGCGGGCGCGGTGCGCGCCGGTTTGCCGTCGGGAGTGTAGGACCCGTCGATGGCGATGTCGGCCATGTTCAGATAGCGCAGTGCCGCGTCCACTCCCCCACTGCGCATCGGCCGCGCCGCGTCGAAAGCCGCACGGCCCGCACGATATTGACGCTCGCCGATGAGAGAGCAGTTGAGCCGGTTGTCCTCGGTGGGCCCGGACGGATGCCACGGCGTGAGTCCGATGTTCGGCGTCATATCGCCGGCGTTGGTCTGCGCGAACGCCGCCACGAAACCGGGCTTTCCGGCGCCCGGGCGCACCCCCATCTCGTCGTGTTCCCAGCGATAGCTGGCATAGCCCTTGTTGTCGGCCGAGATCAGCGTATTGGCGTCGGTGAGCGAGGTCCCGTGCGTCGCGAACCAGGTGATCGCGCCGATGTCGTTGCCGCCCTGCCGCAATCGCAGCACCGTCACCTGCGGATCGATCGCGTTCGGGAAGGCGGCCTTGTCGTCCGGCGGGTTGAGGTCGAAGGCCACCCGGGAGCGGTTGGCCGAGGCGTCGTGCAGTTCGCCGTGCCCCAGCGACAGTGTGCCCGGCGCCAGATTCTCGTGCGCCGCGACCAGTGCCGCGACGATACCGTCCACTTCGGCCTGATGGGAGTTGTTCTGAAAGCCGTATGCGGCAAGCGAATACGCGTATTCGCGCGCCGTGCCGCCGCACGAATTGTGATTATGGGTGGCGTTGAGGTTGACGTTGCGCTCGGTGTACAGCGCACCGTACCGCTGTGCCAGGCGCTGCATCACGGCCAGATGCACCGACTGGAACAGGCAGGCGATATCCGCGTTGACGAAGGCCACCCGCTCACCGCTGGCCCGGTCGACCACGATATAGGCGCGCGCCCAGGTGCGCATGAGCAGCCCGGTCGCGACCTGGTCGAGTTCGGAGTAGCCCATCATGCCCTGCCCGGCGACCGCGCCGGTGACGTCGGCGATGCCCGCGCCGACCAGATATCCCGCCTCGTCGCCGGTGACCCGGATCGGTGCCGCCCCCGCGGAAGCGGCGGCCCCCACACCCGCGGCCACGGCCGCGGTCACGGTGCCGGCCAGCATCGATCGCCGGGTAAACGTCACTGATCGCTCCTTCGATTCCGGCCGCCACGCTGCGACCGCCTCCTCCAACCGTGTGCACCGGAGATTACTGATCACTCGTCCAGTACGCTAGCCCCGATTTCGTGTTGTCCGGGTTACTCGATCGGCGCGGTCAGCGGCAGGGCGATCACCGAGGTGCCGACGTGCACGGTGAAGGCCCCGGGTTCGGTGTCCCAACCCGCCTCCGTCCAGTGCTGGAACGCCCGCTGCGGCAGCGGAATTCGCACGCGGCGCACCCCACCTGGCTCGGCGGTGACGCTGGCGAAGGCCGCCAGCCACCGCACCGGCCGCTCGACCGCACTGTCCTCACGGGACAGATAGACCTGCACGACCTGCTTTCCGGTCCGCTCACCGATATTGGCCACGGTCACCTCGACATCGTGGCCGTCCACCGCGAGATCGCTCAGTTCCCATATGGTGTAGCCGAGTCCGTGGCCGAACGGGTACGCCGGCTGCACACCGGCGCGCAGCCAGGCGCGGTAGCCGATGTGCACGCCCTCGTCGTAGGTCAGGGTGCCGTCGGCGGCCGGGGTGGTGTCACGGACCGGCACATCGGCGAGTTCCTTCGGCCAGGTGGTCGGCAACCGGCCGCCGGGTTCGGCCGCGCCGGTCAGCACATCGGCCAGCGCGGCGCCGAATTCCTGACCGGGGAACCAGGACAGCAGCACCGCCGCCACCTCGTCGCGCCACGGCATCTCTACGGGCGCACCGGCATTCACGACCACCACGGTGCGCGGATTGACGGCGGCGACCGCGGCGACCAGGTCGTTCTGGCGGCCGGGCAGCGCCAGCGTGGTCCGGTCGCGCCCCTCGCTCTCCAGCTGTTCGGTGGTGCCGACGACCACCACGGCCACCTCGGCCCGGCGCGCGGCCTCGACCGCCGCGGCGAATTCCTCCTCCGGTGCGCGCTCCGGCCGCGCCACGACCAGGCCGACACCGAGAATCATGCCCAGCCCCGCAGCCGCCGACACACCCGAACCGACCGTGATCCGGACGTCGACCTCCTGACCGGCGGCGAGCTCGCGCGCGACGAAGCGTTGCGGCGGATCCAGCAGCGCGGCAACGGGATCCGATCCCTCGAAGGCGATTTCGGTGTCGATCGCGGTCGCGCCGTCGAGTTCCATCACGCAGCGACCGAGTGCCGCGACACCGAGCCGCCACTCACCCGCCACATCGGCGCGCAGCCGCGCGCGCAGTTCGATCGCCGACGCGGCGGCCGCGTGCGGATCACCGAACAGCACCAGCCGGCCCGCCGCGCGGTGCTGGGTGTCGAGGACACGGTCGCCGTCGAGATAGCGCAGGCACAGTCCCGGCGTCTCGGTGGCCGGGTCGGTGACGAGCTCCAGCGGCACGGGAATCAGGTCGTCGCCGGTGCGCACACCCGGTGTGTGGGTGACCGGCAGCACCGCCGACAGACCCTCGACCGGCGTGACGGTGTGGTCGGGGATCACGGTCGCACTGCCGCCGCCCATGTACCGCGGCTGCGCGGCGGCGGGCCCGAGCAGCGCCACCGAGGTCTGCGGCGGCAGCGGCAGCACACCGTCGTTGTGCACCAGCACCATCGCGGCCGCGGCGGCGCGGCGTACCAGATCGTGGGCCTGTTCGGCGGTGAAGTCCGGCACCGGCCGGAGTTCGTGCGGGGCCAACCCGCCGACGCGATCGGCGAAACGCAGGATGCGCCTGACCTTGTCCTCGATCGCGGACTTCGGCACGGTGCCGGCCGCGAGCGCGTCGGCGAGGGCCGAACCCCACAGCGGCGACGGGCCCGGCATGGCCAGGTCGGTGCCGCGCGCGGCGCCTTCGGTACTGCGCACGGCGGTCCAGTCCGAAACGACCACACCGTCGAATCCCCAACTGCCCTTGAGAGGTTCGTCCAGCAGGGGCGATTCGGTCATGGTGGTGCCGTCGACGCTGTTGTAGGCGGCCATCACCATCCACGCGCCGGCCTGCACCGCGCGTTCGAACGGATACAGGTACAGCTCGTGCAGTGCGCGCGCGGCGACGCGGACGTCGACGGTGAAGCGGTCGGTCTCGGAATCGTTGGCCACGAAATGTTTCGGGCAGGCGGCGACGCCGTGTGCCTGCACCGCACGCACATACGCGGCCGCGATCTCCGCGGTGAGCATCGGATCCTCGGAGAAGCATTCGAAATGCCTTCCGCCGAGCGGTGATCGGTGCAGGTTCACGGTGGGACCGAGGACGGCGTAGACATTCTTCTGGCGGGCCTGCGCCGCGATCAGTGCCCCGATCTCGGTGAGCAGGTCGCGGTCCCAGCTGGCGGCCAGCGCGGTTCCGGACGGCAGGCTGATCGAGGGATCGCGTTCGTCCCAGTTCTCACCGCGCACACCCGACGGCCCGTCCGAGACCGGCATCTCCGCGAGGCCGATCGCGGAATCCCCGGCCATGCGGAACATTCCGGCGCCGGAGACGAGTCGTAGTTCGGCCGCCGGATCCAATTGTGTTGCCAGCTGCTCGATCCGGTCGTCCATCGGGTGCCCCGTTTCGTCTCGACTGCGCATCGGCCTCGACGCTACGGGATATCGACGGGTCGGCGCCGTATCGGCCGCCGCGCGTCGGAGCTACCGCAGCCGCAACCGGACCATCGGCAGCGTGTCGACCGGCGCTCCGGTCGCTCGTTCGATCACGGCGCGCAGATTCTGCCAGGCCTTCGGGTGCTCGCGAACGTAGTGCGCGAGCGCCGCCGCGGAGTCGGCCTCGGTCATCGCCGTCGCCGTCGCCGGCACCGCGCGGCGGGTACCGACCCACAGGCGGACCTTCGATTCGGCCTGAATGTTGCGGTACCACTGGGCGCGCGTGCCGAAGCCGGACACGATGACGTACTCGCGCGGGCCCGGGTGGTCGACCACCTCCAGCACCACGTGCCGCTTCGCACCGCTCGTGCGACCGATGTGTTCCATCATCAGCAGCCGTTGTCCGAAGACGAATCCGAGACCCGCGCGGTACAGCCCGATGGGCGCGCGGACCAGCGCGCGGGTGTGCAGCGCACGCGCACCCAGCCCTGCGGCGAATTCGGCGAATGCCATGGCGGTCTCCTCCTAGTCGACGGTGGGTCGGGGCCGCTCGTGCCCGGGACCGGCCCGGACGCCCGCGATCCGCAGCAGCGGCGTCGCGAGGTCCAGCTCGCGCAGTCCCGGATCGATGAGCCTATGCAGCACCAGGCCGTCCAGCGCGGCCACCAGCACGACCGCGGTCGCCTCCGGATCGGGGACGGATCCGTCGGCGCGCAGCCGGGCGACGATCGTGGCGCGGAATTCGGCGAGGACGGCGGCCAGGCCGTCGCGCAGCCGTTCGTGCCGCGTGGCGGCGAGCAGCATCTCGCTGAACACCCGGGTGTCGGCGCTCGACTGGTCGTAGCCGCCGATCAGCGACAACAGGGCGGTGATGCCGGTCGCAGTATCACCGAGCAGGTCCGCGGGGACGTCACCGGCCAGCCGCCGCATCATTCGCAGCGCCGCGTCGATCAGCAGATCGTCCACCGAGCGGAAGTGATAGTGCACCAGCCCGGCCCGCACCCCGGCCCGTTCCGCGACGAGCCTGGTCGTCACCGCTCCCCAGCCGCGCTCGGCGATCAGCTGCGTCGCGGCGTCCATCAGCCGGGCCCGCGTCTCGCGGCCTTGTTCTTCCGCGGTGACCATCGCACCTCCTTGGACGTTCGCCTTGGGCGAATGACCAAACTGTATCGCGGCATTGGCCGTGGTCACAAGAGGCCGTCGACTTGCCGCACGCCACGCTCGCGGAGTTGGTCCCGGGTAAGGACGGTGTGATAGGGAATTGTCGTGTCATGCACCCCTTCCGTTCATCCCGTCTACACCGCCGCGACGTCATGCCCGCGACGTTGACGGAGGCGGCCATCGATCACGCGCTAGCGGTGGGCTATCGCCGGGACCTGGACGGATTGCGCGGACTGGCCATCGCGCTGGTGGTGGTGTTCCACATCTGGTTCGGCCGGGTGTCCGGTGGGGTGGACATCTTCCTGGTGCTGTCCGGCTATTTCTTCACCGGATCGCTGCTGCGCCGGGCCGAATCCGGGGAGGTCGGCATCGGCCTTACCCTGCGGCGTACCGCCCGCCGGCTACTGCCCGCCCTCGTCGTGGTGCTCGGCGCCGTCGTCGTGGCGACCGTCACGATGCGGCCGTACACGCAGTGGGGTGATCTGGCCGGCCAGACCCTGGCCTCGCTGCTCTACTACCAGAACTGGCGGCTGGCGACGACGTGGTCGGACTATCTGGCCGCCGATCCCTCGGTGAGCCCGCTGCAACATCTGTGGTCGATGTCGGTGCAGGGGCAGTACTACCTCGCGGCCCTGCTCGTGGTGGCCGCCACGGTATGGGTGTGCCGGCGGCTCGGGCGCGAGCGCGCGATGAGGCCGGCGCTGGCGGCGGTGATCGTGGTCGCCGCCCTCGCCTCGTTCCTCTACGCCGCGCAGGGTTCGGCGACCCACCAGGGCTGGAACTACTACGACAGCGCGGCGCGGGCGTGGGAACTGCTGGTCGGCGCCGGATTGGCATTGGCCGCCGCCTCGCTGCGCGTGCCGCGAGTCGTACGGGCGGTGCTGGCGGCCGCGGGCCTGCTGGTGGTCGCTGTGGGTGGCTGGATCACCGACGGCGCGAATCAGTTCCCGGGGCCGCCGGCGCTGCTGCCGGTCGGTGCGGCCGTGGCGTTGATCCTCGCCGGTGCCGGGGTCGGGACCGAGGACCAGCCGCGGCTCACCCGGCTCCTGGCCTCGCCGCCGCTGGTCCGGCTCGGCGATCTGGCCTATTCGCTGTATCTGTGGCATTGGCCGTTGCTGATCTTCCTGCTCGCCGAACGCGGCGGCTCCCGCGCCGGGGTGAGCGGCGGCGCGGCGGTGATCGCCGTCTCCCTGGGGCTGGCCTACCTCACCCATCGCTACATCGAGCAGCCGCTGCGCCTGCGCCCCCGGCAGGAGACGGACGCACCGATGTTCGGGCCGCGGTATCGCCGCACCGCCGGGGTCGCGCTGTCGGTGACCGCGGCGGTGGTCGCCTGCGCGGCGGTCACCTGGAGTGCGGTCGTGCAGACTCATCCGCCGCGTGCGGTGGGTGCCCTCGACCCGGTGCAGTATCCCGGCGCCGAGGCACTGGTCGGCGGCGCGTCGGTCCCGCAGGCGCGCATGCGGCCGACGCTGTACGAGGCGCCGGCCGAACTGCCCAGCCCGACCGTCGACGGATGTATCGCCGACTGGGATCATCGCGAGGTCGTCACCTGTACCTACGGGGCGGCCGATGCCCCGCACACGCTCGCGGTGGTCGGCAACTCCCATGCCGAGCACTGGATGCCGGCACTGCAGCAGCTGGCGGCACAGCACAATTTCAAGATCCTCGTGCACCTGAAGATGGGCTGTCCGCTCACCCTCGATCAGAACGCGATGTACAAGGGCGAACCGAATCCCGATTGCCGCGACTGGTCGCACGAGGTGATCGATCTGCTGGGCAACGAGCGGCCCGAATGGGTGTTCACCACCGGCACCCGTCCGGTCGACGCGGGCGGCGACGAAACCCCGACCGACTACCAGGATGTGTGGAAAGCCCTGTCCGACAAGGGCATCCGGGTGATCGCGGTCCGCGACACCCCGTGGTTGCGCCGCGACGGTGTGCGCTACCGCGCGATCGACTGCCTGGCCCGCCACGGCGATCGGATCAGTTGCGGCATGCACCGCGCCGATGCGCTCTCACCGGTCAATCCGGCCCTGGACGCGTCGGCCGCCTTCCCGAACGTCTTTCCGATCGACCTCACCGACGCCGTGTGCGAACGCGACGTCTGCCCGGTGGAGGTCGGCAACATCCTCGTCTATCACGACGAACACCACTTCACCGCGAGCTACGCGCGTTCGCTGGCCCCCGAACTCGGCCGGCAGCTGAGCCCGCTGCTGGGTTGGTGGTGACCAGCGACGCCAGCGGCGGACGTTCGGCCGCCGACACCGGAGTCGTCACCCGCCGCCACCCCGTCGCGCCGGGCCGGAACTGGGTCAGCCCCACCCCCGAATCGGCGATGTCGAGGCGCGCGAGCAGTGTCGCGATGATCTGACGGCTCATCACGGCCAGTTCGTGGGTGGGCCGATTGCGGTGGATGCGGACGCCCAGGTCGACCTCACCGATCGCGGCGCGGCCGTAGCGGTGCAGGGTGTCGAGCAGGATGCCGATCTCGACGCCGTAGCCGGGCGCGAACGGAATCTCGGTGAGCAGGGCGCGGGTGGCGGCGTATTCACCGCCGAGCGGCTGCCGCACATCGGCCACCTCGGGGGCGAGCGCGGTCAGCAGCGGCCGGGCCACCAGCTGGGTCACCCGCCCGCCGCCGTCGGTGTCGCCGAGCGGATCGTCGCCGAGCGGGCGCCGGTAGAACCCTTTCACCAGCTGAATGCCCGGATCCCGCAGCAACGGCGCCACCAGCGCGGGCACGAAGCCCGGGTGCGGATCGTGCAGGTCGGAATCGATGAACACGACGATATCGCCGGTCGTCACCGCCAGCGACCGCCACAGCACCTCCCCCTTGCCCGTGCGCACCGGCACCCCGGGCAGCGCCTGCTCGCGGGTATACACCGCGCTCGCACCGGCGGCGCGGGCGCGGGCGATGGTGTCGTCGGTCGAGCCGGAGTCGACGACGACCAGTTCGTCGACGAGTCCACCGACCAGATCCCGGATCGAACCGATGACTCCCGCGATGGTGTCACGTTCGTTCAAGGCCGGGATCACGACCGAGACGGTCCGGTCGCCTTTGGCCCGGATCAGGTCGGTCGTGCCGACATCGTGTGCGGGACAGGCCGGTTCGGTGGGCGCGGCATACGTCATCGATATCTCCTCAGATACCCGGGTCCAGAATGTCGGTCGTCAGCTCCGGCCACAGCCGCGCCCAGGTGTCGCGCGGCCCGGTACACCGCCAGATGGTCACGTGGGCGTCGATACCGGGGAACCCACGCGGATCGTCGAGCCGGACGAGGGGTTCGACGATGGAAAACGTTCGGCGCAACCGTGTTTCGGCGGTGTCGGTGTCGACGTAGATGATCGTGGTGGTGCCGGGCGGTGGGCGGCCGAACTCCGCGAAACCGCGATCGGGACTGTAGACCGGCGGCAGTTCCGGCGACCCGAAACGAGCCAGCGCCGCGGCCTGCCAATAGGTCCGGGTCAGTATCGCGGTAGGGGCGTGATCCGGACCGGCTCGTTCGGCGGCCAGCGACGCGCCCGCGACGAGAGCTTCCCAGCCGGTGGTGCCCGAAATCCGCATGCGCGTGGACAATTCGGCCCGCGTGGTCACCGTCCGTGGCGGGTCACCCGATGGCAACAGCAGCACCACCCCCAGGGCGATGACGATCGACAACGCCGCGGCGGTGCAGGCCGCGACCCGCGACCATCGCACGGGCAACCGCTCCACCAGGACGCAGGCACCCGCCGCGAACAGCACCGGCAGCAGCCCGGCAAGGTAGTAGGGACGCCCGCCGGTTGCGGCCACGAACACCGCCATGACGCAGGCGGCGACGGCCAGGAAGCGGTGATCGCGCAACCGGCGACCCGCGAATCCCCAAGCAGCACAGACGATCAGCACCACACCCAGCACTCCGGCCATCGTCACCAGCTGCACCGGCAAGCCGGCCGTCCCGCCTGTCGCCGCCTGCTGTTCGTCGCGGATCACCGCGCCCATGGCCAGCTGCGGCCAGCCGTGGCGTTCCTGCCACAGCAGTGCCGGTGCCGCCGACACGGCCGCGATACCGGCGGCGGCCCACAGCGCGGGCCGGCGCACGATCTCCCGCGGCCCGCAGCAGGCGATGCCGACGGCGAATGCGCCCACGACCACGGGCAGTAGCAGTTTCACCTGCAGATCGATCGCCGCGACCACCCCCGCGATCAGCAGCAACCGGTCCGCGCGAGTCCGCACCCAGCGTGCCGACAGCCAGGCGAGAACGGCGACGGCCGTACTGTCGAGGGCGAAGGTCGACAGCGAGGCGGTCTGGGTGACCACATAGGGGCAGCAGGCATAACCGATCGCGGCCAGGATCCGCGCGGCGCGGCCGCCGCCGAACTCCCGCGCGAGCGCCGCGGTGACGACGATCGCCGCCACTGCGGCCAGGATGGCCGGCAGTCGCAGCACGGTCAGGGAGTCGGGCGCGACAGCGTGCGCGGCGCGTGCGAGCAGCGGAATCAGCGGTCCCTGATCGACGTATCCGGCGGCCGGGTGATATCCGGCGGCGACGAAGTACAACTCGTCGCCGAACCAGTCGTACCGCGCGGACCGGGCCACGAGCACCGCCGCCGTGAGCACCGCTACCACGCCGACCCACACCGCGCCGGAAGGCATATCGCGATGCGCGACGGCATCGGTGAAACCGATTCCGGCCGAGGTGGTCTCGCTACG
Organism: Nocardia sp. MDA0666; assembly: GCF_003023875.1. Taxonomy (NCBI): domain Bacteria; kingdom Bacillati; phylum Actinomycetota; class Actinomycetes; order Mycobacteriales; family Nocardiaceae; genus Nocardia; species Nocardia sp. MDA0666. The sequence continues at coordinate 24,962 of NZ_PYHT01000014.1, forward strand.
ACTCGGGGCGCGATCGGTCACAGTAATGCGGCATCGACCCGTTCGGTGCCGGTCAGCGCGATGTCGCGGCACAGCGTCGTCAGGGTCGACAGATATTGCGCCACCGCCTCGTGCGCCCGCGGAGTATCCGGGAACACCATGCTCAGCTGGGTGATGTCGGGGAAGCGGTTGATCCACAGGTAGACCTCGCTGGAACTGGCCCGGTTGCCGTACAGCCCGCCGTTGATGCGGTCGAACATCTCCGCACCCGCCATCCGCCGCACATCGACGTAGGAGACCATCGGCGCCGAGAACCCGGGCCGGGTGCGGATGCGCGGATCGCCGGCGGCCAGTTCCAGCACCCGGTGCACGCACACCTGCGCCAGCTCCTTCGCCGAATCGGCCTGGGCCTGGGCGCGGCCCACCAGGGAGGTGAACGTCTCGTCCGGCCGTACCGCTACCGCGACCGGCACCAGGCTGGTGTACCAGCCGATCGCACCCTGCTCCCCCGCAGTCGCGCGGGTGTTGACCGGTGTGAACACGAAATATTTGTCCCTGCCGGTCAATTCGTGTTCGGTCAGCGCGATCGCGGCGAACACACCACCGAGGAACTTCCCGCCGAAGTCCTGGCACACTTGCTCGAATCGCAGCGCCTCCGCCTCCTCGAACAGCGGCACGGTGATCTGCGCGCCGCGGGTGAATCCGCCGGCACCCGGCGCCACGCCGAGGTCCATCGGAAACGACGGCACCGCGCCGTCGTGGCGGATCAGCAGCTCGAGCCAGCGCTGTACCGGCGCGGATTCGGTGGTGAGCTCGGCGTTGTAGTTCAGTTCCCGTTCGCAGTAGGCGATATGACCGTCGACCGGTTCGATGGGGACCTGGCCGCCGGACAGTTCGTTGCCGTAGAGCAGCAGCAGATCAACACACGACAGCGCCTGTCCCACACCGTCGGTGTGCAGGTGGTCCACGGCCGCGTAGACGGTGAACGAGTCGCCGCGGTCGATGACGCCGAAACCGAAACAGTCCCAATCGAATACATCGCGCGCATGCCGCTGCACATGGTCGCGGACAGCATCGCTGTCGGTGATCTCGCCGTAGTCGCACGGCTCGAAGTCGATATCGGCCGGGTCGGCGACGTGGCGCGCGATCCGCTCACCGGGTTCACAGGAGAACCAGCTCCAGAACGTGTCGTGGCGGCGGGCGAACGCGGTGATCGTCCGGGTCATGGCGTCCCGGTCCAGCACGCCGGGAAAGTCGAAGGCGATCATGCACAGCCGGGATGCGCGAGATCCGCTGTCGCGCTGGCGATATGCCGCGCGCAGATATTCGCGCTGCTGGTACGACGGGCCGACCGGATGTTCCGGGGCGGCCAGGACCGCCGCACGCGACTGCGCAGTGGGTGCCCAGGCGATGAGTCTGCCGGGCTGCGGATGCCAATCGTCGAAGAAGCCGAAACCGACCATGGAAACCCTCGTTTCGTCCAGATGTGACGACCCGCCGGCGCCGGCCGCGCCGCCGAATCACGCGGACCGAGTCAACGGCACCCGCGCCCATCCGCCAACCATCGCTGTGGAAGTTTGTGACCTTCCCCAGATCCGGTCGAGTCCGATAGGCCGCCGGTCCCAACAGTCGGCGGAACACCTTGCGACCGTGACCTTCGCGGGCCTACCTTGACCGCCGTCCGGACCCGACGGAACGAGAGAGGTAGGCGGATGATTCGCCGCTCACTGCCCACCGCCCTGCTGGCGTCGGTGCTGACCGCGGCGCTGTGCGCGACACCCGCGGTGGCCGACGACCCGCCACCCACCCCGGTGAGCGTCGCCGCGCTCACCGCCGCCGCCGAACCCGCCGCGGACGGCGCGCATTTGCTCGGTGTCGAGCAGGAATCCGACGGCATGCTGGATCTGCGCGTGCACTCCGCGGCGATGAATCGCGCGATCGAGGTGAAAGTCCTTCGGGCGCCGGACGGTTCGACCCCGGCGCCGGTGCTGTATCTGCTCAACGGCGCCAGCGGTGGTTCGGAGGCAAGCAGCTGGCCGGAACAGACCGATATCGTCGACTTCTTCCGCGGCAAACAGGTCACGGTGGTGACGCCGATGGGCGGCAACGGCAGCTATTTCGCCGATTGGCGCGCCGACGATCCCGTGCTCGGCCGGCAGAAGTGGTCGAGTTTCCTCACCACGGAGCTGCCGCCGATCATCGATTCGGCCTTTCACGGCTCCGGCGCGAACGCGGTGGCCGGCATCTCCATGGCCGGCACCTCCGTCTTCCAGCTGGCCCTGGCCGCGCCCCAGCTCTACCGGGCGGTCGGCTCCTACAGTGGCTGCGCGCGCACCAGCGATCCACTGGGGCAGGCGTTCGTCGACGGCGTGGTGCTGCGGTGGCACGGTGATCCGCTGAATCTGTGGGGTGCGCCCGACGATCCGCTGTGGGCGGCCCACGACCCGTACGTCAACGCGGACCGGCTGCGCGGGCTGGCGATCTACGTTTCGACCGGCAACGGAATTCCCGGTCCCCTCGACAATCCGGACGGGCCCGGAATCCACGGCAACACCCGCAAACTCATCGAGCAGCTGGTCTACGGCGGAGTGCTCGAGGCCGCCACTCACAATTGCTCGATCGCGCTGCGGGACCGGCTGACGCAGTTGAACATTCCCGCGACCTTCGACCTGCGCGCGAACGGCACCCACTCCTGGGGCTACTGGCAGGAGGATCTGCACCGCTCCTGGCCGATATTCGAACAGGCCCTGAACCGCTAACCCGCGGCCGCGATTTTCCGTGCGGCGGAGACGGTTTCGCGCACGTACTCCGCGCGCTCGGCCGCGCCGACGGCGGCACTGAGCGGGCCGATCTGGACCTCCATCACCACCCGCTCACCGTCGAAGACCGGGACCGCGAGATAGCTGATCGGCAGTGCGCGATCGCTGTCGAGATCGGCACGGCTGTGCGCTGTGCCGCCGATCGTGGCCAGCAGTGCCAGGACTCGCTCCCGCAACTCCTTGTCCGCGGGCCGGTCGGACAGATGATCGACCACCTCGGCCAGCACTCGCAGCGTGGGCAGGCTGGCCGCGTCCAGACCCCACGCGCAATATCCCAGGGCGCGAACGGTTTCCAGCACCTGTTCGAATTCGGCCCGGCGCTCGGGCGGCGCCTGCTGCAACCACGCGCGCTGCGCGGGCAGGCCGGCGTGGGCCAGGACGGCCGCACCCGCCGGAGGGCGCAACGGTATCCGGGTGCCGGCCTCGATTCCGGCCGGGATCAGCCCGGGCCCGCCGGCCACCGCGACGAAGATCACTTCGCTGCCGGCGATGGAGGTGAGCGCGGCGCCGCAGCCCACCCGTTCGGCCAGCCGCCGCAGTTCGGCCTCCACCCGGTCGTGATCGCGCAGGCGATCCCGCAACCGTCCGCCCAGCACGAGCAACGCGGGACCGGGTTCGTAGCCGAGGTCGGGAAGCCGCCGCACCCAACCGGTTTCCTCCAGGGTGCCCAGAATCGCTCCCATGGTGGAGCGACTCAACCCCAGCGTGTCGGCGATCTCCGCCGAGGTCAGCGCACCGTCGTGCGCGGCGAGCAGTTCCACCACCGACACCACCCGCCGGGTCGGCGGCGAGCTTTCGGCCCGTCCGGTGTTGCCAGTCGGCACGGGGTCTCCTAACCTGTCGCGATACGAATAATTGAATCATTCGATACGAATAATCATATCGAGGAGTGCTTGTGCGACGTAAGGGCTTTACCGAGGGCGCGATCACCTCGATCGCTGCCGCCGCGGCGGCGATACTGACCATCGGCGCGGGAACCGCGAACGCCGCGTTCGGCCCACCCCCTCCGGTCGATCCGTATCTCGGGCCGGTCGGCACCGCCACCATGCACGGCGATGCCGAGTCCTCCGACAGCACTCCGCTGCCGGGTGTCGGTACCGGCGCGGTGAACGCGCAGTTCCGGGAACTGGCCGCCGCGTGCCCGACCATTCTGCAGGGCGCCGACGGCATGCCGCAGGCGTTGTGCACCACCGTCACCGACCGTTCGCCCAAGATATTCCTGCTCGACCCGCACAGCGGTCAGCCGCTCACGTCGCTGTCACTGCCCAAGGGCGGTCTGCTCGGCGGGGTCTACGCCTATCTGGACAATGCCGATCGCATGGTCATGGTCGACGGTGACGACAATCTGGTGCGGGTCGCGCATACGAAGGAGGGCAACGGCTGGAAACTGGCGATCGACTCCTCGACTCCCCTCGGCGCCGCGGTGACCGGTCACTGCGGTGGGAACGGCTGCGACAGCGTCGCCTCGCTGATGCCCGATCGCGACGGCCGGGTGTGGTTCGCCACCGCCAACGGCGCGGTGGGTGCGGTCGACCCGAAAACCGGTGCCGCGCAATCGGTCACACTGCCCGGCGAACATGTCGACAACAGCATCTCGACCGCCCCGGAAGGCACCGCGGTCACCACCGATCACGCCACCTACCTGTTCACCGCGGACGCCTCGGGTGCTCCACACCAGGTGTGGCGCCAGCCCTACGATCGCGGCCCGGCGCGCAAACCCGGGCAGCTCAGCTGGGGCAGCGGGGCCAGTCCGACCTTCTTCGGCCCGCGCGACGGTACCGATTATCTGGCGATCACCGACAATGCGGTACCGCAGGAGAATCTGCTCGTCTACGACACCCGCACCGGCCGCGCGGTCTGCTCGATGCCCGCGGTGGACGGCACCGAGAACTCGCCGATCGGCTCGGGTAACAGCGTCTTCGTGGCGAGCACCTACGGCTATCCGTATCCGGCGCTGCCGGACAACGCCGGTCCGAGCGAGCCGGACAAAGCCGACTTCACCGGCGGTATGGTCCGCATCGATGTGAATGCCGACGGTAACGGGTGCACCCGGAAATGGACCAGTGATGTGAAATCCGCTGCGGTCCCCCGGCTTTCCCTGGCGGACGGCAAGATCTACACGGTCGCCCGCAAGAATCAGATCGCCGGCATCGATACCGGCAGCGCCGGAGCGGTGATCGACACCTATCACCTCGTCGTGATCGACGCGGAAACCGGCACGGAGAATTCCAGCCGATTGATCGGCACCAGCACCGTGCACGACACCCTGCAGATGGTCGGCACGATCGCACCGGGCCGCGTGCAGTACCAGGGCACCACGACCGGACTGTTCCGGATCACACCGAGCTGAACGACGTTTCGGCTGCCACAGGGGCGAGACCGCTACCGGTCCCGCCCCTGTGATTCTTCGGATCGCTCGAAGATTGCTACTGTCGCCGACGGATACGTACGATCCTCTACTAAATGCGTACGTACATAGTCGAATGGCCACGACGATGTCCGGAAACCGCTCGGCCCATTCGGTTCTCACGTTAAATGCTTATTACGCAGCTGTATCCGCTTGGTTAGCAACATTTCTCAACCGTAAACGTTTTCGCGTCGTACCTTTACGCGGGTTCGGTACTCGTTAATCTCGGTTCGCGCGGTCCGGATAATCCGGATTTCGCACCGGCAGCGGATAATTCGGCAATTCTCCCTCTGGAATTCCCGATCGCTCGCCGCCTTATCCGATCGACCACGATGAGGATCCGATGAACAAGACCACCCGTTTGGTCTCCGGCGCGACCATAGCTCTGATGGTGACCGGTGCCGTAGCCACCACCGCCACCACTGCGAACGCCGCCACCGGCACGCCCGCGGCCCCCGCCGCCGGCGCACCGATCGCCGCCGACCCGTTCACACTGACCACCGAAATCCTTCCGGGCGTGCGCTACACCAGCAACACGCAGGACGGCTCGGTCAGCATTCAGACCGGACTGGGTTCGCTCACCACGGTGGGCACCCAGTTCCAGGTCAAGGACGGCAGCGGCGCCCTGGTCGCCGGTACCGCCCTGGCCACCTCGCCCAAGGCCGAACAGGCCGCCACCGCACCCGCCTCGCTGCCGGAGACCCAGCAGGCGGCCGCACAGCAGCCGGCGCCCCAGCCGGCCGCCGTCGAACAACCGGTCACCTCCGCCCAGCCGATCTACACCCAGGACGAGTTCAACTCCGCCCTGAGCGTGGCCGCCACCCAGTTCGGGCTGGCGACCGGTATCGGCAGCCTCGCCGGCGGCGCGGTGGGCGGCATCACCGGCTGTGTGCTCGGCGCGACGATCGGCCTGGCTCTGGTGCCGGAGTTCTTCCTCGGCAGCGCCCCGGCCGGCTGCCTGGTCGGCGCCGGACTCGGTGCCACCGTCGGACCGCTGATCGGCGCCGCCATCCTCGGCGTCCCGGTCGGTATCGCGAGCGCGGTGCAGATGTACAACACCCTCAACGCACCTGCTCCGGCCGCTTCCTGAAATCGGCTCTCCCACCCTGTGGCCCCGTCGTTGCGGCGGGGCCACAGCCGTTCCCGGGGGCTGGGAATGGGTACTATCCCGGTACGTAGTCGATGGTGGAGAGGTGCGATGGCACATCGTTTCGGGGATCTGGAGGCGGTGGTGATGGACCGCATCTGGTCCGCTCCCGACACCATCACCGTGCGGACCGTGTTCGAGGATCTGCTGCGCAGCCGGGAAATCGCCTACACCACGGTCATGACCACCATGGACAATCTGCATCGCAAGGGCTGGCTGGAACGCGAACGCGAGGGTAAGGCCTATCGCTATCGAGCGCGCCTGAGCCGCGAACAGTACAGCGCCCAGTTGATGCGCGAGGCGCTCGGCGGCGGTCGCTCCGATCTGGTGCTCGCCCATTTCGTCGAGCAGATCTCCGACGACGACACCGCCGCACTGCGCAAGGTGTTGCGCCGCGCGAAAACCCGCAATGCCCATACCGAGCAGCCGGGCACCGAGGTCGCCGAGTGACCCTCGCGCTGTGCCTGCTGGGTTACTCGGCACTGGTCTGCGTTCTCGGCCCGCCGATCCTGACCCGGCTCACCGCGCACGGCAGCGTCCCCGCGCTCGGGGTGCTGGCCTGGCTGACCGCGATCGCCGCCGTGCTCGGCGCGTGGACGGCCGCGGCGGTGGCTCTGGCCGTGCAGGTCGCCCACACCTGGGATCTGCCGATGGCCCACCTGTTCGACGACTGTGTGGTGGCCGTGCACGCGACCGCCGACGGCAGCCACGGTCCGGTCGCGCAGTTCGCGGCGCTGATCTCGGCGCTCGCGCTGATCGGATTCGTCGCGGTGCGGGGAGTGCGGGTGATCGGTGCGGTGGTGCGCGCGGGACGTAGCAGCGCCCGGCACGCCCGCTCGGCATCGCTCGTCGGTCGGCGACTGGACGACGACACCGGTGCGGCCGCGGCGGTGGTCATCGATGCGCCGCAACGGGCGGCCTATTGTGTGGCGGGGCGACCGGGGACGGTCGTGGTGACCAGTGCCGCGGTGGCCGCGCTGGATCGGCCGCAGCTCGCGGCGGTGCTCGCCCACGAGGACGCGCATCTGGCCGGGCGGCATCATCTGATCCGCGCGTCGACCCGTGCGCTGACCACCACCTTGCCTCGCATTCCGCTGTTCGCGGCGGCCGACGACCGCATCGCCCAGCTGCTGGAAATGTGCGCCGACGACCGCGCCGCCGGGCGCCACAGCCGCACGGCCGTACTCACCGCGCTGCTCACGCTGTCGGGAGCGACCGGCGATGCCGAGATCCGCTCGCTGCTACCGGATACCGCGCTGGGCACCAGCACACTCGCCGTCGCCGACCGGGTGCACCGGCTGGTGCGCGCCGACTCGCGTACGCGGCGGGCCGGGCGCGGGATTCCGCTCGCGCTGTTCGCGGCTCTCGTCGCCGCGGTACCGGCGTCCGGATATCTGCTGGTGCACTTCGGGATGGCAAGCTGTCTGCCGTTCATCCACTGAAACGGCGACGAGACCGGTTCGCTGCGAACCGGTCTCGCGCACTGTCGTTCGCTCAGTTGTAGAAGGCGCCGAACGACGGGACCGAAATGGTGCCCAGCTGGTACTGGAAACCGTCCGGGTTGGCATCGGAAACCGGGACCGGCCACCGGTGCCAGAGCGTCCCGTACACCGCGGCCACGACCATGCCCGCCCCCGGATCGAAGACCGGCGTGCGGATGGTGGTGTCCACCGGCACGTCGTTGTGTTCGAGCAGGCTTTGGGTGCCGCTGCGCCCGTTCGACAGGTTGTACCAGACAACCTGCAGATTCGCCCCGGCCTGATTCGGGGCGATGGTGCCCGGGCCGCCGAAGAAGCCGAGGCGGAAACCGTCGTAGTTGAACGCGATTCCGGACCCGTAGACGCCGGGGCCGGTGCCGCGCCCGATGTCGGATTGGGCGGGAATCTGGAACGGCTGGGCGGGCAGAGCCGCCTGCTCGACGGTCGGTCCCGCGGCGAGCAGGCGGTCGATTGCCTGTTCGGCCGCCGGATTCCCGGCTGCCGCCGCACGCAGATGCGCGGTCGCCGCGGACCAGTCCACGGCGGCCGGTTCCGCCGCGACGGGACCGGCGAAGACCACGGCAGCCGCCGCGGCTGCCGCCGCGGCCGCTGTGAGACGACGGGTGACACTCAGTCGACGCATAACCAGTTCTCCTCGAGTATTCCGGTACAGCTTGCTGAGAAATTGCGTATATCCGGTCACCGTAGCTTTTTCGCCCCCGATTGCGCGGGTGCGGCGCGCTGCAAACGGGCGCCGAGTTCGCGGACATGGTCGGCGAGCTCGGGCGGGGAGTCGACGCGGAAGTTGTGGCCGAGCCGCAGCAGTCGCACGACGAGCCATTGCACGGTGTCGGCCTCGGTGCGCAGCCGGCAGGTGTGCTCGTCAACGTCCTCGATCTCGCCCAGCGCACCCGCCGTGGCGCGGACGGTGGCCGCTGGAGCGAACACGGTCACCTCCGCGCGGTACACCGGCGCCATCGAATACAACGAATCACGAACGTAGGTGGCCGCGTCCTCGGCGGGTAGTTCCCGTGTCTCGCAGCGCAAGCCGATCGGCTGCGGATTCTCGATGCGGTCGATCCGGAAGATCCGCCAATCGTCGCGCTCGCGATCGAAGGCGACCAGATACCAGCGCTGCCCCGCGGCGACCAGGCGATGCGGGTCGACCAGTCGCCGGGTCCGCGCACCGGAGTTCGAGACGTAGCCGAAGCGCAGTTGTTCCCGCCCGCCGATCGCGGCCGCCAGCACCGTCAACACGGCGGTGTCGACGGGCGAATCCGATTCGGCGGCAAGGGTTTCGGTGGCCGCGCTCACCGAACGCACGCGGGCCCGCAGCCGGGTCGGGAGCACCTGTTCGAGTTTGGCCAGCGCTCGCACCGCCGCCTCGTCCGCACCGGGCAATGCGTGCGCGGCGACGGTCCGCAGCCCGATCGCGGTGGACACCGCCTCGTGGTCGTCGAGCAGCAGCGGCGGCATCGCCGTCCCCGCGGCCAGCCGATACCCGCCGTACACGCCCATCGTCGCCTGCACCGGATAGTCGAGCTCGCGCAGCCGATCGATATCGCGGCGCACGGTCCGGGGACTGACGCCCAGTCGCTGCGAGAGCTCACTCCCCGACCATTCGCGCGGTGTCTGCAGCAGCGACAGGAGGGTGAGCAGGCGCTGCGTCGTATCGGTCACCGGCCCATTCTCGCGCAGAATTAGGACAGTTTCCGGCCGTTATGCGCGTCGCTCGTCGAGCGCGTGGTCGGCCACGTCGCCGGTTCATCGCTGGGGACAGCGTCCGGGCTACGGCAGAATGCTTGGGGCGCAACCTGATCGGCAGGTCGCGGCACAGTGGAGGCTGAAATGACCGAGGAAATCGTGGGCCGGCATGCCGAGGTCGAGGTGGACGGTTCACCGATGGCCGTCTATCTGGCGCGGCCGGCGCACGGCGGCCGGTTGCCGGTGGTGCTGGTCGGCGCCGAATTGTGGGGTCTGACAGCCGAAGTGCGGGAAGTGGTCGACCGGGTGGCCGCGCTGGGATATGTGGCGGTGGTCGCGAATCTGTATCACCGGTGCGGACCGGAGACCGCCGCCGGACTGGCCGAATCCGACGAGAACCGGGCGCGGGCCTTCGAACTGCTCGGCACGCTCACCCGCGACGGCGTGGAGGCGGATCTGCGCGCGGCCGTGGCCTTCGCCCGCGAACAGGGTGAGGGCGGCGAAACCACCGGCGCGCTCGGTTTCAGCCTCGGCGGGCATATCACCTACTTCGCCGCGACCAGGCTGGATCTGGATGCCGCGGCGATCTTCTACCCCGGCTGGCTGCCGGTCGCCGGTACCGCGTTGAGCATCCCGGATCCGCTGCTCGCCCACACCTCGTCGATCGCTGAACGCGGCACCCGGCTGCTGCTCCTGCTCGCCGAGCGCGACCATGTGATCGACGCCGAGCAGCGCGCGGCCATCGACGCCGCACTCGCCCAGGCGGGGGCGGACTACGAACTGGTCGTCTACCCCGGTGCGCAGCACGCCTACTTCTTCCCCGGACGTCCGGTGCACGACCCTGCGGCAGCGGCCGATTCCTGGCAGCGCGTGACCGAACTGTTCGCCGCGACACTGGGGGCGGTGACCGATGAATTTCCGGCGCCCGCCTCGTCCTAGGAGCATGCAGACAGAAATCCTCAGCACCCCCGAGGCCGATCTCACCTACGACGTCCGCGGTCCGCTGCCCACCGCCGACGGCCGGGCGCCGCTGCTCATGGTCGGCCAGCCGATGACGGCCGACGGTTTCGCCGCCCTGGCCTCCTATTTCCCCGACCGCACCGTGATCACCTACGACCCGCGCGGGCTGGGGCGCAGCGTGCGCAAGGACGGGCGGACCGACAATTCGCCCGTCGTGCAGGCCGAGGATCTGCACGCGCTCATCGAGCACATCGGCGGCCCGGTGGAGATCTTCGCCAGTAGCGGCGGAGCCGTGACCGCCCTGGCCCTGGTGGCCGCCCACCCCGGCGATGTGACCACACTGGTCGCGCACGAACCGCCGATCCTGCCGGCGCTGCCCGACGCGGAAGCGGCCCGCCGGGCACAGATCGGCGTGCGAGATGCGTACGAGGCCAAGGGATTCGGAGCCGGTATGGCGGCATTCATCGCGATGGCGTCGTGGGAGGGCGAATTCACCGAGGACTTCTTCGCCCTGCCCACCCCCGATCCGGCGCAGTTCGGAATGCCCACCGAGGACGACGGCTCTCGCGACGATCCGCTGGTCTCGGATCGGTCCTGGGCGGTCAGCGGCTACCGGCCCGACGTCGCCGCACTGACGGAGGCCCCCACCCGCGTCCTCATCGCCGTCGGCGAGGAGACGGGGAACGTGCTGACCGGCCGCACCGCGGCAGCGACAGCCGCCCTCCTCGGACAACAGCCCACCGTATTCCCCAGCCATCACAGCGGTTTCGTCGGCGGCGACGCCGGCTACGCGGGACAGCCCGAGGCATTCGCACAGCGGTTGCGAGAGGTACTCGACGCCCACCGCTGATCCGGAAACCGTTCGCGGCGAGCGCTTTACGATCACGGGATCTCGCCGTGGAGGTCTCGTCGCCACCGCCTGCGCTCACTCGGCAGTTCGGGCGATCGCCAGCAGGTGCGCGCTGGGGTTGATGATCTGCGCGTGGATATCACTGCGCGCACCGAAGCGACGAGGGTGTCGTCGAGCGTGCCGGATCGGTCGAATATCTCCTCCCAAGGTCTCGGGGCGGGGTTACCTTCGGCCCTGGGGCGGCTGCGGAGCTGTGCCGATGATGGATCTATGACGACGGGATCCGGTGTCGGCCCCATGCTCATCGAGTCCGCGGTGCCGGCCTTCGATGCCGCCCTGATCGAGCATCGGGTGGTGCACGCTGATCCGCCTGCGACCTATCAGGCTGCACGCGGTCTGGATTTACTGAGCGTGCGTACGCCGCTGACGACGGTCTCGATGTGGATTCGGGGACTGCCGGCTCGCTGGAGCGGCCGGGTGGTCCCCACTCCGCAGCGACTGGTGGTGGGTGAGGGGGTCGAGCTGCCGGGGTGGCTGCTGCTCGGCGAGATACCGGGACGTGAGATCGCGTTCGGTGCGGTCGGCAAGTTCTGGCGGCCGGATATCGAATGGCGCGACGTACCACGGGCGGACTTCGCCGGCTTCACCGAGCCGGGATGGGGGAAGATCGCGGCGAACTTCACCGTCACGAGTTATGGCGAGCATGCCAGCCTGCTCGGCTACGAGGTTCGCACCGTCACCACCGATCCCGTATCGCGGCGGCGATTTCTGCGGTACTGGTGGTTGATCCGCCCGTTCGTGGCGCACATAATGCGGGCCACGTTGCGCACGATCGCTACGGATGCGGAAACACGGGGATGAATGGATATCGACCGGCAGTCGTTGCGAGCCAGCGGATTCCGATCGCACGCTGACAGTTCACGCCGAGGCCGGATCGATCGAGCCGGGCCGGCGGACCTGACGGTGCTGGCGGCGGACCATGCCTCGGTGCCGATGAACCTCGGCGCAATTCTGATCTTCGATGGTGCGGGGCCGACTCCGGCCGACATCCGCGCGTTGCTGCACGAACGTGTCCCGCACGTCCCGCGGCTGCGACAGGCGCTGCGCCGCACCCCTTTCGGCTGCGGCCGACCGATCTGGGTCGACGATCCGACGTTCTCGGTGGACCGGCATCTGACACACCTGCGGTGGCCGCAACCAGGCACTCGCCGGGCACTGTTCGATGTCGCCGCCGACCTGCTGTGCCGTCCATTCGCACCCGACCTTCCACTGTGGCAGGCATATTCGGTGACCGGAACCGGCCATGCCGCACTCGTCGTCGTCCTGCATCACGTGCTCGCGGACGGCCTCGGCAGTCTGGCCGTCCTGACTGCCCTGGCCGACGAAGGCAACCACGCAGCCGTCGCGCGGTTTCCCCGCCCGGCGCCAAGCATCCGGGGACTTGCGGTGGACGCGACACTGGCGAAGCTGCACGCGATCGGCTCGCTTGCGGCCGATCTCCGGCGTGGCTGGGCGGGACTGCGGGAATTGACGTTCGGGGCGCCCTTACTGCGTCCGGCCGAACAGATCTCGCTGATCCGGCCCACCACACACCGCCGCAGGCTGGCAGCGACCGCTGTGGCGCTGAACGAGGTGGCCGCCACCGCACACCGGTTCGGGGGCACTGTCAACGATGTCGTCCTCGCCGCGGTCACCGGTGCCCTGCTCGAGATCCTCGACGCGCGCGGGGAACGACCGCACCGGCTGGTGATATCGATTCCGGTCTCCGGGCGCCGTACCGCCACCGTGGCGGCGGTGCTGGAGGAGGTTTCGCCGGTTTCGGTGGCACCGGTGGGCGCTCGGGTGCGGGCAGGTAGTCGGTGACCACGGTGATGCGTTCGTTGATCTGGTCGCGGATCCGGTGGCGGTAGGGGCGGCAGGCGCCTTGAATGTCTTTGAGCCCGATGGTGTCGCTGGTGCGGTCGGGGCTGACGGCCTTGCACAGGTACCGGTTTTTGTGGAAGACCCGGATCTCGGTGATGTCGCGCGGGTCGTAGCGGACGGTGACCGATTCGCGGACGTAGGCGGCGAGGGCGGGATGCAGGTAGCGCAGACCCTGGAAGTGGATGCCGTCACGGTGCATGAGACGTGCCGTGGCGGCCCGCACCAGCAGCAGATCGAGCTGTTCGAGACCCTCGGGCATGCGTGGCAGCCGACCTTCTGCGACCCAGCAATCCTGTGGAGTGACACCGATTTCGGCGTGGACGCGCCGGTTATGGTGGTGATGAACGCCCCGATCGCCTCGTCGAGCTGACGTAGTGACAACGCCGGCGGGGTAACCGGTTTGGATCCGCTTCACCGCTGAACCGGATACCAGCGGATCGCCAGGCACGGTCGGTGTATCGACCGACGTTCGGGGTCAGGGATCGAGCACGCTACTCAAAGGTGGGAGCCCGCCAGCAGTACGCGAGGATGGACATCGTGCATGCGGATGACCGAACCGAGGCGTACATGGCCGAGGACCGCAAGAACATGACCGAGTCGGCGTGCGTCTTTCTGGACAGATGGCTGGCCGGCATGGGAAGTGCGCTGCAGCAGTGGCGCCGTTCCTACCTGCCCGCGGACTTTCCTTTCGACTTCACCCTCGACTCCCTGGACGCGCTGGAACCGGTCGTGCTCGCGCGCTATCCGGACCAGGCGGCCATCGGTATCGAGGACAACGCGGAGTTGACCACCGGTACGCTGCGATACATCGGTGAAGTCCTGTTGCGTGTCGCGCCGGCCCGCTGGGGTTATCAGGATCGTGCGGATGACGACCTCAACCCCTACTGCGCCCCGGTCATCCGCCCCAACGCTCCGGCGGAGTTCGCGAACGGATTGATCCTAGAGTTCTTTCTGCATCAACTGGTCCGAGATCGAGAACGGGGCACCCTGCGGAAATCCGCCGCCCAGCTGCGGGAAACCCTTGCTATCTGCTGGGAAGCCGCGCGCGTGGACCCACCCGCCCGGCGCGATTCAGTCCCTGGCTGGTGTGGATACTTCACACTCGACGAGTACAACAGGTTCGTCGCAGCGGTGGAGGCTGCCTTGGGTGCGTTCGGCGCCGACGGCCAGACTATCGACGCTGGCTACGTCAGCTTGGTTGCAGGCAATCCGAATCGCGAGGCGCATGATTTCGGCATACATGGGCTGGCCGAGCAGTGCCGGGAAAGCGAGTTCGAAGACTGGCCGGTTCTCTGCTTCTCCGTGATCGACGGTTACGTCATGGATCAGCCGCAGCGAGACTGGCTCACAGGAGTCTCTTTCACCCAAGTCGAGGATCGGCTGAAACCGTGGCTCGCCGATGAGCCCGAATGGTGGTTGTCCGAACCTCTCCCCGACTGGCAGGAGCAACCCTTCTGGATCCGGCTCGAAGATGGCAGATACCTCCACTTCCTCGCCACTGTCCCGGAGCTCGAGGGAATTCCAGAAATCACGGCGTTCGTCCCCAACTCCGCGGTGCGGGCATGGAACATTCCTGTCGAGAAGCTCGTGCAGTGGGGGACTCGACACCTCTGAGTCGCGCCGGCACGCATACATCGCCGCACCAGGCAACGTTTCGGTAGGTAACCGGACCGCGGAGTATCGCCGCCAATTAGCACCGCGGAAACACCGCCTCTTTCCGCCGCGAGTCACACCGCTCCTGCGGCCACCGAACCGGCGGTCGTTCGTTGAACGGTCGTTTTCCGAACACCCGTTCCGCGCCAATGACCTGCCCGAGTTGGGGATCGAGGCTGTGCGTGAACCGGCCGGAGACGCTCGCCGGGCGGGCGTCACGTAGACGGGCCGGACCGTTGAGCGCCCGGCTCGGACGCGCCCGGCCGGGCCGCTTACCGGAATCAGCTTTTTCCCGGCCACCACAGCGACTCGGCCGATCGCGGGCGGCCGCCCCTTCTCTGAACCACCTGGCTACGCCCATGCCGACGTCGGCCGAATACGCCCGCCCGCCGTATGTTGTGGCGTTCAGGTCCAGTCGCTGTCGTGCCCGGCGAGCCGCCGGCCGAGCTTGCGGGCCGCGTCGATGACTTCCGCTAACGGGATCTCGTATTTGAGGGCATTGTCGTAGTCCTCGTCGAGTTCAAGGGCCTCGCTCAACCGCATCACGTGTCGAGGCATGATCTGCTCGTCCAAGACGACGAGCCCGCCGATGGTTCCCGTGGCCCCGATCTCGGTGAGCACGGCCATGACATCGACCTTGCCGACACTCGCGAACGGCCTGTCGATCTGGATATATTCCGCGTCCTCACCCGCCTGCCGGATCACGACATCAGGAGCGTCCCAGTCCTGTTCGGCATCCTCTACCTTCATGCAGCTGGAGCCAGAGCGGGTACGGCGGTGGTTGCTATCGGCTGAGACGACGTGCCCCTTCGCTGGTGACGTCGACGTATTCGGCGTAGCCGCGGGTGCTGGTGTGGTGTGCGTCGATGTCGACGTCGGCGCGGTATCCGGCGATGTAGCCGCGGCCGACCCCGAAACGTGGCGGGGTGTCGTAGGTTCCGACGACTTCGACGCGATCGCGTACCCCCCACCGGAAGCGGCGAGGCAGCAGCATCGGGTGTCCCCCGGCGCTGTCGGTCGATGGCGCGTCCTGGTATTCGAGGACCTCGTAGAAGGTGCGGTCGGTGGCGACTTCGTTGACGCGCCAGTCCCCCCTGCCCGACAGTGTGCGGTGGAGCACGATGTCGCCGACCCGGTCACCGAGCATGCCGACCCGGCAGAACAGCAGTTGGGCATCGGCGCCCAGGTCGACGACCTGGTAGGTGAACAAATCGATCGGTGCCTTCAAACGCCAGGGAAGCAGGCGATCACGAGCGGCGTAGGGGCCCACACAGCGCGCGTATTCGATGTTGCCCCTTCCCGAGACGTCGATGCGGGCGTCGGGTGTCCGGATCCAGCCCGTGTAGCGTCCGAACAGGCTCAGGTGATCGTAGAGACGCCCTTGGACGAACCATGTCGGTCGTTCGGCGAGGGTGAACTGCAGGCGTGCGGTCAGGCCGGGAATGTCGATGGCCACGACGAATTCCGGATAGTGCCCGCCGAGGGTCAATTCGACACCGAATTGCAGTTCGTCGTCGCCCGGCCGGAAGACACAGTCCTCTCGCATGGACACCGTGCCGTAGTAGGCCGCCGCCGCGGTCGAGATCGACACCGTGGCGGTATCGCGGGGGGTGGTGGTCACGACATCGTCGACATCGAAGGCCCGCTGTCCCGGCATTCCCGCCATCACCATCACGCTCAGATACCGATGCGGGGCAGGCAGATTCGGGATCATCACCCCGTAGTGGGTCCACCCGTAGAAGCGATGCCCGGGCAGCGGGGTCAGCGGGTAGGAGCTGTCGAACGCGCGCGTGGAAGACTGCGTGCCGCGCTCGGCGTAACCGAGGACCACACGACGCGTGCCGGCCAGAGCGAGTCGCGTTGCCGGATTCTGCGCGGGGCCTGTCATCGCACACCCCCGTCGCGCACTTGGCCCAAGTGGGTTGTCGTATCCCGGGCAAGGCGATCGATCGTCACCTGCGTCACCGGACGCGCCAGTTTCTGCAACGGCCGCGGCAACCGGGGCTCGATCAGAAAGTCCCAGTCCAGCCTGCTGCCGGAGGCCGTCGGCACCACGCGATACCGCTCGCCGAAACGGCGCAATCCCGGCACTGTGCACGCTTCCACCGCGAACGCATTCTCCAAGCGGTCGCTGTGCTCCTCCCACAGGAAGTAGCGCTCACACACCGACACACCCGGTGCCACCGTCACGGTGCGCCGCGAACCGACTCCACACGGCGAACCCGCCTCCCATCGGCACTCCCGCAACGACGAACACCACGACAACGGGTGCGCGCCGTGCAACTCCCGCCACACCGTCTCCGCCGAAGCCGGCGACGAGACCGAAAACCCGAATCGGCTCTCCCGCCAGCGCCGATCGTCGAAAAACGACTCCTCCACCCCCTGCAAACGGAACCACCGCACGTCGAAACTCACTTCCATGATCTGGGGTCACTACGTCCAACCGCGACGACTCTAACCCAGTCCGGTTCGAAAATCGAACCAACTTGGATGGTTGTCAGGCGCTTGAACTCGTATGCAGGTGGGACTGGGATTCGAATTTCAGGGCAGGCGGTCGAGCTCGTCGACGGGACTGGACCCGAAGTCCTGCACGCCCAGATGCTGGGCCCAGCTGCGCGACCACGCTTTGAGCGGGGCGAGCGCGTAGAGCAGTTCGACGCCGATCGAGGTCAGCCGATACTTGCCCTCGTCCGAAGTGTCGGCCACGCCGCCGGCGACCAGCTCGCGCAACCGGGTCGACAGCACGCTGGAAGAAATTCCCGGAAGACTGCGCCGCAACTCTCGAAATCCGACCGGATCCCCGCGCAACTCCCACAGCACCGTGATCGCCCACCGACGCCCCAGGAGATCGAAAGCCGCCATCAACGGCTGGCCAGAGGTCGATCCTCGCACCGGCACCCCGGGCCGGGGAGGCATTGTTTCACCCATCGAACCACCCTATAGCGCTTCGATAATCCAACCATTCGAGCGTTGACGGCCGCCCACCCGTCGAGACGGAGGTATCAGTCCCGGGAGAGTGCTCGTAGCCTATGCCTCGGTCGATGGCGGCCGGCCATTGCCCGGTTCCGGCCAGTCATGGGATGGCCAGAACTTTCGTTGCCCTAGCTGGATGGACCGAGGTTGGAATACCCCCTCCACCGACACTCTCTGCAGCGCGACGACAAGATATTCCTTGACAGGAATATTCTTGCAAGTGAATACTTAGCTCATGGATCAAATCTTCTCCGCCTTGGGCGACGGTTCGCGGTGGCGGATCGTCGAGCTGCTGGCCGAGCGGCCTCGCTCGGTGGGAGAGTTGGCGGAGGCGACCGGGTTGCGGCAGCCGCAGACGACCAAACATCTGCAGACGCTGGCGCGGGCCGGGGTGGTGGCGGTTTTTCCGCTGGGGCAGCGGCGGGTGTACGCCCTCGAGGCGGGACCGCTGCGTGAGCTGGGGCGGCGGCTGTGCGAGTTGGCGGAGACCGCTGAGGCGCATGCCGGTGAGCGGGATGTGGTTGCCCGTTACCGCGCGGCGATAGAGTCGGAAACCGCTGCGGCGCAACAGGATCGATGGGCCGACGGGCGGACGTTCAACTTCGAGCGCATACTGTCCGCGCCGCGTAACGCCGTGTGGCGACACTGGGTCGATCCGGATCTGCTGGCGGCCTGGTGGGCGCCGGCGCCGATGCGCATCACCGAATGCGTATTGGAACCCACACCCGGCGGCCGGGCCGTACTGGACTATCGCGATCCCGAGGGGCAGCGGTATCGCTCGCACGGCCATGTGCTGGCAGCGGAGAAGAACGAGCGCCTGGTCTTCGATCTGTCCGTCCTGGATGCCGCGGGCGCCGTGGCCTTCACCGGCCGCTACTCCCTCACCCTCACCGAGACCGCCGAGGGCACCCGGCTGCACTTGGCGTTGACCATCACCGAAACCACCGTCGACGCGGTCGCCTTCATCGCCGGAATCGAAACCGGTTGGGCCGCAGTCCTCGACAACCTCGCCGACGCCGTCGGCGCATCCACGTCCACCGAATAAACCAAACAAAAGGAGCCCCACAATGAGCGACACCCGCAGAGTAACCGCCAACCTCAGCATCACCCTCGACGGCCGCTACCACGGCCCCGCCGGCCCGGGCGATATGGGCCCGATCGTGCGCTACGCGACCACCGAAGTCGCGCGCGACCAGATGACCCGGATGCGGGAGAACGCCACGACGGCCGTGCTCGGCCGGCTCAACGCCCAGGGTTTCCTCGGCTTCTGGCCCTCGGTCGCCGCCGACGACTCCGCCGACCCACGCGACCGCGGATATGCGAAGTGGCTGGTCGATGCGGAGAAGGTGGTGCTGTCCCGCACACTGACCGACGCCCCCTGGGACCGCACCCGCATCGTGAACGCCCCGGCCGCCGACGTGATCGCCGACCTGCGCAGCACCGGCAGCGGCGACATCCTGGTCAACAGCAGCGCGAGCGTCATCAAGGATCTGCTCGCCGCCGATCTGCTCGACCGCCTCTACCTCATCGTCTGCCCCGAGATCGCCGGTGGCGGACCGCGTCTGTTCGACGACGGCCTGCCGGCGACGAATTGGTCGCTCTCCCATCAGGAAACGGGTGAGCTGGGCGAGATGGCCGTCGTCTACGACCGCGTGCGTTGACCGGGTCGCGTCCTCACACGCCGAGGGCGTCGGCGAACAGCGGCCAGGAAGTGTGCAGGTCGTCCTGCCAGTAGCCCCAGGAATGGGTACCGGTCGCCCGGAAATCGAAGGTCGCGGGCACCCCGAGTTGCTGCAGGCGGTCGTGCAACTGGTGGGTGCAGATATTCGTCACCCCTTCGAGGGCCGCGCCGAAGACCAGTTGATACGCGAGTTGCGTCGCGTCGCCGTGAGCGCCCTGGAAGGTGTCGAGCGGTCCCGGGAGCCCGGTGCCGGTGGAGACGTAGATCGCGGTGCCGCGCAAGCGATCCGCGTGCAGGTAGGGATCGTTGGCCGCCCACGCCGGGTCCGTCGGCGGCCCCCACATGTTCACGGTATTGCCCATCCGATTTCCGACCACGGCGTCCACGATCAACTGGCCCTGCGGGTCGCTGGTGCGCACACATCCGGAGTACGAGCCGACCGCCTTGTACAAACCCGGTGCGGCCAGCGCCAGCTGGAAGACCGAGGTCCCCGCCATCGAAATTCCCGCGATCGCGTTCACTCCGGTTCCGCCGAAACCGGAGTCGATGATCGGCGGCAATTCCTTGGTCAGGAAGGTGCGCCACCGCTGCCGGCCCAGCACCGGGTCGTCGGCGCGCCAGTCGGTGAAGTAGCTGCTGGCGCCGCCGAACGGCACCACCACGTTGACCTGCTTGTCGGCGAAGAACTCGGCGATATCGGTGCGATCGGACCAACTGCCGTCACTGATGCCGCCGTTGGCGCCGTTGAGCAGATACAGCGTCGGCGCCGGGCGGTCCGGGTCGGCGGCCCGGATCAGTTGTACGCGAGTCACAGTGCGCATCGCCGCCGAGTACACGCCGATATCGAGGATCCGTTCGTCACGCCGATGGATATCGCTGATATGCGACCCGTCCGGCGCGGTGACGGTCGCCGGATCGTCGGGATCGGCGCCCGCGCGACCGTTCGTGGCGGTGATCGCTGCTGCCACGGTGATCACGGCCGACAGGACGGCGACGGCACGGGCGATGCGCATTCTCGGCGGACGGCTGACCATCCTCGCACTCCGATCTCGACAGGTGTTCGCGGCACGACTCCCCGACGGCCGACCACAGTCAACGACGCCGACCCCCACCCCGCCAGCCGATAACGCGGAATTTGTGGCCACTACCAGACCGGACGCGCCCGCGCTGGCATACGGACCAAAACCGACGCGATGTGATTGTCGGGCAACACTGTACCGCCCTATCGTCGGCGTCAGCGGTTCCGCGGTTTCGTATCCAGGAAAGGCGGCGCGTGAATTCTGCTGTCTCACATGGCTTCTGCCGAACCTCGGCTCGACTGGCCGCAGCCCTGTCGATGGCGGCCGGGCTCGCTTGCGGATTGGCCGCCGCCCAACCGCCTGCCGCCCAACCGCCTGCCGCACCGAATTCGCCTGCCACCGCCTCGGTTTCGGCCACACAAGCCATGACGAACGCCCACCCCTCCCCCGACGGTTCCGTCCTGACGACCGCGGCGCCCGGTTCGCCGCGCGCCCTCACGGTCACCGTCCACTCCGCGGCGATGAACAGTCCGATCCGGCTGGAGGTCCTTCCCGCGCCCGACCGCTCGCGCCCGGCCCCCACGGTGTATCTGCTGAACGGTATCGACGGCGGCGCCGACGGAAACTGGATCAACCGGACCGATATCGCGCAGTTCTTCGACGACAAACAGGTGAACGTGGTGGTGGCGTTCGGCGGAGCCAGCAGCTATTTCACCGACTGGCACGCCGACGATCCGGTGCTAGGCCGGCAGCGGTGGACGACGTTCCTGACCGAGGAGCTGCCGCCGATCATCGATTCCGGTTTCGGCGGGAACGGCACGAACGCGATCATCGGCATATCCATGGCGGGGACCTCGGTCTTTCAGCTGGCGCTGGCCGCCCCGGGCTTGTACCGGGCGATCGGGTCGTACTCGGGCTGCGCACGCACCAGCGATCCTGCGGGTCAGCTCATCGTCGACGCGGTCGTGGGCGGCGGTAGGGGCAATACGGTGAACATGTGGGGCCCGCCGACGGACCCGGCGTGGGCGGCCAACGACCCCTACCTGCACGCGGACCGGTTGCGCGGCACCGCGATCTACGTCTCCACCGGCACCGGCCTCCCCGGGCCTCTCGACACCCTGGACGGTCCCGGAATCCGTTCCAGCCCGGCGAAATTGGCCGATCAGATCCTCGTCGGCGGAGCACTGGAAACCGGCGCGGTCCGCTGCACGCGCGAACTGCGCACCCGGCTCACCGAGCTCGCCATCCCCGCCACCTTCGACATGCGTCCCACCGGCACCCATTCCTGGGGCTACTGGCAGGAGGACCTGCACCGGAGCTGGCCGGTCTTCGCGCAGGCACTGGGACTGTGAGCCGACCCGGTTTCGGTACGGGCCCGCTCACCTAGTCCGGTCCGAGCAGGGCGCACGGGCACTACGCTGCCAAGAATGGGCAGTTCCGCCGATTCGGACGCCGAGCGCGGCCCGCAGGGCGAACCGTCGGTCCCGGAGCCGATCGCGGCAGCCGAACGCGCGGCCTCCGAGTCGGCCGGTGCGCGGCACCCTCACGGGCGGCCGGGCCCGCGGTTCGACCGCAATTCTCCGTTCGTGATCGGCGTGACCGGCGGCCTCGGCGTACTCCTCGCGATCGGCATCGTGCAGATGCTGGCGACCGCGCGACAGGCCCTCGTCCTGGTTGGCGTCGCGCTGTTCCTGGCGATCGGCATCGAGCCCGTGGTCGCCTGGCTGCATCGGCACCGGCTGCCACGCTGGGCGGCGGTGGCCGTCGTATTCGGTTGTGCCACACTGCTCGTCGCCGGATTCCTGGCCGCGGCCATCACACCGCTGATCATCCAGGGCGGCGATCTGGTCGACCACGCCACCGACCAGCTGCACGACCTGGAGAACCAGTACCCGCTGATCCGATCGTGGTCGCAGCGATTACACCTGGATCAGGAACTCCAACACGGGCTCACCGACAACCCCTCGCTGCGGCACGGCCTGCTCGGCGCCGGTGAGCGGGTCTTCGGCGCGCTGGCCAGCGCGTTGATCGTGGCGGTGCTGACCATCTATTTCTCGGCGAATTTCCCGCGGATCCGGCACAGCCTGTACCGGTTCTTCCCGCAGTCGCGCCGACCCCGCGCCATCCTGCTCGGCGACGCCATCTTCGCCAAGGTCGGCGGCTACGTCCTGGGCAATCTGCTGATCTCGCTGATCACCGCGATCGCCACCTTCGTCTGGCTGACGGTGTTCTCGGTGCCGTACCCGCTGATCCTCTCGGTGCTGGTGGCCCTGCTGGACCTGGTGCCGCTGATCGGCTCGACGGTCGCCGGGCTGATCATCACCGCCGTCGCGCTGACCGTTTCGCTGCCGGTCAGCATCGCCACGGCCGGATTCTTCCTCGCGATGCGGCTGCTCGAGGACTATCTGCTCGTCCCGCGCATCATGGACCGCACCGTGCGGGTGCCGGCGGTGGTCACGGTGGTGGCGATCATCCTGGGCGGCGCCCTGCTCGGCGTCCTCGGCGCGCTGTTGGCGATACCGGCCGCCGCCGCGGTCCTGCTGATCGTGCAGGAGGTGGTGTACCCGCACCTGGACGGCACCACCGACCCGCCACCAGCCGGCCCCGACGCGTGACGTCCGGGCTCAGGCGGGCCGGCGCGCCGGCGTCGACGCCTCGCGGTCGGCGATGCTGAGCCGCGCGACCAATGCCGAACGCAGATACCACAATCCGGTGGTGCGCGACGGGTCGAACCCGGTCAGCTGGCCGATGCGACGCAGCCGGTAATCGATGGTGTTCGGGTGGATGCACAGCTGCCGCGCGGCGCGTTGCCGGTTGAGGTCGGTGTTGAAGAACACGTGCAGCGTTTCCAGCAGTTCGGGGTGGTCGTCCAGCGGCGCGAGGCGGGCATCGAGGATGTCGCGGCCGATCCCGGGACGGGTGAGCTGGTATTGCAGCGCGAGTTCGGCGAAGCGATGGACCCCGGGCCCGCGTCCGAGCCGGCGCACCGTGTCGAGCAGATCGTGGGCCTGTTGCGCCGCGGCCGGGACATCGGCCGCGGCGGCGCCCACCACCGCGGCGGTCAGCGGCACCCCGGCCAGCTCCGACAGCTGCGCGACGAGATTGTCCAATTCCGGTTCGGTGCAGGCGGTTTCGGGGACGAGCACGGTGCCGCCGTCGACCGACAGCATGGCCAGCGGCTGGTCGCGCAGCAGTTTCGCCAGCGCGGCCTGCACCCGCCGCAGCTTGCGGCGCGCGACCACGTTGCGGTCCAGCCGCGGATGCGTCTCGTCAGGATGCGGCGGAATCCACAGCGCGAGAACGTGATACCGCTCGGCGATCCGGATCCCGCATTCACGCGCCATCTTCGTGGTGGCGTGCCCGCCGAGCAGCGCCGAGGTGAGCGTGTGCACGGCGGTGTGGTGCTCGACGGCGTCGGCGCGGCGCTCCTGGACATAGGCCTTGCTGACGGTCGCGGTGATGAGATCCAGCAGTTCCAGCGCGGTCGCGGTGCCCTTGACGACGAGTTCGGCATCGCTGGCCTGGGCTCGGGCGAACAGCAGGTCCAGTCCGGCCTTGAATCCCTCGTGGACTGCGTGCACGACCACTTCGATCGGAATGCCGGCGCGGCACCAGCGCGCGGCCGCGGCCCGCAGGCGATCGGTGCGTTCGGGAAGATCCCCGCCGTTGACTCGGCGGATCGACCATTCCACACAGATCCGCGCGACCGCCGACACGTCACCGGACATCACGTCGGCGGGCAGGGTGGTGAACGGCGCCACGGATCCGCCGAGGTGTAGGACCAGTTCCCGGGACATGGCCTGCGCATCCCGCATGGACAGCGAGGTGGCGCGGCCGGATATCGCGCGCTCAGCACCGATTGTGCTTGCTGTAGTCACTTTGACCTCCTTGTCACCGACCAGATCCGCAGCCTTCGCGAGATCTGCCGGATCGGTGATCGGGCGATATCGACACCGCCCGATCACCGGCCGTAGGTGTTACCTGATGGAACGGTAATGCGAGTCTCCGCTCACCTTCTACTCCGTTTTGGACATAGTCGACACCTGGCGACATTGCCGCTGACCTGGGCGAATCGCCGACAGCATGGGACGAACGGGATATTTGCCGACAAAATATGGGGAACCGCTCACTTTTTGCTCCGTTCCCACCGCCGCGCCCGCATCCGCGGCCTTCTCCCGCAGCGATGAGTTCGGGGCGCTCGCGCCGTCGAATTGTGCGACAGGGACTTTCGGATCCAGGAGACATCATGCGCACGATCACGGCCGGCTTGTTCATCGCTCTCGACGGCGTCGTCGAGAACCCGCAGGATTGGCACTTCCCCTACTACAACGACGAGATGGGCGCGGCGGTCGATGCGCAACTCGGCGCCGCCGACACCCTGCTGCTGGGGCGCAAGACCTACGACAGCTTCGCCGGCGCCTGGCCGGAACGCGAGGCCGCGGGCGGGCCGGACGCCGACTTCGGCCGCAAGCTGGGCGATGCCCGCAAGATCGTGGTGTCGCGCAGCGATCACACCTTCACATGGCGCAATTCCGAAGTGCTGCAGGGTGATCTGATCGCCGGGGTGACGGCGTTGAAGCAGGAACCCGGCGGAGATATCGCCATCTCCGGCTCGGTGTCGGTGGTGCGCGCATTGCTCGGCGCTGGGCTGCTCGACGAACTGCATCTGCTGGTGCATCCGATCGCGGTGCGGTCCGGCATGCGCCTGTTCGACGACGCCGACGCCACCCTCCCGCTCACTCTGCTGCGCTCGACCGCCTTCCGTACCGGTGTCGTCCATCTCGTCTACGGGCCCGGGCACCAGCTCGAGGGCGACTACGACCAGGCCAAGCAACATCTGGCCCACGACGAGGGCTGATCGCGACCGGGTGACGTACACCGATTGCGTCACCCGACGGACGCGACGGCGCGCGCCGCCGAACGCCACCGTGGCCTGACCGGAAGGCCGCCCGGCGCAATGACTTTCGCGCCGGGCGGTCCTTTCACGCGAGCCGGGTCAGGCGCCGACCGCTTCGGCGGTGGCGGTGTGGTGCACCGGTGCGAAGCTCAGCGCCGGTGGGCGGCGCAACATTCGGGCGTAGGTGCGCACGGAGGCGGGCCAGGGATTGGTGATCGCGCCGCTGTCGTGGGTGTACCAGCTGGGCACATCCGTCGACCACACCGTGGTCGCGAGCGCGTCGGCCAGCCATTCCCGATGCGCCGCCATCGCGTCGGCGCGCACCTCGATCGCCGCCGCGCCGATCTCGTCACGCCAGCGCAGGCAGCGCATGATGTAGGCGATCTGGTGTTCCTTCATCGTCGGATTGCTGCCCGCCGGGGTGAACGAGTTGGGTCCGGCGATGAGGAATGCGTTGGGAAATCCCGGCACCGCCAGGCCCATGAAGGCATCCGGCCCCGAACGCCATCGATCCTGCAGGGACCGGCCGCCGCGGCCGCGCACCGTGATCGGGGCCAGGAATTCGGAGGCGCGGAAACCCGTCGCGTAGACGATGACGTCGGCGTCGTAGCGTCCGCCGTCGGCGGTCACGATGCCGTCGCGGGTGATGCGGGCGATCGCGGCGGTGGTCAGTTCCACGTTGTCGCGGCGCAGCGTGCGATAGAAGTGACTGTCGAAGACGATCCGTTTGGCGCCGATCGGGTAATCCGGGGTGAGCCGGGCGCGCAGCACCGGATCGGCGATGCTCCGTCGAAGATACTGCCGCGCTACCCATTCCGCGGGCCGGGCGGGCCATCGGCGGTGCATCATCGGCGCCAGCAGCGAGTCGGCGGCCTGTTGCAGACCCCAGCGGTAGGCGCGCTGCGCGCCGGGCAGCCTGAGCGCCGCCCGGGTCGCCGGGCCGAATTCGGGAGCCGGTTTGGGCAGGATCCACTGCGGCGTGCGCTGGAATATCCGTACGGACGCGGCGGTGTCGGCGAGCGCCGGCAGGCATTGCGCCGCACTGGATCCGGTGCCGATCAGGGCGATCCGCCGGCCGCGCAGATCCGCGGCGTGGTCCCAGTCGGCGGTGTGGAACGACGCGCCGCCGAATTCGTCGCGGCCCGGGATCTCCGGAATGTTCGGGCGATGCAGTTGGCCGACGGCGAAGACCACGATATCGGCGGTGAGCCGAATCCCGTTCGCGGTCCGTAGTTCCCAGCGCGCCTCCGATTCCGAGTATGTCGCCTCGGTGACGGCGGTGCCGGTGCGCAGGTGGGCGGGTAGGCCCTCGGCGGCGGCGACGGACCGTAGATATTCCAAGGTCCGGCGGCGGGCCGGAAAACGGACGGCCGTATCGCGATACGGCGCGAACGAGAACGAATACAGGTGCGCCGGTACGTCACAGTTGCAACCCGGATACGTGTTGTCACGCCACACGCCACCCAATTCCGACGATTCCTCCAGGATGAGGAAATCGTCCATACCCGCGCGCCGCAGCGCCGTTCCCATGCCGATCCCCCCGAATCCGGATCCGACGACGACCACTGTGCTGTGCAAGCCCTCTACCACCTCCATGTGAGAAGAGATATCCAGTAACCGATTGGCAACCTTACGTCCTGAGGCAAGGAAAACCTAAAACCACGCTCGCACAGACCGAATGGGACGAGTCGATTCGGTGGACGGATATGGACAACTTTCCAGATTGGACGCTTGATTAGTGTTGAGAGACACCAGGCTTCCGCCGTCGAAAGCGAGGGCGAGAGTGTACGACACCGACGGCCGACGCGAGCAGTCGAGTCGATTGGCACACTTTCAGCTAACCCAACAGGAGGGCGCCGTCACCCCCCGTGCCGCCACGCCGTCTCCCCGAATAACGTTGCCGCACAATAGGTACCGGCTATTCCGCTCGGTCCGCACAGCCGTTCCCCTAGATCGGTTGCGAATATTTCGGCCCTGCAACATATTCCGACACGACAGCGGCAACGAGGTCTATACTCGCGTAGTTCGCACCGACGAGATGCCGCGCGGTTCGGCGGCGCCCCACACCTACGGGAGCTCAGCACTTATGGCCATCGACGATCCGGCGCAGATCCGCACCGATATCCCGCACTCGGCGCGCATCTGGAATTTCTGGATGGGCGGCAAGGACAATTACGAGGTCGACCGCGCCGTCGGTGAGGCGAGTCTGCAGATCGATCCGGATATCGCGACCATGGCGGTGCAGTCGCGGCAATTCCTGATCCGGGCGGTGCGCCACCTGGCCGGCGAGGCCGGAATCCGGCAATTCCTCGATATCGGAACCGGTTTGCCGACGATGCAGAACACTCACGAGGTGGCGCAGAGTGTCGCGCCCGACGCCAAGGTCGTCTACGTCGACCACGACCCGCTGGTCCTCGCGCACGCCCGCGCACTGCTCACCAGCACCACTCCGGAGGGCGTGACCACCTACGTCAACGCCGATTTCCACGAGCCGGAGAAGATCATCGCCGAGGCGGAGGCCATCCTGGATCTGCAGGAGCCGGTGGCCGTCATGTTCATGGGCGTCCTGGGCCACGCCCGCAGCTATGAGGACATGCTGCGCATCGTGCGCACGGTGCTGGCGGCGGTACCCTCCGGCAGCTACCTCGTGCTCTGGGACGGCACCGACGACAGTCAGCCGTATGTCGACCTGTGCGCAGAATACGCGAAAACCGGTGGTACACCGTACTATCCGCGCACGCGTGCCGAGATCGCCGCCGCCTTCGACGGACTCGAGCTCGTCGAGCCCGGCTTCACCTGCATCACGCAGTGGCTGCCCGACTCCCGCGAGGTCGGCCGCGCCGCCGAGATCGCGGCCTACGGCGGCGTCGCCCGCAAACCCTGACGGCCGCTCATCGAGCCGCCACCGCGCGCGCCCGCTCGATGATGCGCAGGACCGCGACGGCATCGGCGGGGTCCACCGGTGGTTCGGCGCCGTCCAGCAGGGCGGCGGCCACCCCGGCGTAGAAGTCCGGATAGGCGCCGGGTTCGCTGGGGGTCAGGCGTAGATCGCCCTCGGCGCCGAGCTGACCCCAGTCGACGGGATCGACACTCCCCCAGGGGCGCCCGTCGCCGGGACGGCGACCGGCCCGCAATGCCGCCTCCTGCGGGTCCAGCCCGTAACAGACGTAACCGGCCTCGGAGCCGAGCACCCGGAAGCGCGGACCCAGCTGCGGCGCAACGGCGCTCATCCAGAGATGCGACCGCACGCCCGAGACATGAGTGAGCGCCACGAAGGCATCGTCGTCGGCCCGCACGCCCGGGCGGCGGGCGTCGAGTTCGCTGTAGACGTCGTCGACCGGGCCGAACAGGTCGAGCGCCTGGTCGATCAGATGACTGCCGAGGTCGTAAAGGATGCCGGCGCCCTCGTCGGCGCCGCCGACCTCCCGCCACCCGCCCTTGATCCGCGGCCGCCAGCGCTCGAAGCGGGATTCGAAGCGGCGCACCTCACCCAGGGAACCGTCGATCATCAGCCGGCGTACCGTGCGAAAGTCGCTGTCCCAGCGCCGATTCTGAAATACCGTCAGCATGGTGCCGGCACGCCGGGCGGCCTCGATCATCGCCTCGCCCTCGGCGGCGGTCAGGGCGAAGGGTTTGTCGACCACCACCGGCAGCCCGGCCGCCACGGCCCGCAGCGTCAGGGAGCTGTGGGTGCGGTTGGGGCTCGCGATCACTACCAGGTCGATATCCGTTGCGGCGCCGAACAATTCGTCGTCCGTGGCGAATACCCGCACGCCGGGATGTTCCTCGCGCGCCTGGTCGGCCCGCTCCGGCGAGGAGGTCACCACCGCGGCCACGCGGAGCCGGGGGTCGGCGGCGATCAGCGGGGCATGGAACACCGCCCCGGACAATCCGTATCCGATCACCGCCACATTCGCCTGCGCCATCGCCGCTCCTCGATTCGACCTCCGCTCGCGCGGGCCGACCTTCACACCCGCGGGTGACCGGTGCCCGGCCCGCGACCATCACAACACGGCCGCGTACTCCGGCGCGGGGACGGCGGGCCCGACACTCCGACTCACCGCTTCCCGGCTCCAGCAGCCGATTCGGAGTCGGCAGACTCGTACCCGGCAGAGTCGTCCCCGCCAGAGTCGGATCCCGCAAATCCGGCACCAGCAGATCCCGACCTGGCAGGACCCACCCCGGCAGAGTCGGACCTGACAGATCCGGCACCGGCAGATCCCGGCCCGGCAGATCCCACCCTGGCAGAGTCGGAGCCGACAGATCCGGCATCGACAGGTCCCTTCCCGGCCGAGTCGGCACCGGCAGATTCAGCACCGGGCGATTCGGCACCGGATCGTGCCCGAGAGGGTGCCCACACTGCGAGGATCGCCGCGACTACCAGAGTCACCACCCCGAGCACGAGGGCGGCCTGGTGCAGGCCGTGCGCGAAGGCGGATTTCGCTTGTTCCGCAAGCGGTTTCGCCTGCGGTCCGATGCGCTCGGTCACGGCCAGCGCGCCCGCGAGCGAGCCGGTGACGGGCCCGCGGATCGGTTCGGGAATCCGGTCGGCGATCTCGGCCATGCGGTGGCTGTAACCGGCCGCCAGCACACTGCCGGCGAGTGCGATGCCCAGCGCGGCGCCCATCTCGCGAGCGGCGTCGTTCACCGCGGCCGCCACACCCTGTTTGTCGGCCGGCGCGCCGTCCACGATCGCCGCGGTGGCCGGCGCGGCCGCCAGGCCGAGGCCGGTGCTCATGATCAGCAACGGCCACAGCACATCAACGAAACTGCTCGTGGATGTCAACCGCGACAGACACAGCAGCCCGACCCCGACGACGACCAACCCGACCGTGGTCGGCGCCCGCAGCCCGAACCGCTGCGCCAGCCACGGCGCGATCACCGACAGTCCCACCATCGGCACGATCATCGGCGCCATCGCGACCGCCGAGAGCAGCGGCGAATAACCCAGGATCAATTGGAAGAACTGCACGATCACCATGAACAACCCGAACGAGACCAGGAACTGCACCGCCACCGACAGTGTCCCGGTTCCGAAACCGCGCCCGGCGAACAGCCGCACATCCAGCAGCGGGTGCTCGGCGCGCAGTTCGATCACGGCGAAAGCCGCGCCGACCGCCAACCCGGCGACCACCGCGCCCAGCACCATCGGATCGGTCCAGCCGCGCTGCGGGGCCTCGAGTGCCGCGATCACGATCAGGCCGACCGCGGCCGCGCCGCTCACCGCACCCCACGGATCGAAACGTGCCCGCTCGCCGTCCTGCGATTCGGGGACCGTGCACGCCGCGACCGCCAGAACCGCACCCGAGATCGCCATCGCGAGCGTGATCGACAGCCACGACCAGCGCCACAGCAGCACTCCGGAGCCCAGGATGCCGATAACCGCGCCGCCGCCGACCGTGCCCGCCCAGATACCGACCGCCACATTGCGGCGATCCGGCTCGACCCCGGCGGTGAGCAACGAGAGCGTCGACGGCATCACCAGTGCCGCACCGACTCCGGCGATTGCCCGCGAGCCGATCAGCCATTCCGGGCCGGCGACCACCAGCGGGACCGCCGACGCGATCGCGAACACCGCCAGTCCGATGATCATCACGATGCGGCGGCCGTAGCGGTCGCCCAGGGCGCCGGCCGGCAGTACCAGACAGGCCAGCGCGAGCGTGTAACCGTCGATGATCCAGGTCAATTGGGACTGCGTGGCGCCGGTGGCCGAGGCGATCTGCGGCAAGGCGGTGTAGAGCCCCGCCATCGACGCGACGACCAGCGCGACCGCCAGGCAGGACACGACGATCACCCATCGGGTGCGCACGGGTACGAGCTCGGTCATGGTTGCGTTCATCGCGCCTCCCGAGAAACGATACTTTCAGTTTCGCTATGCTACTCGAAGTATCGTTTCTATCCCGTGCGGCCGCCGATCTTGCCGAGGAGGAATCCTGAGACCATGACATCGAGTGCCGCGACAGAATCCGAGGACGACCCGCGCAAGGCGCGCTCACGTCGCCGCCTGCTGGCCGCCGCGGCCGAATTGTTGCGCGACGGCGGATTGGACGCGGTCACCATCGATGCGGTGACGCGACGCTCGGGCGTCGCGCGCACCACGCTGTACCGGCATTTCGACACCGTGGCGCGGCTGCGGGCCGCGACGCTGGAAGAGCTGATGCCGCCGGTGGTCGAGATACCGGACGCGGGCCCGCTGCGGGAGCGGCTGATCGAACTGCTCACCCGGCAGGCCGCGGCGATCAACGACGTACCGCTGCATCTCACCACGCTGGCATGGCTGGCGACCGGAGACGCGCAGGCCCACGGCGAGGGTGTGCGGTCCGGTTCGCTGCGCGCCCATCTCATCGACACCTACCGCCGCCCGTTCGACGAATTGTTCGACGACCCGCGGGCGCTCGCACTACTCGGCGATCGGGATCTCACCGCGGTACTGGCGCAACTCGTCGGGCCGATCGTCTTCGTGCGGCTCACCGGCATCGGCCGCGCCGGGCGCGACGACTGTACCCGCATCGTCGACGATTTCCTCGCCGCCTGCGAACGCGACCGCTGAAACAGCTTGCGTGCGGCGCAGTTTCGCGTCAGTAGTAGACGGGCCCCGGCACTCCCCCGCCGGCCGCGACGGCATCGCCGGTGATCGCGATGCTGCGCGGCGAGGCCAGGAAGGTGACGACGTCGGCGACCTCGCTCGCATCGATCACCCGGCGGATCGAGTTGGCGACCAGACCGGCCTCCAATTCCTCGACGGTGGCGCCGGATTCGGCGGCCTGGGCAGCCAGCCGTCCGGTGAGCCGCTCGGTCCGGGTGAGGCCCGGGTGCACGACCGTGACGTTGATCCCGTGCGGGCCGAGTTCGTCCGCGAGATTCTTGGTCAGCGCCGAGACGCCGACGTTGCGCACCGTCTGGGCGATCGAATTCGCCTGTCGCGCACCGAGTCCGCTGATGTTGACGATCCGCCCCCAGCCCTGCGCGATCAGATGCGGCGCGACCGCGCGGGCGGTGCGCAGATATCCGAGCACCTTGATCTCGACCTCGCGGCGCACGATGTCGTCGCTGGTGGCGTTCAGATCCGCGGGCGCGCCGGCACTCCACGGCGTGGCCGCGGCATTGACCAGGATGTCGACCCCACCGAGCTCGGCCACGGTGCGCTCGACCAGTGCCCGCACCTGTTCGTCGTCTCCGGTGTCGGTGGGCACCGCGACGATCCGCCGTCCGCTCTCCTGGGCGAGTGCCTGCGCGGCCGCCGCGAGCGGTTCGGCGGATCGGGCGGCGAGCACCACGTCGACGCCCTCGGCAGCGAGTCCGCGCGCGACGGCCAGGCCGATTCCCTTACTGCCGCCCGTGACGATGGCGCGCTTACCGCTCAGCTGCAAATCCATGGGAGCGACGGTAACAACGCCCGCCGTGCGCGTCGCGGATCCGGATCGGGCTGAACCGAATCCGGCTCGGTCGTTCTCGTTCTCGGCGACATCGACCCGCACCACCCCGTGATGCCCCCGAGGATCGAGGCCGCTTCCACGTCCCGGGCCCACTGAGCCGCAGCCCCACCGTGACGAGCCGATCGGCCGGAGTTTCCGAGGCCACCACATCGGCTCGCCGGCCCAGCACCGCCATCGAATCTATTGTCCATCCGTGGGCGGTGCAGGTGGTCAGCGGATCGCGCAGCACACCGCGTCCGTCCTCGTAGGTTACCGCGTAGCTGCGCTCGGCCGGATCGCGCCCGTGACGATGAACTAATCGTGCAAACCCCGCCGCTTTTCGCGGTTTTCGCACATTTCCGCAGAGGTTTGCACGAAAAATTCGGGGTGTGCGGACTGTGGGCCTGGGCGGTCACCGAAGCAGTCCACCGCAGGCACGTCACCGCAACGAGCGTTCCCGACCCGCACTACCAGTCCGGCTGGTAGCCCCAGCGCCACATGTCTGCGGGCTCCACCGTGGCCAGCGCCGCGAATCCGCACACCGATCGCGGACTACCGCCGATATGCTCCAGGTCGTGGACGATCACCGCCACCGCGTCGACCCGACGCAGGGCGGCAAGCAGATCAGGCACCGGCACGTCGGCGACGATCCCTAGCAAGCGATAACCCGCCTCGGTCGCGCGCCGGCGAATCGCGGCTTCGATCTGGGTTCGCCGATCGCCCGCCAGATCGGAGCAAACGTATCCGATTGCCTTGGGCCACTTCGACTTGTCCGGCTCCGCGCTCATCCGAGGAACCGCGTCATGGGCGCAGACTCCGAATTGCGGTGTCCCGGTATCCATTCGGTCCACATCTCGTGGGCGACGCGATCCCAGACAGCGGCCCAGTGGCGCGATGTTTGTTCCCGTGCCGCCGCGAGATCGGTGCCCGGCGCGAACTCGATCACGTCGCCGGTGGCCGTGTCGCGCGCCCGGCTGATCTCGAAGTGGTTCAAAAGCAGCCGAAGCCGGGACGGCGGAGAGTGCGTGGAGGTAGCACACCTCACCGCCGGCGCGGTCGGCGTTCGCGACTCCAAAACCCCACCGGGCCAGCACTCATCTTCACGCCCGACGAGTGGGATGCCTTTGCCGGTGGCCTACAGGACGGCCGATTCGAAGCCCCTACATAGCGAACAAGGCGGGAATAGCCAGGACCCGCGAACTGGAGTCAGAGGAGAACGCGGCGTGAGCGCTGACCTTCCCACTGCCGAGTGGTTCAAGAGCAGCCACAGCGGAACCGGTCAGGATTGCGTCGAGATTGCATATCTCGCCAAAGGCACTGTCGGAGTGCGCGACTCTGAGGACCCCACCGGCCCAGCGCTCCTCCCTCTTCGCCCCGGCCGAATGGGACGCCTTCACCACGGACCTTCAGGACGGCAAGTTCCAGCGACCGGCGTAGCAGCATGGGTTTCGAGCAGCCGCTCACCGAGTACGGCACAGGACAACGCGGTGATCGGCTCGACGTAGGTGGAGTCGGCGAATACCGGGTCGGTCATCGCTCCCTGATCGCGTTCGACCACCGACGGTGGCTTCGGACTTACTCGTCTACGAGGGGTGCGCCCTGTCGACACCGAGGGTGGCGATCAGATCTTCGTGCAGTTCGAACCACACTCGGTGGGC
This sequence comes from Nocardia sp. MDA0666, assembly GCF_003023875.1. Lineage (NCBI taxonomy): Bacteria > Bacillati > Actinomycetota > Actinomycetes > Mycobacteriales > Nocardiaceae > Nocardia > Nocardia sp. MDA0666. Next base: position 59,525 of record NZ_PYHT01000014.1, read on the forward strand.
CGAGTCGTGTTCGGTGCCGGTGACCATCTCGGGATTATCGGCGGCCAGGGCGAGGGCCGCGGCGAAGCGGGTGTCGTAACCGGCGAACCGGGCGAGTCGTTCGGCGAGCTGGACCGACAGCGGCACCAATTCCTTTGCGAGGCTTTTTAGTTCGTCCAAGATCTGCCGGTCTCGCTGCGCGTCCTGGTGGTCGTTGTCCTGCATGCTGCCATCGGGAAGGATGGTCAGTTGCCAGGCGGTGCACGCCTGCACCAACCGCGCGTTGAGCGGGAGAAACATGCGATAGACGTCTTCCACCAACGCTTTCGCCCCACATTCGGACAGCTCGTCGGCGAGTTGCCGCTCGTTCTGCGCACGTCCGCTCTCGGTGAGCGACCACCCCGCGTCCGTCCCGAATCGGAAGCGGTTGATCCAACCGCGCTCTCGGAAGTCCCGCACGTGCGACTCGGCGAGGTCGACGGGCATTCGGTATCTGCCGGCGACCGCGTGCGTATCGACGAACCCGCCCAGGCGAATTGCGTGCAACGCGAGCAGCGAACTGCGTGAAACGTGCGTCATCGCGGACTTCCCTTTCGTGTCGAGCGGCCATGCCTGGTGAAGCGACGTCAATGGTGGGTCGAGCGAACGGCATGAACGTGTCCATTGGTTCCGTCGACCGAGATGATCCGATGATTCGCCAGGGTCTGCATCGCTCCCTCGGCCGCCACCACGGCCGGAATCCCGAACTCGCGGGCGACGATTGCCGCATGGGACAGCATCCCCCCGGTTTCGGTCACTACCGCGGCGGCAACGCCGAAAAGCGCTGTCCACGACGGATCGGTCGTGCGACAGACGATCACATCGCCCGGCCGGACCGCGTCGAAGTCGTCGACACTGTGGACCAGTCGAACCGGACCGGCGACGACACCACGGCTGGCCGCAGCGCCGGTGACAATGGGCGCTTCCGACATCTTGGTTCCTCCTGTCCGCCGCGATCGGCTCGTCAAACATAGGTTGACGATCATGTTCGCGTCAACTATCGGTTGACGTCATGGTGATAGCTCGCGACCCCTTCGCCGACAGCGGATCGGTCTGAAGCGCTACAGGGTTCGCGGGGAAAGTTGGGATCGGTAGGCGGCGCGCGGGGCGTCTACTCACCTCATGACATTTTCTCAACCTCCCGCGAACCAACCGCAGTCCGCCGGCCTGGACAAGAAGACCAGCGCGATCCTGTCGTACGCGCTGGGCTGGCTCACCGGAATCATCTTCCTCTTCATCGGACGAAACGATCCCGATGTGAAATTCCATGCCTCGCAATCGATCATCTTCTTCGGGGCGGTTTCGGTGCTCAATATCGTCCTGAGCATCCTCGGCTCGCTCCTCGGAGCCCTGGGCATCATCTTCAGCCTCGCCGGACTCGTCGTCGCGGTCTTCACGATCGTCGTCTGGATCATGGCCATGGTCCAGGCGAACAACACCGGCGGTGTCCGCGCGGCACTTCCCATCGTCGGAAAATTCATCGCCCCTTACGCCGACCGGCTGGCCAGCTCGATCAGGTAGCGGCGTCTTCGCATGGCGGCGGATACGACAGTCCGAAGACCAACGGCCCGAGACCATCTCGGGCCGTTGGCGTCCGCGCGGAACGGCCCGAGCATCCGGGTCGGCCGTCACCGATTCGGCCGGGTCAGGCGGGAACCACCTCCTCGCGGCGGGCCGTGATGGCCTGGTACACGGCGCGGAAGAACAGCACGAATCCGATGGTCAGCAGGACGTGACCGATGCCGGCCAGCTCCGCCAGTGGCGTGGATTCGCCGTACCCGAGGACGGTCCGGGTGCCGATGATCGCCATGCAGGCCACCGTCCAGAGGACCGCGATGTTGTAGACGGTGAAGAACCAGCGATAGGCGCGCGTGTTCGACAGGGCGAGTTGGTGTTCGAGCACCAGGACGATCAGGAAGAACAGTGTTCCCAACGCCAGCAGGTGAGTGTGGACCACGGCGAGTTCGGTCTTGCCGGTGAACTCATGGGCCTTGGCGAGTTGGCGGTAGACCAGGCCCGACGGCAGTCCCAGTGCGGTATAGCCGACGGCGGCCCAGTAGAGCTGTTTCATCGAGTCCTCGTTCGAATGATGATGCGGTCGTTCGGATGTGGAGGTCAGGCCGACAGCTGTGCGGTGGGCGCTGGGGCGGCAGCCTGCCGGGCCTCGGGCGCCTTGCCGCTTTCGCGGAGGATCAGCAGGCCCGTGACGGTGATCAGCGCGGAGGTCAGGCCGTGGACGCCGAACGCGGTGGCCGCGGAGCCGTGATGAGCCAGGACGTTGATCATGTCGCCCAACGGGGCGACGGCCGTCATCAGCAGAACCCACCCCAGGGCGCGGCGCCGGCCGGTCATCAGCAGGATGCCCGTGCCCAGGCCCATCGCGAGTTCGCGGCAGCCTTTCACGACGAGGAAGCCGCCGCCGTCGCCGGCGGGCACATTCGGCAGGCCGAAGCCTTGGGCGGCGGTGTCGGGAGTCAGGACGAAAGAAATCCCGAGGTAGAGGGTGAACAGAACGACAGCGGCCGCCAGGACGGTGTCGAGGTTGCGGCGTGACATGGTTGTTCTCCTGTGACGTTCAGACTGTGAACTGTTGTCCCACAACGGATCCGGACCGCTAGGACAGCATGTCGCCGGGGCCCAGTTCGAGGGTGGGATGGAAGATCATCGGCCGGGCGGTGAGGTCGAGATCGTTCTGCATCCGCAACGTCAATTCCCGCCATTCCGCCGTCCCGAGTGCGTTACGGAGGGCGGTGCCGCTGTCCCAATCCCCCACGTTGACGAAGACCGCCTCGGCCGCCTCACCGGCCGCCTGGAACATCCGGGTTCGGCGGAAACCGGCGGCGGCCGCCATGTACTGGGCGCTGTCACGCCAGCGCTGCAGGAACAGGTCCCGCTGGGCCGCGGGTACCGACATCGTGTTGATCACCGCGACCGGTGCGTCGGTCTCAGGAACGGAGGGGGTGCTGGAATTCGCCATATTGTCACGTTAAGTGACAATCACAATTTATGTCAATACTCTTAGATGGCAATCATGTTGGATTGCTAGTGTGGAGGTCATGACGAACCGGCCGCTGGACTCGCGCGCGGCATTCCTGTTGTCGCAGATCGGTTTCCACGTGTCGTACCAGCTCACCGAGCAGCTGGCGCGATTGGATCTGGACCCGGCCCACTTCGCGGTCCTCACTCAGCTGGCCGTCGCGGACGGCCGCAGTCAGCAGGAACTCGCGGATCTGCTGCGAGTCCACCGCAACGCGATGGTCGGACTGGTGGACGAGCTGGAAGAACGCGCACTGGTGACCCGGCGGCCACATCCGGCCGACCGGCGCGCGCACGCGGTCCACCTCACCGACAATGCCCGCCAGGTGCTCGAGTCGATGCAATCCGAGGCCGACGCACTGGAATCGGAGGTTCTCGCACCGCTGGACGAGACCGAACGAGCTGAGCTACTGCCGCTACTGCAACGCATCGCCGCCCACGCGGGCCTGCCCGCCGGCGTACACCCCGGCCTGCAACGACGACGCCGAGCACGCCGAGCACCGCGGTGAACGAGGTCCCGGCGAGCCCCCCACCACGCGCCACCGCGCACCGAGCGTCACTGCCGTGCGGCCACCACCTCGGAGGCAACCTCGAGGAATTTCAGGTCGGTGACGGCCGGGACCAGGATGAACTCGTCGCAGCCGGCTCGCTCCGCGCCGTCGAGAATGTCGGCGAGCACGTCGGGATTCGACGCGCGCGCCGACGCGGCGACCATGCCGGCCAACTCGGGCCCGAGGAAGCCGAGGTAGCGAGCAGTGAAGGAGCGCAGCGCCTCGGACGCATCGGGGACGCCCAGCGCGGTGAAGCAGCCGCTGACCTTGCGTGGCTTCGTCGTACGACCGGCCTCGGCCCAGCAGCCGTCGGCGAGATCGCTCACCTTGGCGATCTCCTCGGCGTCACCCGCGATGCTGAAGCCGGAGACGCCGTCGGCCCACCGCGCCGCGCGACGCATCGCCTTCGGCCCCATCGCACCGGCGAGGATGATCGGCCCACCCGGCTGCACGCACGCCGGCCCCACCGGGTCCGCGCCCTCGAACGGGGGCTCGCCGACGAGCAGTGACTTCAGCTCGGCGACCTTGTCGTCGAGCTGCTGGTGCCGTCGTTTGAAATCGGCGCCGAGAGCGCGGTAGTCGTGCTCTCGGCCGCCGACGCCGACGGCTACCTCGAGGCGGCCGTTCGCGAGCTGATCGAGGGTGCCGATCTGCTGGGCGACCATCGCCATCGGATGCTGCGGAAGCACCCAGAGGTTCGCCAGAACCTGCACTCGCTCGGTGACCGCGGCGCAGGCGCCCAGCGTCGCGACCATCTCCGGATTCGAGAACGTCACCCGCTCACCGACGGAAACGCTCGAAAAAGGGCCCACGTCGATTCGCCGGGCCCAGTCGACCGTCGTACCCGGCCCGTAGCCGGGAGCCATCTGCGGAAGTGCGACACCGATTTTCATGAGGCGACCCTCTCAGACCCGCCAGCTCGCGTCGGACCGTCCGACCGGGATTCAGCCTGAAATGTGATGTGTACCACTCCACCGGACGGGCCGGAATTGGGCTGTCGACAGGCTGCGAATGTGACGGTTGTCACTTTGTGTCGGTTCTGGAGGGTGTGGCGTGTCTGGAGGGCATGACTGATTTCAATGCCATCACCAAAGTGGTTGTGATCGGCGGCGGTTACGCCGGTGCCGTGGCGGCCAATCGGCTGCGGCTGCGCCGCGATGTCGAGATCACGCTGGTCAATCCGCGTCCGCAGTTCGTCGAGCGCATGCGGTTGCATCAGTTCGTGGCCGGTACCCATGAGGCTGCGATCGGCTACGACACGCTGCTCGGCGCCGGGGTACGGCTGATCGTCGATCGTGCCGTCCGCATCGATACTGCCGCCCGCCGGGTGGAATTGGGTTCGGGGCGCGCGCTCGACTACGACTACGTGATCTACGCGGTCGGCAGCACCGCCGCGGTGCCGTCGTCGGTGCCCGGTGCCACCGAATTCGCCTATCCGATCGCCGAATTCGAATACGCTCAGCGGCTGCGCGCAGCGCTGGCGGACGTGCCGGCCCAGGCGCCGATTGTCGTCGTCGGAGGTGGGCTCACCGGCATCGAGACCGCCGCCGAACTCGTGGAGCAGGGCCTTGTCGTGACCTTGGTGAGTGGCGGTAAGTTGGCGGCGAACTTCTCGAATCCGGCCCGGCGGTCGGTGGCGAAGTGGTTGTCCGAGAACGGAGTCGAGGTGCGTGAGCAAGCGCGGGTGGGCGAGGTTCGGCGCGACGGGGTCGTCCTGACCGACGGAGAATGGGTGCCCGGTGCGATCACGATCTGGACCGCCGGATTCGGGGTGCCCGAACTGGCGGCACGCAGTGGACTGCGCACCGACGAGCTCGGTCGGCTGCTGACCGACGAGACATTGACCAGCATCGATGATGAACGCCTTGTCGCCGCCGGGGACGCGGTCGCTCCCTCGGGCCGCCCGCTGCGGATGAGCTGCTATGCCGCCCAGCCGTTGGGTGCGCAGGCCGCCGATAATGTGCTGGTCCGCATCGCCGGGGACGAGCCCGCTGTGCTGGACGTGGCCTTCACCGCCTGCACCGTGGGTTTGGGTAGCCGCGCGGGTGCGATGCAATTCAGCCGGCGTGACGACACACCCGTGCCGATGTATCTCGGCGGGCGTACGGCCGGGTGGATCAAGGAACGGGTGGGTCTCGCGGGCCCGATCGGGACCATTCGCAAGGAAGCCCGCAAACCCGGCGCGATCCCGACCTTCCTGGGCTTGGGCAGGCGTAAGGATCTGAGCGCGGCCGAGCCGCAGGGAGTTTCGAAGCCATGACCTCCACCGATGAGCACACCGAGCGTTTCGTCCACCTGCGGCCGCTGCTGTTCACCATCGCCTACGAAATCCTGGGTTCGGCAACCGAAGCCGACGACGTGCTGCAGGACAGCTATCTACGGTGGCGGCGGGTGGACCTGGCCACGGTCCGGGATACGAAATCCTATCTGGCCCAGCTCGTCACGCGACAGGCACTGAATGCGTTGCGGGCCAGCGTCAGTCGCCGCGAGGAGTACGTCGGCCCATGGCTGCCCGAGCCGCTGCTGCTCACCGACGGCGACGCCTCGAGCGATGTGGTACTCACCGAATCGGTCTCGATGGGGATGCTGATCGTGCTGGAAACGCTCACCCCCATCGAGCGGGCAGTTTTCGTGCTGCGCGAGGTCTTCGGTTTCGACTATGACGAAATTGCTTCCGCAACAGGAAAATCCGTCGGCGCTGTGCATCAGACCGCGCGCCGCGCCCGCAACCATGTCCATGCCCGGCGCAAGCGCTCCGGCCCCGTCGACACCGCCCGAACCGCCGCGGTCACCGAACGCTTCATAACGGCCGCGACCACCGGCGACATGGAAGGCTTGCTGTCGCTGCTCGCACCGGACATTACCTGGACCACTGACAGCGGCGGCAAGGTGACCGCACTGCCGGAGCTGGTCATGGTCGGCGCCGAACGAGTGGGTGCGATTCTCATGGCGGTCTTCAGATACGCGCTGCGGCGTCCGGAAGTACGCGTCGAGACGGTGAACTGCAACGGTCAACCGGCACTCGCGTGCTACATCGGCGACAAATTGGAAGCCGTCCTCGTATTCGACATCGCCGAGGACCGGATCGTCAGCGGCTACGGTATCCGCAACCCCGACAAACTGGCCGCCCTCGACATCCCGCGCGCCATCAGCCGCACCGAAACGCCCACCGCGTAATCCCGCCCTGGGTAGCCGCATATCGAGCGCTCTTGCTTCTGGTCACGATCAGTAACCAGGGCCTTGCTGGTCACATGGTTGATGCCGCGGAGAGATCACCTGAAGGCGCTCGGGTGAGGAGCCGATGTACACGTGCCATCGCGAGGCGGGTTCAGCTGTTCTTGAAAGGGTTGAGGGTCTTCCCGGCGAGGTAGCCCAGGTGGATGGGCAGGGGTTTCATGGCGGCGGCGGAGATCTTGTTGAGGGTGCCGGGCACGCACACGGGCTTGCCCTTCATCACGGCGGCCCAGCCTTCGGTGACGACGGCTTCTGGCTGCTGCCAGAGGATTCGGGGCAGATGGTCGGCTTTGTCGCGAGTGCCCATGACATCGTGGAATTCGGTGTGAGTGAAGCCGGGGCACAGGGCGGTGACGTGGATGCCGTGGGGTTTGAGTTCCATGTCGAGGGCCTGTGAGGTGTTGAGCACGAACGACTTGATGCCGGTGTAGAGCAGGCTGGCCGCCGGTGGGGCGAACGCGGCGACCGAGGACAGATTGACGATGCGGCCCCAGTTACGTTTCTTCATGCCGGGGACGACCAGGTGGATGAGTTCGGTCGGGGCGGTCACCATCAGCTGGATCTCCCCGGCCAGGGCATCCCACGGGGTGTCGGCGAACGCGGTTTTACCCGACAGGCCCGCGTTGTTGATCAGGACATCGATGTCGAGGCCCTGCTGGTCGGCGTGGTTCACAATCGCGGTGGGTGCGGCGGAGTCGGTGAGGTCGGCGGCGAGCACCTCACAGCGCACGTCGTGCCGTTCGGTCAACTGCGCGGCGAGTTCCTGGAGGCGGTCGCCGCGGCGGGCGACCAAGAGCAGTTGGTAGCCGCGCGCGGCGAGGTGGCGGGCGAACGTCGCGCCGATGCCGGCCGAAGCGCCGGTGATCAACGCGGTGCGGGGGGGATGTGGTCATGGTTCCTTCGTTCGGGTGGGCCGCGAATGTCAAGCGAGCCCGCCTCATCTCTCGCTTTCTTGAATGGTCATCAAGAAGGGTAGCGACTTCTTGACTGGCGTTCAAGAAATCTCTACCGTTGCCGGACGATCTTCTTGGATGACGTCCAAGAAGAACTGCGACGAGGCGAAAAGGGCACACGGTATGACGAGCAGCGGGCCGGATCAGCACGAGGGAACGGCGGTACAGCGACGTGAGGTCGCCTTCGCGTCCGGGACGGACATGTGCGCAGCATGGCTGTACACCCCGCCCGACTCGCGGGGACCGCAGCCCATGGTGATCATGGGGCACGGGTTGGGAGCGGTTCGTCAGATGCGCCTGGATGCCTATGCCGAGCGGTTCACCGCAGCGGGCTGGTCGGTGCTGGTGTTCGACTACCGCCACCTCGGCGCGAGCGACGGATACCCACGCCAACTACTCGATATCGGCAAGCAACGCGCGGATTGGCATGCCGCCCTCGCCTTTGTACGCACCCTACCGGAGGTCGATGTCGACCGGATCGCGTTGTGGGGCAGCTCTTTCGGTGGCGGACATGTCGTCCAGGTCGCTTCCGAAGACAGCCGCCTCGCGGCCGTCGTGGCCCAGTGCCCCTTCACCGACGGACCGGCGTCGTTGCGCTCGCGGCTACGAACCGGCCCGCTGAGCGCGATAGCGCTGACAGTGGCCGGCATCCTCGACACGGTCGGTTCGCGGTTCGGCGCGAAGCCGATCCTGATGCCGATGGCGGGCACGTCCTACATGCCCGCGTTCGTGGCCTCACCCGACGCTCTCGCCGGTGCCTCCGCACTTCTGCCCGCGGGGACCCGGCTCTCGCGGCGCACCAGCGCGTTGTTGAAACGGATGCCCTCGGTGCGGGCTCAGGTGTCGACGAACATCGAGCTGACCGAGAGCGACGGTGGGCAAGAACCCGTGACCGTCGTCGGCCGCGACAGCATATGGGGTGTATTACGCGGCCCGGCCGGTGAATTCGATGCCGCCAACGCCCTGGCCGCACGGCTGGCGCTGCACCTACCGCTCTATCGGCCCGGTCGCGCGCTGGCTCGCTTCAGCACTCCGACGCTGCTGTGTGTCTGCGACAACGACGCGGCCGCGCCCGCGAAGACCACGAGGCGGCACGCGCGGGGCCTGGCGCACGTGCACGTCCAGAACTACCCTTGCGACCACTTCGACATCTACGTGGGCGAGCACTTCGAGCGCGCCGTGCGTGACCAACTCTATTTCCTGGCAACACAATTCGACTACACCGCACGCAACACGCAGTAGGTTGCCCCGGGCCAGTCGAGTCCAGGCACTCAGCCGGCGGCTGCGGCAAGACCGCGAGCGCTGTTCAGCAACGTCTCGATCACCGCGCGCCGCTGGGTCTGCTCCGTCGGATGCGTCAGCAAGCCCTCGACAACGAAAACGCCGATGGCGACCAGCGGATCCACTTCGTCAGCGGGCACGCCGAGCTCGATGAGCTCTGCCCGGAACAATCCCTCGGCCAGCGCGTGGAACTGCTCGTGCCATTCCCGGATGGCCGCGGACTCCTCGGCGCGTGTGTGGACCGTGCTCACCAACCGGCCCAGCTGCTCCAATTCCTCGACCAGCCACAACAGCCGATCAGCCAGGCTCAAGTCCAGCACTTCACTGTAGGAGGCCATCGAGTCGGCCAGGACCGCGTCCAGGACCGCGATCAATACCGCGTCCTTGTCCTGGAAGTACCAGTACAGCGTGTTCGACACCACCCCGGAATCCCGGGCGATCCGCGCCATCGATGCCGCGTCGTAGCCCCCCTCGACGAACAACCGCCGTGCAGCGGCCACAATTTCCGCACGCTTCTCTTCTCGATCGCGTGGCCGTCTGTTCCGAGGCATCTCCAGTCCTGACTCATCATCCAGCGTTGACCCAACCTTATCTTGGACAGCCCCCAAGACCACGGCACACCCGATGCCTCGAAACGTCCTGTACTGGTGCCGGAAAGTCCGACGCGCTGGCCGAGTCGACTATCGAACAACTGTTCGAGCATGCGGTAAGCTGCCTCGCGTGAACACACATTCGACTGCATTGGCACCGAATGCTCCGGCACGGGGATGGTCGGAACTGGCCGATGTCGACTTGCTGCGCACCCTCGTCGAAACCGAACGCCGCCGGCGCCGATTGGGTGCGGCCATGGTCGCGGCCGTCGCCGAGGCCGAGCGTCGCGGCCTCGCCGCCGACACCGGCTACCGGGACACTGCAGAGCTCTTGAGCGATCTACTGCGGATCAGCGCCTCCGAAGCTCGTCGGCGAATCGAATACGCCGCCCCGCGAGCCCGCTCCCGCGCCAGAAAGGCGTGGCGAGCGATGGCGGCAGCAGGCTGAGACCGAGGCCGAGCCCAGGCGGCTCAGCCCCCGGTCCGCATAACTCCCTCACACGCCGCCGGTTTCGGACTCGCCGGCACCGAACCGAGCTGATCGCGCAGCATTGTCCCGGCGTAGTCGGCGGCGGAACAGGCCGCGGCGCTGTAGTTCCGGCACGACCAGGTCGACGAAATCGTCCACCCTGCGCCGGAACGCATGACGGCATTCGCTGGGAACGGCCGCAGCGATGGCCCGCTACCGTGGTCGGAGGGTGAGGCCCGCACAGTGCCCGCGCACGACCTCGGAGGTAGCGAATGACCAGCGGAACAGCAGCCGTCGAACTCGCGACGCTGACTGCGGCCGGGGATGTGCGGGCGGCGGGAGAGATCTTCCGCACCGCGATGGTCGGTCTGCCGCCGCTGCCGGACGGCGCCGACGGACTGGTCGAGCCGGGGCGCACGCTCGGGGCGCGGCTGGACGGCCAGTTGGTCGGGGCGGTCGACTCCTATACGAGTTGGCTGGAGGTGCCCGGCGGGCAGCGTCTTCCGCATGCGGCCGTCACGCATGTCGGTGTGCTGCCGACCCATACTCGCCGGGGTGTGGTGAGTGCCTTGTTGCGGCGTCAGCTGGCCGATGTCGCCGAGCGCGGTGAGGTGGTCGCGAGTCTGCGCGCCACTCAGGGCGGCATCTACGAGCGGTTCGGGTACGGGGTGGCGAGTTCGTACGCGACGCTCGAGGTGGATCGACGGCAGGCCCGATTGCGCGACACTGTCGCCCCGGGCGGGCCGGTGCGATATCTCGATGCCGAGAACCGGTGGGAGACGCTCGCGAAAGTCTATGCGGCCGTGGATAATTCGTGGAGCGGCGCGATCGATCGGCCGCCGTATTGGTGGCGGTTCCAGGAGCTGGCGGCCGGCAACACGGGCTGGACGGTAGTGCACGGCGAGCCCGGCGCCGAGGACGGATTCCTGCGCTATCGCCCTTCGGACAGCGCGGGCTGGCCACGCAATCCGCAGCGCACGATCGTCGTCGACGACTGGGTGGCGACCACACCCGCGGCCTATCGCGGACTGCTGCGGCACCTGCTCACCCACGACATCGTGGACCGGATCGTGATCACCTTCGCACCGGTCGACAGTCCACTGCGGCACCTGTTCACCGACGAGCGGGTGGTCTCCGTCGCCGGCGTGCACGACGAGACCTGGCTGCGGCTCGTGGACGTCCCGACGGCGCTGCGACGCCGAAGTTACCGCGAGGCACCGGCAGTGGTCCTCGCGGTGACCGACGACATCCTGCCCGCCAACAGCGGCTCCTACCGCATCGCCGCCGATGCCGTCACCCGCGTCGACGCCCCCGCCGATCTCACCACCGACGTGGCCGCCCTCGCCGCGGTGTACCTCGGCGGATCCACCTGGCAGCAGCTGGCCCTCGCCGGTCGGGTGAGCGAAAACCGCTGCGGCGCAATCGAAGACGCGGACAATCTGTTCGCCACCACCTCGGCCCCGTTCGCCGGCACCTACTTCTGAACCCGGCGAGACGACACGTCGGCGCCGGGCCGGCGCACCGGCCGGGACGAGGCGGTCGCGACCGTGGCGGAGTCGACCGTGCTCGACACACCGACCGGATCGCTTCACACCGCCGCCGCACCGGAAGCGCCGCATCGCGCTAACATAACGCTCGTACGGTTAGACCCTCCGGCGATGGGACGCAGCCCATGTGGGATCCCGAGAAGTACCGCAGTTTCGGCGACCATCGCTCGCGTCCGTTCTTCGAACTGGTGGCGCGCATCGACGCCGAGAACCCGCGCCGGGTGGTCGACCTGGGGTGCGGGCCCGGACAGCTCACCGGCGTGCTGGCTCAGCGGTGGCCGCAGGCGCGCATCGACGCGTTCGATTCCTCACCCGAAATGGTCGCGGCGGCAAGAGAATCCGGTATCGGCGCCGAAGTGCGCTCCGCCGAGGAGTGGCAGCCCGCACCCGATACCGATGTCGTGGTGACCAATGCGGTGCTGCAGTGGGTGCCGACGCATACCGCGCTGCTTCCGCGGTGGGTGGCGGCCCTGCCGTCCGGGGCCTGGCTGGCGTTGCAGGTGCCGGGCAACTTCGACGCACCCTCCCATGTCGCCATCCGCGAACTCGCCGCGCGTGAGGAATGGCGGCCGCGCCTGGAATCGAGCGGCATCCTGCACCCGCGCGACGTCCTCGATCCGAGCGGCTACGCGACGCTGCTCACCGCGGCCGGATGCGCGGTCGACGCCTGGGAAACCACCTATCTGCAGCGACTGACCGGCAACGATCCGGTCCTCGAATGGGTGACCGGAACCGCGCTGCGCCCGGTCCGAAGCGCGCTCGACGACGAAGCGTGGACGGAGTTCACCGCGCAACTCGCACCGATCCTGCGCGCCGCCTATCCCCAGCGCGCGGACGGAACGACCTGGTTGCCGTTCCGGCGGGTCTTCGCCGTGGCCCACAAGTCCGATGACTAGCGCCTCATCGAGCGCGTGAGCGCCGATCGGCGCGCGGCGGGCCTGCTCTGCCTCAGGATTGGTCACCCCGCTGCGAGCTTGCTGAGAACATCGCTCGGCGGCGAAGATTCCTGGTTTCGGGCGTCCGACTCGTGGTAGCCACCGGGAGTGGTGGTTGATGCCCGGAGTGTGCGCACCGGCCGCCTCGAGCGGGTTCCGGCAGACATCTGTGTTCCGGCTGGGTTCTGGACGCCACCGTCTCCCGTTCTTTCGACGCCCAACGGGCGAATGAGGAACTGTCAGGCGGTTGAGCCGTGAGTTCGAGCGGTTGGACCGACCAGCCGAACGCCGAACCGGTATGCGCCGGCTCGGCGAACACCGAATCATCGACGCCCTGGAGGCGTGATGTCCGAGTCCGGTCGTGCAACCTCCGCGATACGTCCGAACCAACCTGCCCGCCAGGTAATAGCAACCTTCGACGACTCCGCCGACGCTGAAAGCGCCGTCGACTTCCGCTCCGACCAGCATTTCGCGGTAGACGAATCGGCCATCGACGAACACGAGGCATCGGGCGGCCGGCGCGACGTCACCTCGACCCAGCCGTCACAACCACGTCACTACGAGGTCCTCGCCGACGTCGAGGTCGCGGACGAACCGTGCGCCTGCTCACCGGCCGGACCGATCGAAAGGAATGAGCCATGGCGACCGCTGTAGGTATAGACCTGGGCACCACGAACTCGGTCATCGCGAGCTGGCAAGGCGGTGAGCCGGTCGTGATCTCCAATACCGAGGGAGCGCGAACGACGCCGTCGGTGGTGGCATTCACCGAGAGCGGGGAGCGCCTGGTGGGTCAGCTCGCCCGACGACAGGCGATCTTGAATCCGAAGGGCACCATATATTCGGCGAAACGCTTCATCGGACGTCATTACGACGAGGTCTCCGAAGAGGCCAAGGCGGTGAGTTTCGACGTCGTACCGGGGGACAACGGTGAAGCTCGATTCGACGTGCGGGGCAGGAAGTACGCGCCTGAGGAGATCAGTGCCCTCGTGCTGCGCAAGCTCGTCGACGACGCGAGCAAGTTCCTCGGTGAGAAGGTCAAGGAAGCGGTCATCACCGTTCCGGCCTACTTCAACGACGCGCAGCGCAACGCCACCAAGGACGCCGGCCGGATCGCGGGCCTCGACGTTTTGCGGATCATCAACGAGCCGACCGCTGCGGCTCTGGCGTACGGCATGGACAAGCAGACCCACGAGACCGTGTTGGTCTTCGACCTCGGCGGCGGCACTTTCGATGTGAGCCTGCTCGACGTCGGCGACGGGGTGGTCGAGGTTCGTGCGACGGCGGGCGACTCCCATCTCGGCGGCGACGACTTCGACCGACGTCTGGTGGACTATCTCGCCGACGAATTCCAACGCGCGGAGAACATCGATCTGCGCAAGGATCCGCAGGCGTTACAGCGCCTCTTCGAGGCGGCGGAAAAGGCCAAGGTCGAGTTGTCCTCGGTGACACAGGCTCAGGTCAACCTGCCCTTCGTCACCGCTGACGCGAACGGTCCCAAGCATCTCACCACGACGGTCATGCGATCGAAGTTCGAGGATCTGACGGCGGATCTGGTGGAGCGCTGCCTCGACCCGGTGAAGCAGGCCATGAGCGATGCCAAGGTCACCGCCAACGACATCGACGAGGTGATTCTGGTCGGCGGGTCGACGCGTATTCCGGCGGTGCAGGCGCTGGTTCGCCGGCTCACCGGTGGCAAGGACCCCAATATGAGCGTCAATCCGGACGAGGTCGTGGCGCTCGGCGCCGCGGTCCAGGCGGGAGTGCTCAAGGGCGAGGTCTCCGATGTGCTGTTGCTCGATGTCACCCCGCTGTCCCTCGGTGTCGAGACCCAGGGCGGGGTGATGACCAAGATCATCGAGCGCAACACGACGATCCCGGTCCGGCGCAGTGAAGTGTTCGCCACCGCGGAAGACAATCAGTCGGCAGTGGATGTCGTGGTCCTGCAGGGCGAACGCGAACGGGCCGCCGACAACCGGGTGCTCGGTCGGTTCCGGCTGGAAGACATCCGCCCCGCGCCTCGTGGCGAGGCCCAGGTCGAAGTCACGTTCGACATCGACGCCAACGGCATCCTCAACGTCACCGCTCGCGACAAGGACACCGGTAAGGAGCAGAGCATCACGATCAGCGAGCAGGGCAATCTGGACCAGAGTGAGGTCGAGCGGATGCTCGCGGAGGCCGAACGGAACCGGGCCGAGGACGAGGCGCTGCGAAAGGCGGTCGATGCGCGCAACGCGCTCGATTCGGTTGCCTATCAAGTGGAACGGCGACTGGCCGAACTCGGCAACAGTGCCCCTCCGCACGAGAAGGCGCGTGCCGAGATGCTGATCGCCGACGCCCGGAAAGCCGTGCAAGACAATGCTTCCCCCGCGGAGGTGGAGCCACTCACCTCGGAGCTGCAGCAGCTGCTCTACGGGCTCGCGTCGGCCCAGACCGGCGGCGACGGGCACCAGGCAGCAGGCGGCGGAGGTGCCGCGTCGTCGGATGACGACGACGTGATCGACGCCGAATTCGATCGAAGCTGAGGCACACGATGGAAAGGTCTGCAGATCATTCGCCGACCGAGTCGACCACCGACGAGGATCGGACCGAGACGGCTCCTGATCGCACCGACACGGGAGCCGAGCTGGCTCAACTCGAGGACCGCTGGCGCAGGGCCCTGGCGGATCTGGACAACCTGCGCAAGCGGGTTGCCAAGGATCTGGAGCGTGCACGGGCCGCGGAGGTGGCGAGGGTTTCCGCCGCGTGGCTCCCGGTGCTGGACAACTTGGAGCTCGCGCTGGCCCATGCGGGCAGCGATCCCCAGGCCGTCGTCGAGGGCGTGAAGGCGATCCGCGACCAGGCGGTACAAGTGCTGGCACAGTTCGGCTTCGAGCGCCACGACGAGGTCGGCGTGCCGTTCTCCCCGGAGCTCCACGAAGTGGTCAGCGTGGTGGCCCAACCCGACCTTCCCTCCGGGACCGTGATCGAGGTCGTGCGCCCCGGCTATGGGGAGGACGGCCGGCAGTTACGTCCCGCCTCCGTGGTTGTCAGCCGGCCCGAGGGGTGAGCAGCGATGGCGCGTGACTACTACGAAGTGCTGGGTGTCCCGCGGGGTGCCGGCACCGACGAAATCCAGCAGGCCTACCGCAAGCTGGCGCGCAGGTATCACCCCGACGTGAACAAGGACCCCACCGCGGAGGACAAGTTCAAGGAGGCCAACGAGGCCTATTCGGTGTTGTCCGATCCGGACACCCGGAAACGCTACGACCGATTCGGTGAGGACTTCCGGCGTGTCCCCGAGGATTACGACGAACGGGTCCGGGCGAGCGCCGGCGGGTACGGCGGCACAGGCAGAAGGGTGCGCTTCGGTCAGGGTTTCGGCGGCGAGGGCGCCGTCGGTTTCGAGGACCTCTTCGGGCAGATGTTCGGCGGCGCCGGCGGGTACGGACCGATTCCCGGCGCCGATCAGGAAGCGGAACTGGAACTGACCCTGGAAGAGGCGTATCGGGGCGGCAAACGCAGTCTCAGATTGGACGGACGGCAGTTCGACGTCGACATCCCCGCCGGTGTCCTGGACGGCCAGAGAATCCGGCTGGCCGGGCAAGGCGGCCGGAGCAACGGTGACGCACCGCCCGGGGATCTGTACCTCGTGGTGCGGATCAAACCGCATCCCCGATTCCGGGTGCAGGGCCGCGACATCTACGTCGACCTGCCCGTATCGCCATGGGAGGCAGTGCTCGGGTCGACCGTTGTCGTTCCCACCCCGGGCGGCGAGGCGAAGGTCAAAGTGGCACCGGGCTCCTCGACGGGCCGGAAGTTGCGCCTGCGCGGAGAAGGAATGCCCAATCCGCGTGGTGCCAAGGGCAATCTCTACGCCGAAATCAAGGTGATGGTGCCGTCGAAACCGACAGCGCGCGAACGCGAACTGTTCGAACAGCTGGCCGCCGAATCGAACTTCGATCCGAGGAAGAAGACATGAGCACTCCGACCCCGGTCACCCGGTACGTATTGGTTTGCCGTCCCGGATTGTCGCCGGAAGCCTTCGCCGAACGTACCGGGCTGCACCCGGATCTGGCACGAAGGCTGGTGGCACTCGGCTTGCTCGATGCCCACCGCGACGCCGCCGGCGAGATGTCGTTCGAACCATCCGAAGTGGCCACCGCGGCCCGCATCCAACGGCTGCGGACCGGTCTGGGCCTGAACTACTCGGCGATCGGGCTGGTGCTCGATCTGCTGGATCGAATCGAGAAACTCGAAGCAGCTTCCCGCGCAAGGAGGACACCCCATGGACACCGGCAGCCTGACTGAAAGGTCACGAGAAGCCCTGCAGGAAGCCCAGAACATCGCGACCAGAATGGGGCACACCGAGGTCGACGGAGAGCACCTGCTGCTCGCGTTGGTCGATCAGCCGGAAGGGCTGGTACCCCGACTACTCGAGCAGGCCGGTGCGGACGTCGATGCTCTGCGATCCGATCTGCAAGGTGAACTGTCGCGTAGGCCGAAGGTCAGCGGCCCCGGCGCGACGCCCGGTCAGGTGATGATCACCCAGCGCTTGGCCAAGCTGCTCGACGCCGCGGAACGGGAGGCGAAGCGCCTCAAGGATTCCTATGTGTCGGTGGAGCATCTCGTGATGGCCCTCTCCGAGGAGGGGTCGGCCAGTGCGGCGGGACGGGTCCTCGCGCGTCGTGGGGTCACACGGGAGGCCTTCCTCACCGCCTTGACCACAGTGCGCGGGAATCAGCGCGTCACCTCGGCCACCCCGGAGGGGGCGTATGAGGCTCTGGAGAAGTACGGACGCGATCTCGTCTCCGAGGGCCGGGCAGGAAAACTCGATCCGGTCATCGGACGAGATGCCGAAATCCGCAGGGTGACCCAGATTTTGAGCCGGAAGACGAAGAACAATCCGGTGCTGATCGGCGACCCCGGCGTCGGTAAGACCGCGATCGTGGAGGGCCTCGCCCAGCGGATCGTGCGCGGCGATGTGCCCGAGGGCCTGCGCGACAAGACGATCTTCTCGCTCGACATGGGTTCCCTGGTGGCCGGCGCGAAATACCGCGGCGAGTTCGAGGAGCGACTGCAGGCGGTGCTGTCGGAGGTGAAGGCGGCCGAGGGGCGCATCCTGTTGTTCGTCGACGAGTTACATACCGTGGTGGGGGCGGGATCGGGCGGCGAAGGGTCTCTCGACGCCGGCAACATGCTCAAGCCGATGCTCGCTCGCGGCGAGCTGCACATGATCGGCGCCACCACTCTCGAGGAATATCGCAAACACATCGAATCCGATGCGGCACTGGAACGTCGATTTCAGACCGTTCTCGTCGACGAGCCCAGCATCGAGGATGCGATCTCGATTTTGCGCGGACTTCGGGAACGCCTCGAAGTGTTTCACGGCGTGAAGATTCAGGACGGCGCCCTGGTTGCCGCTGTGACCCTCTCGCACCGGTACATCACCGACCGCTTCCTTCCGGACAAGGCGATCGATCTGGTCGATGAGGCATGCGCTCGGCTACGCACCGAAATCGACTCGATGCCCGCCGAACTCGATGAGCTGACGCGGAAGGTCACCCGGCTGGAGATCGAAGAGGCCGCGCTGTCCAAGGAAACGGACGCGGCCAGCAAGGCGCGCCTCGAAGAGCTCCGTAAGGAGCTGGCCGACCTGCGGGCCGAGGCCGACGCCCGGCACGCTCAATGGGAGGCGGAGCGGCAGGCGATCCGGCGGGTGCAGGAGCTGCGGGGAGAGCTGGAACGGTTGCGCCATGAGGCCGAAGAGGCGGAGCGCAACTACGACCTCAATCGTGCTGCCGAGTTGCGATACGGCGAGATCACCGAGCTGGAACGCAGGCTCACGGCGGCGGAGGAGCAACTGACCGCCAGGCAGGGCCGGAATCCGTTGCTCCGTGAGGTGGTCACCGAAGACGAGATCGCGGAGATCGTGGCCGCGTGGACGGGTATCCCGGTTGCCCGGTTGCAGGAAGGCGAGCGGGAGAAGCTGTTGAAGCTCGACGAGATTCTGCACGAGAGGGTCGTCGGTCAGGAGGAGGCGGTGCAACTTGTCGCAGACGCGGTGATCCGGGCGAGGTCCGGTATCCGTGATCCGCGCCGGCCGATCGGTTCGTTCATCTTCCTGGGCCCGACCGGCGTGGGCAAGACCGAGCTCGCGAAGACACTGGCCAGTGCCCTCTTCGACAGCGAAGACAACATGGTGCGCCTGGACATGAGCGAGTATCAGGAGCGGCACACGGTGAGCAGGCTCATCGGTGCACCCCCTGGATACGTCGGGTACGACGAGGGCGGCCAGCTCACCGAGGCGGTGCGCCGCAAGCCGTACTCCGTCGTGCTCTTCGACGAGATCGAGAAGGCCCACGCCGACGTCTTCAATACCCTGCTGCAGGTGCTCGACGACGGCCGGATCACCGATTCTCAAGGGCGGCAGGTCGATTTCCGGAACACGGTGATCATCATGACCTCCAACATCGGATCCCAGTATCTGCTCGGGGGAGTCACCGCCGACGGCGAGATCACACCGGATGCCCGGGAGCGGGTGCTGGCGGAGCTGCGCGGGCACTTCCGCCCCGAATTCCTCAACCGGGTCGACGACATCGTGCTGTTCACCCCGCTCACGCTGCCCCAGATCGAGCACATCGTGGAGCTACAACTCACCGATCTTCGAAACAGGTTGTCGGAGCGGCAGATACACCTGGATATCACGCCGGAAGCGCGGCGGCTCATCGCCGAACACGGTTTCGACCCGGTCTACGGCGCGCGGCCGCTGCGGCGGTACATCGCCCACGAAGTCGAAACCAGGATCGGCCGTGCGCTGTTGCGCGGCGAGATCGAACCGGGAGGCACCATCCGTGTCACCGTGGCCGGCGGCGAACTCGCCGTCGCGTATGCCGAACCTGCCGTCGCGGCAGCCTGAGAAGAGGTGTCGTCATGAGAACCGACAAGGTGAAGTGCCCGAACTGCGGCAGGGTCAACAAGGTAGCGGCAGCAGGGGAAGGAAAACCGCGCTGCGGCAACTGCCATGAGCCGCTGCCCTGGATCGCCTCGGCAGGAGACGACGACTTCGCGGAGGTCGCCGAGAGATCCTCGGTCCCTGTGCTCGTCGACCTCTGGGCGACGTGGTGTGGCCCGTGCCGCATGGTCAGTCCGGCGCTCGAGCAGCTCGCCAGGGAACGCGCGGGTCGAATGAAGCTGGTGAAGGTCGACGTGGATGCTGCGCCCAGGACGGCCGAACGATTCACCGTCCGCGCGGTGCCGACTCTGCTGGTGATGGACCGGGGCGAGGTGCTGGCTCGTCAGGCGGGCGCCGCTCCGGTACCACAACTGCGCACATGGCTCGATCAGGCGCTCTCGGCACATGCGGGCAAGGAGGCGACGCCATGACTTCTGTCCCTGTCGACCCACACGTGACCGCGATCCGGCCCGTCGCACCCCGGACTCCGCAGGGCTGCGAGGAATGTCTTCGCCTCGGCACCCCGTGGGTACATCTGAGGCTGTGTCTGACGTGCGGACATGTCGGTTGCTGCGATTCGTCGCCGGGCAGGCATGCGAGCGCGCACGCTCATACTGTCGGCCATCCGATCGTCCAGTCGATGGAGCCGGGTGAAGATTGGCGCTGGTGTTATGTCGACCAGAACTTCGTCTGAGGACGGCGCTCCCGTGCGCGACATTCCGGCTGTCGACGCCGAGACACCGGATGAGTTGGGAGCCTACCCGCGCCTGACCGACGAGCAGGTCGCGACGCTCGAGGTCGGTGGCACGCGTCGATCGGTTGGCGCCGGTGAGGTGCTGGTCCGAGAGGGCGAGCCCAGCAACGACTTCTTCGTCATCCTCTCGGGCAAGGTGGCGATCATCGACGAGGGCGACGGAGACGGCGAACGCCGGATACTGCGCGTGCACGGTCCCGGCCGATTTCTGGGCGAGCTCGGGTTGCTGGAAGGCCAGGTGGCGTTCTTCAGCGCCGAGACGATCGAGGATGGCGAGATACTCGTCGTCCCGGCGGAGCGGGTGCGCGAGCTGGTTTCCCACGATCCCGTGCTCAGCGATCTGATCCTGCGTGCCTATCTGGTGCGGCGGCATCTGCTGATCGGGCTCGGTTCGGGGTTCCGGATCATCGGCTCCTGTTATTCACCGGACACGTTGCGGCTTCGGGAGTTCGCCATGCGAAACCGATTGCCCCACAGGTGGATCGATCTGGAGCGCGACGAACGGGCGGAGCAGCTGCTGCGCAGCCTGGATGTCTCCCCCGAGGACACTCCCGTGGTGATCTGGCACGGCGAGAAGGTGCTGCGTAATCCGACGAATGCGGAACTCGCCCGCATCGTCGGGCTTCCGGTCCCGGATGCGGCCCGGGATGCGGCCCAGGACGTGTGCGACCTCGTCGTGGTGGGTGCGGGACCGGCCGGTCTGGCCGCGTCCGTGTACGGCGCCTCGGACGGGTTGAACACGGTGACACTGGAGTCGTTCGCCGCAGGTGGCCAGGCGAGCACCTCCTCCCGGATCGAGAACTACCTGGGCTTCCCGGCGGGGGTCTCGGGCGCCGAATTGGCGGAGCGGGCCGTGATCCAGGCCGGCAAGTTCGGCGCCCGCATCCTGGTGTCGGCGGAGGTGACCGGTTTGGGGTCCGCGGGAGGGGACCACGTGCTCCGGCTGGCGGACGGCGGCACGGTTCGCGGCCGGGCCGTCGTGCTCGCCACCGGGGCGCGATATCGCAAGTTGTCGGTGCCGGGAATCGACGTACTGGAGGGGACGAGCGTGTACTACGCCGCGACCCATCAGGAAGCGCGGATGTGCGGCACCGACCCGGTGGCCATCGTCGGCGGCGGAAACTCCGCCGGGCAGGCCACCGTCTTTCTCGCGGACCGTGTTTCCCACGTGGACCTGCTCATCCGCGGCGGTGACCTCGGAAAGAGTATGTCCCGCTACCTCGTCGACCAGATCGAGCGCCATCCGCGCGTGACCGTTCACCGCAATACCGAGATTCGCGAGGTCCACGGTGAGAAGTACCTCGACGAGATCGTGGTCGAGAACAATCACACGGGCGCACGCGACACCCTTCGGGTGCGCGCCCTGTTCGTCTTCATCGGGGCGGTGCCGCACACCGGGTGGCTGGCCGACACGATCGCACTCGACGACCACGGCTTCGTCCTCACGGGCATGGACGCGGTCCGCGCCCGTGCGGACGGCCATCAGTGGATCGGCGACCGGCCGTCGAGGACGCTCGAAACGAGCCTGCCCGGCCTGTTCGCTGCCGGCGACGTCCGCAGCGACTCCGTGAAACGGGTCGCCTCCGCTGTCGGTGAGGGAGCGATGGCGGTTCGCCAAATCCATGAATACTTCGACAGGAGCTGACGACATGCCAGTGATGGGTACCGTGAAATTCCAGCAACTCTTCCGAGCAGCGGCCGGCCTGCAAGTCGACCGGAACGACCTCAAGCGCTACACGGATTTCATCGACGACAAGATCTACGATCTGATCCTCATCGGCAAGGCCTCGGCCAAGGCAAACCTGAGGGACGTGATCGAACCATGGGACCTGCCGATCACCAAGGGACTGCAGGAGAGCATCCACCGGTTCGAAAAACTCGACCAGGAAATCGAACTACAGGCTCTGCTCGATCAACTGACGGCCCGGCCGCCGTTGGACATGGCCCTCTCCGAGGCGACCGAGCAGCGATTGCCGCTGATCGCCGGAGGCTTGAGCGTGGCGCTGGCGCAGACATTCGTCGCGATCGAGCCGGACCGTAAGAACCCCGGTACCGCCGAATGGAACGTCGCCTTCGACATCTTCCATCTCCTGCTCTGACCACCCCGCCGTTGTCAGTCCGCGTGGTCGAATCGCCGGCGTTGGCGAGCCCCGTAGGCCGCCGCCTTCACGGCCTTGTCGTCCTCCATGCCCGAACCCAGCGCACCGCCCAGGGTGGCCACGGCGGCCACCAGCCAGGCCATCAGCAGCAGCGTCGCCAATCCCGCGGGGCGGCCGGCGTTTTCGCTGACCATCTGTGGCGGGATCGTCCACCAGGCGGTCAGCATCAGCAGGATGAACAGCGCGGCGTGGAAGATGACGACGCCGATCGTCAGGGTGATGACGGTCGATGCGTTGTACAGCGCCGCGCGCTCTCGTTCGCTCCTCGAGTGCTGGCGTTCCCAGAGGTTGTGTTCGATGATGAGCCAGGCGATCAGCGCCGCGCTCGCCAGGCCCGTTGCCGCGCTCAATCGCCACGGGCCCATCGTGGCCGACAGTCGCCACATCGTCCCATAGGCGAGGCTGACAGCCCCGGTGGCGAAGGCCGCCATCATCACCTTCGACATGCCGGTCACCGATCGCCATGGTCGATTGGCGTAGACCATGCCCGCGAACAGCCGCAGCCGGGACAGGACCGACGGGGCGAGATAGTGGACGACATCGCCGTCCTGCACCCGATTCAACCTCTCGACTGGAGCTTGCCGCGGGGAAGACCGGCTCGTCATCTCGGCCACGACCGCTCGCGCCAAGTCCCGCACCCGGCGCCGGATGAACGCACCCCCCAGACCGGGGATGGAGATCACTGCGAAGCGGTCCGGCACGCTGATGTCGGCCAGTACCGGCGTCGTTCCCTCGCGGCGAGGCAGATCGGTGAGGTAGATGACGACGTCCTGGATCTGGCCACCCGGGTCGATGGTGTCGACGACCTCCGAGAACCGGGTGTGCTCATCGATGGGGTAGGCATGATATCGCACCGACACATCCCGAGCCTCGGGCGCGGCCCCGTCGGTCCGCTCATTCGAGAGCGAATGGGAAAGATTCTCGGCGATCGCCGCCGGCGCTCCGGGATCGGCGATCAGCAGAATTGACGACTGTTCCCCTGCCATAAGCCCGGCCCACCCTCGCCCCGGTCGGCCAAACGTCTCCCCCTTCCACGCGCGCAGAACGACTCGTTTCCCGGCGCCGTGATCGACCGCGGCTGGAACGCGTGACTCACCGATCATGCTGCGCGCAGCCAGGTTTCGGGCATCGGCACCGCACCCCGGAACTTCCCGCAATGGTCGGCGTACCGGCTGAGCGGCGCCACCCATCGGAGGTTTCAGCTGAAGTTGTTGCCCGCGTTGGGGTTGGATTCAGCGTCGGACGCGATAACGAATATGCGTAGCCGCAGGCGTATTGATCACCTCGATGATGTCGAGTTCGATCTCCGCCGGCAACATGTCGAACAAGCGACGTCCACGACCGAGCAACACCGGAATCACATGGATCTGCAGTTCGTCCAGCACCCCCGCCGTCAACGCCTCGCGCACAGTGTAAGCGCCGCCGCGTATCTGCACATTCCGCTCCCCAGCAGCAGCTTTCGCCTGTGCCATCGCGCTCTCGACGCCGTCCTGCACATAGGTCACCAGCGGATAACCCCAGCGAGCAGCCGGTGCGGGCGGGCGATGGCTGGGTACGAAGATCGGCCGGCCGTTGTGATCGCCACCCCAGTGGTCCATCAGCTCCGCGGTCCGCCGGCCCGACAACACCGCACCCGCGGCGTTCCACTCCTCCTGGAACTGGGCGAGCGGCCCGGCCGCGTCGGTCTCCTCGGCCCACAGGTGCAATCGCTCACCGTCCTCACCGCCGAGGAAGTCATCGGAATCCGCGATATACCCGTCGAGCGACATCGACATATCCAGCACTGATACAGACATAGTTGACTCTTTCGCAGGTGTCGGGAGTGAGCTTCCTACCCGATCGGACGACGGCGGGCCGTGAAATTCATCGCTAATGCGGGTTATCGAGTCACGCCCCCCGGAACAACCCCTACCGCCCGCACCCCCGCACGAGGCGCGGCCGTAGCATCGAATGAGCTACATCCATGTCTGATAGCCCCGACCGATCCGGAGGACATCATGACCACACCGGGCGATTTCACGTTCGAGGATGCGTACCAGCGCGATGCCGGCCCGTTCTCCGGCGCCAAACCGCCCTGGAGTATCGGCGAGCCGCAGCCGGAGCTGAAAGTGCTTGCCGAACAAGGCAAATTCCACGGCGACGTCCTCGACGTCGGCTGCGGAGAGGCCGCGATCTCGCTGTATCTGGCCGAGCGGGGCTTCACGACGGTCGGGCTGGACTCCGCCCCGACCGCCATCGAACTGGCCCGCGCCGAGGCCGAGCGGCGCGGACTGACCACCGCCACCTACGAGGTCGCCGACATCACCTCGTTCACCGGGTACGACGGACGTTTCGGCACCATCGTCGACAGCACCCTGTTCCACTCGATTCCGGTCGACCAGCGCGACGGGTATCAGCGTTCCATCGTCCGCGCGGCGGCCCCGGGCGCGTCCTACTTCGTGCTCGTCTTCGACCGCAAGGCGTTGCCGTCCTCGCCCGAGGGGTTCGGCCCCAATCCGGTGACCGAAGACGAACTGCGCGAGTTCGTTTCGAAGTACTGGGTCATCGACGACATCAGCCCGGCTCGCATACACGGCAACGATCTCCCCCGCGACGATCGATCACCGGTCCACTTCGAGGACGTGCGCGACGAGCCCGGCGGCCGCAGCTCGGTTCCCGCCTGGTTGCTGCAGGCCCACCTGGCTCTGGCCTGACAGCGCCTGCCCCCCGTGAGCGATAGAGCCGGGCCCGGTCCGGGCCCGGCTCACACCATCAGTGCTCAGTGTTCGTCCGGGTAGCGGCGATCGTCGTAGCGTCCCGGATCGGTACCCTCGGTGTCGATGCGCTCCTTGCGCACGGTGTCGCCGACGGTCTCCTGTTCCTCGACGTCGTCGACGGCCAGGCGCACCCGCTCGACCGGCACCGTCTCCTTGTCCACGGTCACCCGGTCACGGTGCAGGGTGACTTCCTGTTCCTCGTCGCCCAGAGAGGTCCGGCCGTACGCGCCGGCGTCGGTGACCGGTTCGCGTTCCACCCGCACCTCTTCGTGACTGGTGGGCACCGTCACGGTCTGATCCTCGGTGACGACGTACTTGCGCAGGCGCGCGGTGCCGACCTCCTCACGCTGCGTATCGACGTTCAAGCGTTCCTCGGAGCGGATCAGGCCCTGGTCGCCGGTGGGATCGGTGGCGGCGTGGCGGCCGGTCGGGGCGGCATCTGGACGCGCGGTTCCCTGCCCGTCGCGCATCGCCCGGCCGTAGGCGTCCCAGCCCGAGTAGTTCGGGTCGACGTGATAGTGGCGGAACAGCTGTTCCTCGCCCTCCCGGCTGATGTGCCCGTCCTGTTCGACGGCGGGCGCCGATTTGACCATTTCCTTGTCCACATTCACCCGCAACGCGTCGGACTGCGGATTGTGCTGCGCCCCGACCAGCGGGACCAGCGAATCGTGGCGGAACAGCCCCGTGGACACCGATGCCCAGGTCGGCGAACCGGTTTCGTTGTTGACGTAGATGTTCTTGACCTTGCCGATCTTGTCGTCGTGCGAGTCGTACACGGTGCTGTCCATCAGAGTGTCGAGCTGTCCGGTCATGGTTGCTCTCCTCTCGATCGGATGAGATGGATTCATCGGGGAATACGCCGGCGTGGGCCGGCTGTCGCCCCCGGCAGCCCAGCATGTTCGGCTACACCTCAGCAGGTACCCGGCAATCATTCAGCGAAACCCTGGGAATGTGCGCGACGTCGATTCGAGCCGCTTCCGCCGCACCGCTCGCAACCCGCGGCCAACCGGCAGGATCCGCGCGATGCAGATCGATCCGGCATACCGCACTGTCGAATCCGGCGCGGCGTGGCGACGAGCGAATTTCTCGGCGTCCGGGTGCGGGCGCCAGTGCTGATGCATCGCCGCCCGACCCCGCACCCAGGCCGTCCATTTCGGTAACCGTCCAGTTACCGGGAAGTGAGAGGTGACGGTGACCGGTGCCGAGAGCTGGACCCCGGCCTGCTTGCGTGACCGCGCATGTACGGCGCAAGCCCTGCGCAAGGTCGGCCGGTGAAAGTACCGGCATGACTTCTTTTTCCGTGCCCGAGGCAGACGATCGGGTCCAGATCACCAGTTTGGTCAGTCGCTACTACAGGGCGGTCGACGAACAGCGCGTGGACCGAGCACTTGTCGACGCGGTATTCACCGAGGACGGTCGCTGGGTGGGTCCGACGGGCAAAGCACGAGTCGGTCGCGAGGTCATCGCTGACCAGCAGGCCAAGGCTGTGAGCATGTTTCGCGCAACCCACCATGTCACCTCGGACTACCTGGTCGATGTCGACGGTGACACCGCGCGGCTACGGGCGAACCTGACCGCGATGCACCTGTGGGGTGCGGGTGCCACCGATCCGGCCGCGCTCGAATCGCATTTCCTGGCGGGAGGTGTGTTCGACGGAACTGCGGTACGAACCGAGGAGGGGTGGCGGTTGTCGGAGCTCACGCTCCGCATCGTGTGGCGGACCGGCGCCCTGCCGATCCATGTCGATCCCGAATCACTATGAGGCCGAAGCCATTCCCTCGGTAATTCGGCCCGAAGCGCTTCCGCCACGCGCCTCGGTGGCGAATACTGATCGGTGTCCCGGTGGCGTCATCACCGGGACACCGAGTGTGCTTGTGGAGTTGCGATGAGGCTGCGAGCTTCGATTCCGACCGTCCTCGCCGCCGCGTGTGTCGCGGCTGCCGCAGTCGCTCCCGTCGCCGCGGGCCCGCCGTTGCCGGGCACGGTGGATCTGCCCTGTGCGGCGACGACCCTGCACCAGGACGCCGCGTGGTATCGGCCGGCGGGCACGCCGCGCGGCATGGTCTGGCTCCAGCACGGCTTCGCCCGCACCGAGGGCAACGTCGCTGCGCTCGCCGAAACACTGTCCGCCGCAGGGTATCTGGTCTTCTCCCCCAGTCTGCCGTTCCTGAACCTCGACGGCTGCACCCTGCAGAATCTCGGCGACAACACCGCGTTCCTGGATCAGGTGGCCCGGTTGTTCGCCACCGCCGGCGATCCCACCGGCCCCCTCGCCACGTCCGCGGCCCGCGCCGGAGCCGGCTCGACCGCGCTACCGCGCCCGTTGGTGTTCATCGGCCATTCCGCCGGCGCCGAGGCCGTCGAATACGTCGCCCACCGCCTGCACGACTCCGATCCGGCCGCGTGGGCGAACCTGCGCGGGCTCGTCCTGCTGGATCCGGTGAAATCCTTCCTCGGCGACAACACCGATGTCGCACTCGCCGACCTCGCCGCCACCGACCTTCCCGTCCTCACCGTCTCCGGTCCACCCGCGCTGTGCAACAACTTCGGCAGCGGAACCACCGCCCTGCGGGCACATCTCCATCGCCGGTTCCTCGGCGTGCGGCTCACCACCGGCGAACACACCGACGCCGAAGGGCCCTCGAGCGATCCGCTGGGCGAATTACTGTGCGGGACACCAGAACCGGGGAACGTGGCAGCTCTACAGCAACTCGCCACCAGCTGGACCGGCGACTATTTCGCGGGCACCACCGACTATCCGGCCGCCGCCGCGGCGGCCTTCGCCGCACACGTCGCCGTGCCCCTCGCCGGAGCCTGACGGAACCGGCGGTCCGCCGTATCGCCCGGATTGCGCTCGGCGGCAACCGGTTCCGGCGAGGAGCCGGCCGCACTGTCACCTAGTCGAGCGTCCAAAATATTCTTCACCTGCGAAAACATATGCGAGAACAAGACGGCCGTACGGCGTTAACGGTATGATCACAGTGGGTTTACGGTCTCGCCACAACGGCCTCGGTACTCTGAAACGGTCTACAGCGACGTACGATTTCACGCTCACCGCACAGCAATTCATGCTACAAGGGGACGCTACGTGTCGAATCCTGTGTATGCCCGCGTTCTGGGCCCTTTGACTCTCGCCCTCGACAATCGCAATGCGACGCCGACCGCCCAGAAACAACGGCAATTGCTGGCGTTGTTGTTGATTCGGCATTCGACGGTGGTTCCGGTCACGACACTCATCGAAGAGCTGTGGAACGACGATCCGCCCCGCAGCGCGATAACGGTCGTGCAGACCTATGTCCTGGGAATCCGCAAGAAGATGGCGCAGTATCTGGAGGTCGATCAGGGCGAAATCGCGGACAGATATCTCCGCACCTGGAGCAAGGGTTATATGTTCGACGCCCAGGATTGTGTACTGGATGTGCGTGACTACCGCACGATGACCGATGCCGCCCGCTGCGCGTTGAATGCCGGTGACGATCTGCGCGCGGTGGATCTGTTCACCGCGGCCGAAGCACTGTGGACCGGTCCGGCGCTGCTGGACGTCGAGTGCGGCCTGCCCTTGTCGGCCGAGTTGTCGCATCTGGAACAGGTGCGGCTGACCGACCTCGAACTGCGCATCGAAGCCCAGCTGCGGCTGGGCCGCTACCGGGAAGTCTGCCCCGACCTGGCGCGACTGACCGCGGAGCAGCCCCTGCACGAACGACTGCAGGCGTACTACATGTACGCGCTGTGCCGTTCCGGCCGCCGTCATCGCGCCCTCGAGTCCTACCATGAATTCGCCCGTTCCCTGCAGCGGGAGCTCGGCCTGGATCCGTGCGTCAAATTGCGCCGATTACACAGCGACATCCTCAACGCCTCCGACGAATCGGTGACCCTGATGCTCGAACGCCGGCACGCCGGATATCTGATCGGCTGGCAGGCGGGCGCGGAACGCTCGGCCACGCCCGCCTGATCCGGCACTCTCATTCCGGGGCGGTACCCTCGAACATTTCCTCCACCAGAGCGGTCGTATGGGTACCGGCTCGGAATTTCGGCTGATCGAGGACGTCCAGCAGGAATTCGCGCGTGGTGCACAATCTTTCGCCGCCCACCCGGAATTCGGCCAGCGCCCGGTTCATCCGCGCTATCGCGGCATCACGATCGGGCGCCCACACGATGACCTTCGCGAGCAGCGAATCGTAGTCCGGCGGAACCGAATAACCCGCCCGGATATGGGTGTCGACTCGCGTGAACGGACCGCCGGGCGCGGTGAATTCGGAAATCCTCGCGGGCGTCGGCGCGAATCCGGCCGCGGGATTCTCGGCATTGATCCGGCATTCGATCGCGGCGCCCTTCGGCTGAATGCGATCCTGCGTCCATGCCAGCGGTTCGCCGGCGGCGATCCGGATCTGCTCGGCGACCAGATCGATACCGGTGACCATTTCGGTGACCGGATGCTCGACCTGGATTCGGCAATTCACTTCCATGAAGTAGTAGTTGCCGGCCGCGTCGAGCAGGAATTCGACGGTGCCGGCTCCGGTGTATCCGGCGGCGAGGACCCCGTCGACCGCGGAGCGGCCGATCCGGGCGGCCAGCCCGTCGGGCAGCCGCGGCGCCGGCGATTCCTCCACCAGCTTCTGATGCCTGCGCTGCACCGAGCAATCCCGCTCGCCGAGATGGACACCCGCGCCGAAGGTGTCGCACAGCACCTGCACCTCCACGTGCCGGGCGCGGTCGAGATACCTTTCGACATACACCCGGCTGTCGCCGAAGAGCATGCGGGCCGTGGCCCGGGTGTCCCGGTAGGCCCGGGCGAAATCGGCGCCGTCGTGCACCACCGCCATCCCGCGCCCGCCGCCGCCGGCGACGGCCTTGATGATCACCGGGTATCCGATCCGGTCCGCGAGAGCCTGCGCCTCATCGAATTCGAGCGCGTCGAGACTGCCCGGCAGCAGCGGCAGCCCGGCCTTGGCCATCAGCGTGCGTGCCGACTGCTTGTCGCCCAGCTCGGCCATGACGTCCGCGGGCGGCCCGATGAGGGTGACCCCGGCGGCACGGCAGGCATCGGCGAAATCCGGTGACTCCGAAAGGAATCCGTAGCCAGGGTGGATGGCGTCGGCGCCGGTGATCTCCGCGGCCGTCAGGATCGCGGCCGCGTCGAGATAGCTGCGTTTCGCCGCGGCCGGACCGATCCGCACCGCCTCGTCGGCGAAATCCACGACCGCCGAATCGTGGTCGGCCGCCGAATAGACCGCCACCGTGGACACCCCCATCTCCCGGCAGGTACGGGCCACCCGCAGCGCGATCTCACCCCGGTTGGCGATCAGAATCTTGTCGAACATCGCGCCTCCCTCACGCCGCCGAGCGAGCAGCCACCGGGACACCGAAGCGACGGAACCGGGCTCGCCGCTCGGCCGCCAACTCCTCGCCGCTGCGCCCGATCAAGGCCCGCAAAGTCTCGGCCAGGGCGCGGTGCAGCCGCTCGGCCGCCACGCGCGGCGCGGTGGCACCATCGTGGCCGGGCAGGACACCGTCGACGATGCCCAGCCGCAGCAGTTCGCGAGCGGTGATGTGCAGTGCCGCAGCGGCTTCGGCCGAGGCGCTCGGATCGTTCCACACGATGGCCGCACATCCTTCGGGACTGATCACCGAGTAGACCGAGTCGGCCAGCATCAGCACACGGTTGGCGACCGCGAGCGCCAGCGCGCCGCCGCTGCCGCCCTCGCCGATCACCACACTGATCACCGGAACGCGCAAGGCCGACATCAGGCGGATGTTCTCGGCGATGGCGACGGCTTGGCCCTGTTCCTCGGCGGTCGCGCCCGGATAGGCGCCCGGGGTGTCGATGAGCGTGACGACCGGCAGACCGAGCTTTTCGGCCAGGCGCATGAGCCGGGCGGCCTTGCGATATCCCGGCGGCGTGGGCATGCCGAAGTTGCGGGCCATGAGCTCCTTGGGATCGTGCCCCTTCTGCTGGCCGATCACCATCACGGGCCGGTCGCCGAGCCAGGCCGGACCGCCGACGACGGCTGGACAGTCGGCGCCGATGCGGTCGCCGCGCAGTTCGAGGAATCCGTCGAACGCGAGAGCCACATAGTCCAGGGCGGTGGGCCGGCTGATCTCGCGCGCCCGGCGGACCTGTTCCCAGGCCTCGGTCTCGGGCAGCGAGTGCGGATCGGTGACGATCTCGGCCGCCGCACCCGGTTCGCCGGTGGGGTCGACCGGCCCCGCGATGCGCAGCAGCGAACCCAGCGTCGCTCGCAGGCCCGAGCGGGGCACGATCATATCGATGAGGCCGTGCTCGAGCAGGAATTCCGCGGTCTGGAACCGCGGGGGCAGTTCCTGGCGGATCGTCTGCTCGATGACCCGGCGCCCGGCGAAGCCGAGCCGGGCGCCCGGTTCGGCGATCAGCACGTCGGTCAGCGTCGCGAACGACGCGGCGACACCGCCGTAGGTCGGATCGGTGATCAGGCTGACGGTGAGGATGCCCGCGCGATCGAGCTGCTCGAGCGCGGCACTGGTCTTGGCCATCTGCATCAGCGACAGCGGGCCCTCCTGCATGCGGGCGCCGCCGGAGGCGGTGACCAGAAGCAGCGGAATGCGTTCGGCCAGAGCGTATTCCGCCGCTACGGTGATCATCTCCCCGACGGCGGTGCCCAGGCTGCCGCCGAGGAAGCGGAAGTCCATGGCGACGACGACGACCGCGGCGCCCTCGATGCGTGCGGTCGCGCACACCACCGCGTCCCGCAGTCCGGTGCGTGCCCGCGCACCGGACAGCCGGTCGGCATACGGCACGACGTCGTGGAAGTTCAGCGGGTCGTCCTCGGTGCCGGCGATCGGCAGCGGCTCGAAGCGGCCCTCATCGGCCAGCTGGCGCAATCGCTGCTCGGCGGACAGGGTGGTGTGCCGGCCGCATTCACCGCAGACGCCCAGGTCGCGTTCGAAACGCTTGCGATACAGCGGAATCCGGCAGCCCGGGCACAGTACCCAGTCCGCGGTGTGGGAGCTTGGCGGCGTCTTCACGGGGTGTCTCCTGTGCTCGATCGGCCACGGTCAGCCGGACCGCAGCGTCCGGTGTGCTCAGGTTCGCGCCGCGCGCTCGAGGACAGCTCGATCGCGGTGCTCGAGCGGGGCTAGAGCGGCCCGCTTCACCCTGATCGTGATCTCGGGGACTTTCGGGACTCTTCGGCGAGAAGGGACAACAGCTGTGTACGCCAATGCATTCGGAGGTTCGTTATGAACCGTCGCGTCGTCGTGACCGGGCTCGGGGTGCGTGCGCCCGGCGGCAACGGCAAGGACGAATTCTGGAAGTTGCTGTCGGACGGGCGCACCGCCACCCGCCGGATCAGCTTCTTCGACGCCTCCCCCTACCGGTCCCAAGTGGCGGGCGAGGCCGATTTCGACGCGGTTCGGGAAGGGTTGTCGCCCAGGGAGATTCGGCGCATGGATCGTGCCGCCCAATTCGCGGTGGTGTGTGCCCGCGAAGCGGTGGCCGACAGCGGTCTCGCCGTCGACACGCTCGATCCGCAGCGTATCGGTGTCAGCCTCGGCAGTGCCGTGGCCGCGGCGACGAGCCTGGAACAGGAATATCTGGTGCTGTCGGACTCCGGCCGCGACTGGGTACTCGACGAGAAACACGTCTCGCCCTACATGTTCGACTACATGGTGCCGAGTGTGATGCCGGCCGAAGTGGCATGGAGCGTGGGCGCCGAGGGGCCGGTGGCCATGGTGTCCAACGGGTGCACGTCGGGACTGGACTCGGTCGGGCACGCAGTGCAGTTGATCCGCGAGGGCTCCGCCGACGTGGTGCTGGCCGGCGCCGCCGATACCCCGATCACGCCGATCGTGGTGGCCTGCTTCGACGCGATCAAGGCGACCACGCCGCGCAACGACGACGCCGAGCACGCCTCGCGCCCGTTCGACAACTCGCGCAACGGTTTCGTCCTCGCCGAAGGGGCGGCGATGTTCGTGCTCGAGGAGTACGAGAACGCCCGCCGCCGCGGCGCGCACATCTACGCCGAGATCACCGGCTACGCGACCCGCTGCAACGCCTACCACATGACCGGCCTCAAGGCCGACGGACGCGAAATGGCCGAGGCGATCCGGGTGGCTCTCGACGAATCGCGGGTCGATCCCACCGCCGTGGACTACGTCAACGCGCACGGGTCGGGCACCCGCCAGAACGACCGCCACGAAACCGCCGCGGTGAAGCGCAGTCTCGGCGAGCACGCCTACCGCACGCCCATGAGCTCGATCAAATCGATGGTGGGTCATTCACTGGGCGCCATCGGTTCGGTGGAGATCGCGGCCTGCCTGCTCGCGCTGCAGCACCAGGTGGTGCCGCCGACGGCGAATCTGCACGAGCCCGATCCGGAATGCGATCTCGACTACGTCCCGCTCACCGCGCGCGACCACCGCATCGACACCGTACTGAGCGTCGGCAGCGGATTCGGCGGCTTCCAGAGCGCCATGGTGCTGCGCCGGCCGGAGGGGGTGCCGGCATGAGCGTCGTGACGGGAATGGGCGTGGTGGCGCCCAACGGGCTGGGCCTGGACCACTTCTGGGATGCGGTGCTGGCGGGACGCGGCGCGATCGCACCGCTGACCCGCTTCGACACCACCGGATTCGGCGCGACGCTGGCCGGCCAGGTGGCCGAGTTCGACGCCGGTAAGTATCTGCCGAGCCGGCTGCTGCCGCAGACCGACGTCTCCACCCGGATGGCACTGGTGGCCGCGCAGTGGGCCCTCGACGACGCGAAGGTCGACACCACCGCACTCACCGACTACGGCATGGGTGTGGTCACCGGAAACGCTTCCGGCGGTTTCGAATTCACCCACCGCGAATTCAACAAGCTGTGGTCGCGCGGCTCCGAGCACGTGAGCGTGTACGAATCGTTCGCCTGGTTCTACGCGGTGAACACCGGCCAGATCTCGATCCGCCACGGCATGCGCGGACCGAGCAGCGCGCTGGTCGCCGATCAGGCCGGGGGCCTCGACGCGGTCGGGCACGCCCGGCGCACCGTGCGGCGCGGCACTCCCCTGGTGGTCACCGGTGGCGTCGATTCGGCGCTCGACCCGTGGGGCTGGGTCTCCCACATCGCGGCCGGAACCGTCAGCACCGCAACCGATCCCGCGCGCGCCTATCTGCCGTTCGACGCGCACGCGGCGGGTAACGTGCCCGGCGAGGGCGGGGCCATGCTGGTGCTCGAGGACGCCGCGGCGGCCCAAGCCCGGGGCGTGCCCGACTGTTACGGCGAAATCGCCGGATACGCGCAGACTTTCGATCCGCCGCCGGGTTCGCCGCGCCCGCCGGGACTGCAGCGGGCGATCGAGCTGGCGCTCGCCGATGCCGGACTGCGCAGCGACGACATCGATGTGGTCTTCGCCGATGCCGCCGGTGTGCCCGAGGCCGACCGTGCCGAGGCGGCCGCCCTCGCGGCCGTCTTCGGTCCCGGCGCAGTCCCGGTGACCGCCACGAAACCGCTCACCGGGCGGCTGTTCTCCGGTGCGGGCCCGCTCGACATCGTCACCTGCCTGCTGGCCATGCGCGACGCGGTGATCCCGCCGACCGTGGCCACCACCGAGCTCGCCGAAGGATGCCCGATCGACCTGGTCCGCGGCGAACCGCGCTCGGCCGACCTCGGCGCCGGGCTCGTCCTCGCGCGCGGGCGATGGGGTTTCAACTCCGCGGTGGTCGTCCGCGCGCACCCGCGCTGACCCCGCACAGCAATTGCAGTATCCCTCCGAACGCACTCAGGAGCACATCATGACCATCACCATCGACACCCTGCGCCGAATTCTGGTGGCCTGCGCCGGCGGCGACGAGGACGCCCCCGAACTCGCCGGTGACATCGCCGAGGTCGAGTTCGAGGAGCTCGGCTACGACTCGCTGGCCCTGATCGAAACCGCCTCGCGCATCCAGCGCGAGTTCGGGGTGACGGTCCCCGAGGAACAGCTCATCGACGTCAAGACCCCGCAAGAGCTGATCGACATCGTCAACCAGCAGCTGGCGGGTGTGGCATGACCATCCGCACGACGCACACCCGGGTCGTCGAGGCGCCCGCGGACGAGGTCTACGGGCTGGTCGCCGACGTCGGCCGCTGGCCGGTGATCTTCGAACCGTCCGTGCTGGTGCGGCATCTGCACCGCGGCGCCGACGAGGAGCGGTTCCGGCTGTGGGCGACGGTGAACGGTCAGGTCACCGACTGGACCTCGCGCCGGACCCTGGACCCCGCCGGCCGGCGCATCACCTTCGAGCAGGAACGCAGCCGGGCGCCGATCGCCTCCATGGGCGGGCAGTGGCGTTTCGACGAAACCGGCCCGCGCACAACGACTGTCACACTCGATCACCACTTCACCGTGGCCGACGGTGTGGATCCGGACGTGATCACCGGCGCGGTCGACCGCAACAGCGTCACCGAACTGGCGGCGCTGGCACGGATCGCCGAGCTGGGGCATCCGGTCGACGACATCATCGTCACCTTCGAAGACCGCGTGACGCTGGATGCGACGGCAGCCGAACTCTACGACTTCGTCTACCACAGCGACCGCTGGCCCGACCACGTTCCGCACGTCGGCCGGGTGGATCTCACCGAAGACGCGGACGGGGTGCAGCTGATGGAGATGGACACCGTCACCGAGGGCGGTATCCCGCACACCACCCGGTCGATCCGGATCTGTGTCCCAGCCGAACGTATCGACTACAAACAGCAGCTGCCGCCCGCGATGCTGTTCGGGCACAGTGGCGCATGGGAATTCGCCGACGGCCCCGCCGGTGTGGTGGTCCTCGCCCGGCACACGGTGGCGATCAACCCTGCCGCCGCGCGCGACATCCTCGGCCCCGATACCGGACTCGCCGAAGCCCGCGCCTATCTCGGTGAAGCCCTGGGCACCAACAGCCGCAACACCCTGCTGTGCGCGGCGCAATACGTCGCGGCCCGCCGCGCCGAATCCGCGAAATCACCGTCATGACCGCGACCGGAAGTCCGCAGCTCGCCGAGCCGGTGGTGCAGGAGGTCGCCGACGGTGTCTTCGCCTACACCCACGGCCACGGCGGCTGGTGCGTCAGCAACGCCGGTGTCGTCGCCGGGCCCGACGGTGCGCTGGTGATCGACACCCTCGCCACCGAGGACCGCACCCGCGCCCTGATCGAGCATGTCGATCGGGTCGCCGGCGGGCCGGCGCGCACCGTGGTCAACACCCATCACCACGGCGACCACAATTTCGGCAACCATCTGTTCGGGCCGGCCGCGGTCCTCGTCGGTCACGATCGGATCCGCGCCGAGATGATCGAGACCGGGCTGGCTCTGACGCAGCTGTGGCCGCAGGTCCGGTGGGGCGACGTGCGAGTCACGCCGCCGACTGTCACCTTCTCCGACCGGCTGACCCTTCACGTCGGCGAGCGGCGGGTGGAGCTGATCCATCTGGGTCCGGCGGCGCACACCACCAACGATGTGGTGGCGTGGCTGCCCGCGGAGAAGGTGCTGTTCGCCGGGGATCTGGTGATGTCGGGCGCGGCGCCGTTCTGCTTGTTCGGTTCGGTCGCCGGCACCCTCGCCGCGATCCGGACACTGTCGGCGCTGGGCGCGGAAACCGTTGTGGCAGGCCACGGCCCGGTGACCGGACCGGAGATCTTCGATCAGACGACCCGGTATCTGGAATGGATCGACAGGTTGGCGCTCGACGGCCGGGCGTTGGGGCTGACTCCGCTCGGCATCGCACTCGAGGCCGATCCCGGCGAGTTCGCGGATCTGGTGGATGCCGAGCGGGTGGTCGGCAATCTTCATCGCGCCTATGCCGAGGCGGACGGCGCGGCACCGGGCGCGCCGCTGGATGTGCTCGCCATCTTCGACGAGATGGTCGGCTACAACGACGGCCGGGTACCGACGTGCCTGGCCTGAGCGAGCGAGAGACGGCCACAGTCGAGACCGTCGATGTGTGTGTGATCGGCGGCGGACCGGCGGGACTGGTCGCCGGTGTACTGCTGGCCCGGTCCGGGGCGAAAGTTCTCGTGCTGGAGAAACATCCGGACTTCCTGCGCGACTTCCGCGGTGACACGGTCCACCCGTCGACGCTGACGGTGATGGACGAACTCGGGCTCGCCGACGAATTTCTCCGGCTGCCGCATGTGCGGGCCGCGCGGCTGCCGATGGCGACCGCGCTGGGGCCGGTCGTGTTCGCCGACTTCGCCCGGCTGCCCGGCCGGTTCCCGTTCGTGGCGTTCATGCCGCAGTGGGACGTGCTGAACTTCCTCGCCGAAACCGGCCGCCGGTATCCGGGATTCCGTCTGCTGCAGCGGGCGGAGGTCACCGAACTGCTCGAGTCCGGCGGCGTCGTCGACGGTGTGCGCGCCGCCACCCCGGACGGTCCGGTCGAGGTGCGGGCCCGTCTCGTGATCGCCGCCGACGGACGGAATTCGTTGGTGCGCACCAGTGGTGCGCTCGCGGTGGCGGCGAGCCGGGCGCCGATGGACGTGTTGTGGTTCCGGGTGGGCAAACCCGAGGGCGAAAGCCTGCCGACCGTGCGCAGCGGCAAGGGGTTCTTCATCGTCTGCATCGATCGCGGCGACTATCTGCAGGTCGCCTACATGATCCCCAAGGGTGGTTTCGAGCCGATCCGCGCCGCCGGCCTGCCCGGGTTCCGGGCGCAGCTCGCGGCGATCTATCCGGCACTGGCGCCGGGGCTCGAGACCGCGATCCGCGACTGGGACGATGTGAAACCGCTCGACGTGCGGGTGGACCGCCTGCGGCACTGGTGGCGGCCCGGCCTGCTGGCCATCGGCGATGCCGCGCACGCGATGTCGCCGGCGGGCGGCGTCGGTATCAATCTCGCGGTCCAGGACGCGGTCGCCGCCGCGCGACTGCTCGCGCCGACCCTGGCCGCGGGCGGTGTCCCGAGTCTCGCGCAGTTGCGCGCGGTGCAGCGCCGCCGCGAATTCCCTATGCGCGTAGTGCAATTCGCGCAATTGCGTCTGCTCGCCGACCTGTATCCGAACGCGGGAGGACCCAGCACCGACAAGCCGTTGCTGGCCCGGCTGCTGCGTCGCTTCCCCGGACTCTCGCACGTGGTGGCACGGGTGATCGGCCTCGGGATCCGGCCCGAGCACGTCCCGCCGGCACACGGCGACCAGCTCGTTTCCAGTACCTGATTCCCCATACCCAGGAGGACCTGTCGTGTCGACCTATCTCCTCGTTCACGGCGCGTTTCACGGCGGCTGGGCCTGGCAGCGGGTGACCCCGCTGCTCACCGCGGCCGGCCACCGTGTCTTCGCGCCCTCACTCGCCGGCATGGGCGAACGCGCCGACGACCTCACCCCTGACGTGGGACTCGACACCCACGTCGACGATCTCGCCGAGTTGATCGTCGCCGAGGATCTGCGGGAGCTGATCCTGGTGGGCCACAGCTACGCCGGAATCGTCGTCACCGCGCTCGCGGACCGGTTCCCGGACCGCATCGCCGAGCTGATCTACGTGGATACCTTCGTGCCGCGAGACGGCGAAGCCGTCGCCGACATCATGCCGGAGATGGTCGAGGCGTTCACCACCGCGGCCGCGGCCGTCGGGGACGGCTGGCGGGTGCCGCCACCCACCGAGCCGATGGGCGACAGCGGTATCAACGGCGTCACCGAGGAACCCGACCTGAGCTGGGTGGCCTCGATGCTGACGGCCCAGTCGCTGAAGACTTTTCACCAGCCGCTGACCCTGCGCAATCCCGACGATCTGGCCCTCGTTCCCGTCACCCACATCCACTGCAGCGAGGGCGGTGAGGCCTTCAAGGCGATGCGCGCGGCGATGCCGCGGACTCTTCCTCCTGCGGACCTGCCCGGCGAACGGCTGAAGATTCTGCCGACCGGGCACGACTGCATGATCACCATGCCGCGTGAATTCGCCGAACTGCTATTGCAATCGGCGGCTCAGCGTTCGCCCGCGTCGTAGGCGGCGCGGGCCGCCAGCACCTGCGCCAGGTGCTCGTTCGA
The DNA here is from genome assembly GCF_003023875.1 of Nocardia sp. MDA0666. NCBI lineage: Bacteria > Bacillati > Actinomycetota > Actinomycetes > Mycobacteriales > Nocardiaceae > Nocardia > Nocardia sp. MDA0666. The sequence continues at coordinate 98,692 of NZ_PYHT01000014.1, forward strand.
CCACCGCGCGAGACCGTCGAACAACGGAGTCAGGGTGGCGGCCAGCGCGGTGGCCGCGTACTCGACGCGAGGGGGGACCTCGGGATGGTAGGTGCGCTGCACCAGACCGTCGCGTTCGAGCTGACGCAGCCGCTGGGTCAGCACTTTGGGCGTGACACCCGGAATGCGTTGCTGCACTTCGTTGAACCGCATCCGGCCGTCGTGGATCAGCACCCACAGCACCTGGGTGGACCAGCGGCCGAAGAACAGGTCGACCACCGGCGAGATCGGACAGGGATCGGCGACGGGCGGCGGCGTGACGGGCGTCATGATCACTCCTAGGCACTTTCCATTTGGTAACTACTATACTTTGGAAACTACTGTGTGACCAGAAGCCTTTACCGGCGCGAGAGGAGCACAGTGATGACTGCGACGGCACCACACGGAAACCTTCGCCTGCCGAGGCGGCGCGGCGAACGCCCGCTCACCCGGCCCCACAATCCTCATCAGCAGCTGACCCAGAATCCGGACGTCCGGCTGCAGGAAGCGCTGTGGGCGCGCATGATCACACTCGACGGTGTGCTGGCCGCCCGCAGCGCGGTCTCGCTGCCCGACACCCGTGCCCTGCATCTGCATCCCGACCTCGCGCACGGACCCGAGGACGCCTTCCTGGCCGGCACCGAATTCGTGCACCTGCACGGGCACGCCGACGGCAGCCTGCATCTGCGCCTACCGGAAACCGCTGCCGCCGAAGCCGTTTCGGCCGGCTGGGCCGAACAGCATCCGATGGCCCGCGCCGGCGTCCTGCCGGCGACGCTGCTGATGGTCTACGGCCCGCGCGACGCCGACGAACTGGAACAGGTCTGGCAGCTGGTACGCGCCTCCTACGACTACGCCCGCGGGAACGCTCGAGCATGATTCGAGCGACGGCACGCATCGTGAGGCCCATGACTGCGACTGATCTCGTCGGCACCTGGGAACTGGTGTCCTACTACGACATCGACGACGCGGACGTGCGCAGCGAAGGGCCGCTCGGCCCGGCGCCGCGCGGTCTGCTGATCTACACCGCACAGGGCTCGGTCTCGGTGAGCATGATGCGCACCGGCGACACCACCGCGGCGCCCCCGTTCATGGGCTACGCCGGAACCTGGCGCACGGCGGGAATGGCGGTGGTGCACGCCATCAGCGTGTGCTCGAATCCGGCCTGGGCCGGCACCGAGCAGGTACGGCAGATGTCCCTCGACGGCGACGTGCTGACGCTCATCGGTGCCGCGCAGGTGGACGGGCGGACCCAGCGCCGCATTCTCACCTGGCGCAGGTCCGCCCGCCCGTGATCACTCCGGCGAGTACGAGAACAGAGGTTCGTCGAATTGCACCGAATCACCGTCCTGTTTGAGGATCGCGGTGACGACCCCGCCCGCCTCGGCCGTCACCGGGATCATCAGCTTCATCGCCTCGACGATGCCGACCTGACGCCCCGGCGACACCCGGTCGCCGACCGCCACGAAGGGCTCGGCACCGGGCTGCGGGCTCCGATAGAACACGCCCACACTGGGTGCGCGGATCGCCGGATCGGTCACCGGCACCTCGGTCGCGGCGTCGGTTGCGGGTGCCGGTGCGGGTGCGGCGCCGGCACTCACGGCCGCCTCCCCCGGGCCCTGCGGCCACTGCGCCTCCACGGTCACCTCGCCGACCTGGATCCGCAGGCCGCTGGGCTGTGCGGGGAAGCCTGCCAGCAGCCGCAGCGCGCCCGACTGGATGGCGTCGAGTATCTGCAGGTAGTCGTGCTGGGCGGCATCGAGTTCCGGTGTGGGCGTGGCGTTTTCGTCCATTGTCGTCATGACGGCGCTCCGCGGTCAGTAGTTGCCCAGGCCGCCACAGACATTCAATGCCTGTGCGGTCACGGCGGCGGCGGCCGGCGAGATCAGGTAGTCGACCATCGCGGCCACCTCGTCGACCTGGACGTAGCGGCCGATCGGCACCCGGGCGCTCACGCGCGCGTGCACCTCGTCGGTATCGACACCCCACAGACCCGAATACACTTCCCGAACCCGTTCGGCCATCGGCGTTTCCACGAATCCGGGGCAGACCGCGTTGACCGTGATCCCGGTCTTGGCCAGCTCCAGCCCCAGTGCCTTGGTGAAGCCAACGACCCCGTGCTTGGAGGCCGAATACGGCGCGCCGTGGAGCACACCCTGCTTACCGCCGGTCGAGGCGATGTTGACGATCCGGCCGCTGCCGCGTTCGAGCATGCCTCCGGCGGTGAGCGCGGCCTTGGTGGCGTAGAAGACGCTGTGCAGGTTCGTCTCGATCACGTCGAGCCACAACTGGTCCTCGATCTGCGCGGTCACGCCGCCGCCGCTGCGACCGGCATTGTTGACCAGGATGTCGACCGGGCCGAACCGCCGGACCCCGGCGTCGACATACTCCCGGATCTGCGCGGCGTCGCGAACGTCGCAGCCCACCCCGTCCACCGCGAACCCGTCGTCCTGCAACTGCTTGGCCGTATCGGCCACCCGCTGCTCGTCGCGGGCACAGATGAACACCGCAACACCCTGTGCCGCCAGGTTTTTCGTGATCTGCAAGCCCATTCCGCTGGTCGCTCCGCTGACCAGCGCCACACGCTGACTGTCCGCCATATCTCCTCCATCGGTGCTGGATCCGGTTACGCCGGCCCGTCCGGCCACCAGCGTCGCGAAAGGCCCTATAAGACCGGTCAAACCGGCGCGGGCTCGACCGAATCTCGAGCGCCGTCGGCGACCGTGGAGCGCGATCGAGGTCCGCCCGGAACACCGGCGGCCACACCGTCTTCCGAGGAGCCGTCCATGACCACTGTCGCCAGCCGTGCCGAGCTGTACGCCGAGGTCCAGCAGTTCTACGCCGATCAGATGCAGCGCCTGGACAACCGCGATATCACCGGTTACGCCGAAACCTTCACCGAAGACGCGGAATTCGAGCACACGCCGGGCCGCCCGCCCGCGCGCACCCGCGCCGGGATCGTGTCGGATCTGGTGGAGTTCCACAAGCGCTTCGACAGCGATCCGATGCAGCGCCGGCACTGGTTCAACATGATCAACCTCTCCCCGCGCGACGACGGCAGCATCGGCGCCACGATGTACTGCCTGGTGGTCAAGATCCGGCCCGGCGCGGCGCCGGAGATCGCGCCGAGCTGTGTGGTGCACGACGTGCTCGTCCGCGTCGACGGTGAACTGCGCACCCTTTCCCGCCGAGTCACCCACGACTGAACGAAACCTTCACCCCTACAAGGAGTTACGCTGTGAGCACCGCTCAGCCCACCACGCACCTGCCCCTCGCGGCCGAAGCCCAGGACCTGCTGTTCCGCACGGCTCGCACCGCCAACACCTTCACCGACGAGCCGGTGAGCGACGAGCAGATCCGCGAGATCTACGAGCTGGTCAAATACGCGCCGACCGCGATGAATCAGCAGCCGCTGCGGATCGTGCTGGTTCGCGGCGCCGAAGCCCGCGCCGCGCTGGTCGAGCATATGCTCGACAACAACAAGCCCAAGACCGAAAAGGCGCCATTGACCGCGATTCTGGCCGCCGACCTCAATTTCCACGATCACCTGCCCAAGGTCTTCCCGCACGCCCCCGACGCCAAGGACTACTTCGCCGACGACGACTACCGGGCCGAATCGGCGCGGTTCAACGCACTGATCCAGATCGGCTACTTCATCCTCGGCATCCGCGCCGCGGGCTTGGCCGCCGGCCCGATGAACGGGTTCGACGCCGCCGGTGTCGACAAGGAATTCTTCCCCGAGGGCACGCACAGCGCGCTGGTCGTGGTCAACATCGGCAAGCCGGGCCCCGACGCCTGGTATCCGCGCTCCCCGCGGCTGGAATACGACGAGGTCGTCACAACCGTCTGACCTCCGCCCGCCCGAAGCCCGATCGGAATGTCCGATCGGGCATTTCGTGCGTCATCGAAGGGACTTTCGCCTCTTGGGCGCCGCCCCGCGCCTCGGCACAGTTGTCGTGCGTCGAAACGGGTCGGGTGAGCGAGAGAGGTCGAGCGGGTGGTGCGGGATTCTCAGGGATGGTCGTCGACAGCGTTCCCGGACATCGTCATCTTCCCCCGCGGGCCGGTACCCGCACTCGAGGCCGAACGCGTGGTCGGCGCGGTGGGCCGGCTGCTGGCGCGCCACTGCGTCACCGGCGGCGCCCGGGTGCGGATCACCGCCGCCGCCGGCGATACCGAACCTCTTCTGGTGCAGGTGAATCTCGCCCGGCACGATCGCCCGGTCCGGATGCAGGTGCGCACCCGCGGGCCCAACGAGGTGCTGTCGGTGGTGGTCCGGCTGGAACGCCAACTCACCGGCGGAACCGTCCGGGACTGGCCGGATCCGGCACGACCGGCGCTGGCGGACGCCGCCGTCGGAAAGATCGTGCGCCGCAAGGTATTCGCGCTCGACACCCTCCGCCCGAAGTCGGCCGCGGCGGTGATGGACGCGCTCGACTTCGACGTTCACCTGTTCGTCGACGCCGAAACCGGTGAGGATGCCGTCGTCTACCGGGCCGGTCCGTCGGGGCTGCGGCTGGCGCGCCGGTCGCGGATGCATCCCCCGTCCGATACCGGCGGCCGGATCTTCACGGTGCACTCGCGCCCCACCCCGATCCTCACCGAATCCGGCGCGGTGGAGCGGCTGTGCGAGCACGGCCTGCCGTTCCTGTTCTACCTCGACGCCTTCACCGGGCGCGGACATCTGCTGTATCGCCGCTACGACGCGGACCTTACCCTCGTCACACCCTGTGCCGAGGTCGAATTCGACACGGAAAGGTAGATCACCAGCGTGGCACGAGAGTTGACGCAACGGGAAATTCTCACCGAACTCGAACCGGTCGCCGCCACGGCGCTGAACCGGCATCTGTCGATGGTCAAGGAGTGGCATCCGCACGACTACGTCCCCTGGGACGCCGGGCGCAACTTCGCGATGCTCGGCGGAACCGATTGGGAGCCCGGGCAATCCACGCTCAGCGAGGTGGCGAAGGCGGCGCTGGTGACCAATCTGCTCACCGAGGACAACCTGCCCTCCTACCACCGCGAGATCGCCGAGAACTTCTCGCAGGACGGCGCCTGGGGGACGTGGGTGGGCCGCTGGACCGCCGAGGAGAACCGCCACTCCGTCGTGCTGCGCGACTATCTCGTGGTCACCCGCGGCGTCGACCCGGTCGCGCTCGAGAACACCCGCATGACCCATATGACCAACGGCTTCACCCCGGGGGTGGCCCGGCTCCTCGACGGCGAGGCGGGTTTCCTGTATTCGGTTGCGTACGTGAGCTTTCAGGAACTCGCCACCCGCGTCAGCCACCGCAACACCGCCAAGGTATGCGACGATCCGATCGCCGACCGCATGCTGCAGCGCGTCGCACTCGACGAGAACCTGCACATGATCTTCTACCGCACCCTGTGCGCGGCCGCGTTGGATCTCGTTCCCGATCAGGCGATGACGGCCATCGACCTCATCGTCGAGAACTTCAGGATGCCCGGCGCCGGAATGCCCGACTTCCGCCGCAATGGCGTGCTGATGGCCAAACACGGCGTCTACGATCTGCGCCAGCACTACGAGGACGTGCTCGAACCGGTGATCCGGCGATGGAACATTTTCGGCCGCACCGACTTCGGGCGCCGCGGCGAACAGGCCCGGGAACGACTGGGCGCCTTCCTGGAGGATATGGAACTGGTGCAGATCCCCCGCTTCGAGGAACACCGCGACCGGGCCTTGGCCCGCGAGCGCGCCCGCGCCTGATTCAGCGGGGACGGCCCGGTATGCGGGTGTGGACGGTCAGCAGCAGATGGTCGAAGGCGGTGAGCGTCTGCGGCGGCGCGTCCGGAAGGGTCGGCAGTTCGGCGATCAGCTGGGCGGCCAAATCGCGGAGTTTGGTGTTGGTCTCCTGGGAGCGCCAGGACAGGATTTTGAACGCCTGCTCGGCACTGACCCGATACATCCGCATCAGCACACCCTTGGCCTGTTCGATCACCGCGCGATGCTCGATCACGTCGGGCAGGGCCGCCGACAGCGTCTCGCGTTCGCTCTCGGCGAGGGTCTCGGTCAGGTCGATGTAGAAGCCGGCGGTGCCGGTGACGGCACCGGCCTCGTCGTAGAGACGGTCGGCGACCACCATCACGTTGTGCACAGTGCCCGCGGTGTCGATGAACCGATGCCGGCTGGAGAACGATTCCCCCAAGTCGGCCGCGCGGGCGATGCGCGCGGCCACATCGTCGCGGTCGTCGGGGTGTTTGTGCGACAGCAGCAGTTCGGTGGTCGGCACCACACTGCCGGGGGTGTAGCCGTGCATCCGGTACACCTCTTCCGACCACTCCCAGCGTCGCGTCGCGAACCAGAACCGGAAGGATCCGACCCGCGGCACGCCGCTCGGCTCAGCCGGTGCCGTCTCCCCTGCCGGGTGACCGTGTTCGTTGTCCATGCCGTTGCGCCGCACGAAACGATTATGGCCGGTGGAGACCGTGCGGGTAGCGGAGTCCGGGACGGCAGTGCCGAAAACCGCGCGTCGTTTCGCGGCGCGGCTCACATGAAGGGCCACAGGTCCGCGTCGCGGTGACTGCTCCGCGCCAAGCGGGGGTCGTCGGCGGGGCGCAGCCACCGTACCGGCACCCGGATCGGTTCGATCGAGGGCAGGCACGCCACGTGGCCGGTGCGGTCCACGAGCGACCCCACGACGCGATATCCCTGTTTCGGGGCCAGGCCCAGAGCTGCGGCCTGGTCGTCGGTGAGCGTGACCTCGGTATGCGAGCGTTCGATGAGTCGCAGTCCCTCGACCGTCACCGGGCAGGTGTCGTAGTCGACGTTGGAGGCCGTGAGCCGGAAACGCGCACCCGTCAACAGGCTCGCCACCCACATCGAGGTCCCCAGTCGCTCGCGATCGGGATAGCGGGCGGCCGGCAGTCGATGCGGGACCAGCACTACATAGGTATGCCCGATCTCCACGTCACGGGCGCGCATGGCATCCAGAGTCGTCCTCCCGGCGGACCCGCGCAACGTTGCCGGTACAAGGTCGCCACGCGTGGGTCACGTCACAGGTCGGGACGGAAATAGCGCGCCGGGTATCGCGGTTGAACCCCGAGTCGGCGTCCGAACAGCCCCGGGCCGCACCCTTCAGTCGCTACGAGCGACCACTCGCCGAGAGGCGCTTGTGGGACGTCGACCAGATACGGACGCCGCCGGGAATGCCACCCGGCGGCGTTCTGCTGTCGGCCCACCGGTGTCAGATCACCGAGCGACCACACCTGCGCTGGGCAGATCGTCGTACACCGAGACCATCCGATCCAGACCGGTGACCTGGATGACGCGTTTGGCCGCACCCGATGCGACCACGCGCAACCGGCGGGGAGTCACCGTGGTCGCCGCCGCGTGCAGCACACTCAGCCCGGCCGATCCCAAAAAACCCACCCCGGACAGATCGATCACCGGCGCGGCCTGATCGGCGTCCTCGAATGCCTCGCTCATCCGGTCCAGCACACTCTGCAGTTGGTCGGCCGTCATCGCGTCGACATCGCCGTGCGCCGATATGACGAGCGCGCCGCCGGTCCGGTCGACCTCGACGCTCAAGCCGCTGTCATCCACCAAGACACTCATCTCCTCGTCACCGCCGTACATCACACTCGTATACAACCCCCCTCACGCGAGCCCAAACCTCTTTTTTCGCAGCGCTCGTCCGCGGTCTGTGTGCTGTTCCGACTTCGGCGCCGGATTTTCGTGATATTCACGCGAGTGGAGCCGGACGGCCGAACACTCGCGGGTGGGCCGGTAGCTTGGCCTCGCCTCGCCCCCGCACTCGGTCCGGCGCGGTGAGCGGCACGCGCCAGGTCCGAAGCGATGGAGGTCGAGCAGTGAGCAATCGGGTCCCCCACGGCCGCATCTCGCGCGGCAGCAAGATGGGCCGGCTCGCCGCGGGGCAGGCGCTGCGCGGGGTCGGCACGCGGCTGTCGATGATGGGCCGCACCGAAGAGGCGCGCCGGCGCTTGAGTGAACGCTCGGCGATGCAGGCCGCCCAGCAACTGGTCACCGTGCTCGGCGGCATGAAGGGCGCCGCGATGAAGCTCGGGCAGATGCTGTCGGTGCTCGACCTCGATCTGCTGCCGGAAGAACAACGCGAGATGTTCCGCACCAAACTCGCGCAACTGCGCGATCAGGCGCCGGCGTTCCCGTTCTCCGCCATGCGCACGGTGATCGAGAACGACCTCGGCCCGATGGCGCGCATCTTCGCCGACTTCGACGAGACCCCGATCGCCGCAGCCTCCATCGGACAGGTCTACCGCGCCCGGCTGCGCGACGGACGAGCGGTCGCGGTCAAGGTCAAATATCCCGGTGTCGACCGCGCGGTCGAAGCCGATATGCGCAATCTGATGTTGATCAGCCGCCTCTGGAAGGCGGTCCTGCCCAGCGCCGCCGACGAAGAGGTGCTCGCCGAGATCGCCCGCAACATCGGCAGCGAACTCGACTATCCGCGCGAGGCCCGCACCCAGCACCACGTGGCGACCCGCTACCGCGGCCATCCCTATATCAGCGTGCCCGACAGCATCGAATCCTGCTGCGGCCCTAACGTTCTGGTCACCGAACTGGTCGACGGCGAGCCGTTCGGGCACATGCGCGCCCTGCCCGACGCCGACCGCACCCGCCTCGGGGAGCTGATCTACCGCTTCTACATCACCTCTCTGTTCACCGACCACGAGTTCTGCGGCGACCCGCATCCGGGCAACATCATGCTCGCCTCCGACGGGCGGCTCGCCTTCGTCGACTTCGGGCTCTACACCGCGATGAGTCCCGCCGACGTCGAACTCGAACGCGACATCATTTGCGCCGCAGGCGAATACCGCGCCGAGGACATCTACCACGCCTGGGTGGCACAGGGCATCGTCGATCCCGAGGCCGGAGTCACACCCGACGAATGCCTCGGCTACATCTGGGCCGCGACCGGCTGGCATCTGATCGACGAGGACATCACCGTCACACCCGAATTGGCCACCAGCGCAGTGGTACTCGCCGTCGACCCCCGCGCCGCGGAATTCAGCGGCATGCGCCACCAGCGCCTGCCACCCGAGCACGTGTTCTCCCGCCGCGCCGACCTATTCACCTACGCCGTCCTCGGACAACTGCACACCACCAACAACTGGCACCGCCTCGCCCGCGAATGGCTCTACCACGAACCCCCGGCCACCGACATCGGCGCCGACATCGCACGCTGGCGGCTCACGGCACGATCGTCGTGATCGGTACCGCGCCGGGATAGCCCCGGTCACGGGCATACCAGCACAGGAAGCCGTCGCTGTCGGCCGACAGGTCGGTCACCCACCAGCGTTCCATCCCGTCACACAGATCCATATAGGTGCAGCAGTCGCGCAACTCCGCGAACGAACCGCGTTGCCGCGCCGCGCAGACGAGTGCGGCGACGATCCTCCTGGCCGGCGGATGCCCGTAGACGACCCAGCCGTATCCGTCCTCGAGCGGTTGCAGCCGGACACCGTGGAAATGGCGGCCGAACAACCGGCCGACCGTGGGATCGATGGCGTAGCAGTGCAAGTCGCGCATGGGTACCTCCGGATTCGTCGTCGACACCGAACGCCTCGGACGCGCGGTGGCGGGCATCGAGAGCCGAGATGCCCACCGGGTGGTGGTCGATCCACCCGGTGGGCACGGCCGCCGCGCTGGGACGGCTGCGATGGGGAGTGTCGGTAACACCCACCGCGGTCCCGCGGCGGAGGATGCCCGCCGGTGCGCCGGGAGGTCCACGACTCCTCCCGCACACCGGCGAGCAAGCATCACGGGGTCAGAGCTTGCCGCCGCCACCCACCAGCCACGGGTTGAAGCTGCAGGTCAGCGCCGGGGTCTGAGCCGGATCGAGGGCATGGAGAATGATCGAGAGCACCCGCGGCGAATACATCATCGTCAGGTGATCCGACACGTCCTGCTCACATCCGTCCTGCAGGGTGATGTTGTCCACCGTCGCACCCGGGCCGGGCTTCAGGAACGTCAGATCGTAGGGGTTGGTGATCTCGTCGTAGCGACTGCCGACCACCGTGTAGTCGACCCCCGGCATCGTGTCCCCGCCGGCGTTGAGCTGGTTCACGAAATCCGAGCCGATCGTCTGCTGAATGCCCGCGTGGCCGACGAAGATCTCCACCAGGCCCAGCACGTCGATGCCGAGGTTGTTGATCATCCGTCCCAGTGCGCCGATGCCGTCCAGTGAGGTGCCGTGGTTGGTGGCGCCGAAGGTCATCATGTGATGCACCTTCGCCGCACCACCGTCGAACTTCAGATACCACCGCGACATCGCGCCACCCTGGGAATGGCCGACCAGATTCACCTTCTGCGACCCGGTCGCCGCCAGCACACGATCGACGAACTGCGCCAACTGTTTCGACGAGTCCTGGATGTACCCGGTGCCGTTCGTCCCCGGCAGCACCGACCCCAGGCCGCCGCCCTGGATCAGGTTCGACTTGCCGTAGTTGAAGGTGAACACGCAGTAGCCGGCGTCGTGAATCGGCTGGCTGATGTAGGAGAAGTTGTCGTAGGCGTTCTCCCACGTGCCGTGCACCAGCACCACCGGCTCCGGATGCGCCGCGGTCGGCTTGCAATTCCAGTCATTGGTCCCCGGCGGCGCGACATCCGGATTCAGCAGCCCGTACCCGAAGGCGGCCAGGAACGAACTCTGCGCCGGACCGTAACCCACTGTGTCACTGGAGGTTCCACCCGAGGATCCCGAACTCGAACCCGAACCGCCATAGCAGTCACCGGACCCGTTGCCCGAACCGGCGCCGCTGCCCGAGGTGCAGGCCGAACCGGTGCCGGAGCTTCCGGAATCGGCGATCGCATGCGCGGAGGGATTTTTCAGCCCGTGCGTGATCATCTCCGCGAGCTGCTGCTCCTGCTGCTGATCGCCGACGGGATCGGCGCCGGCGCCGACGCCGGTGAGCCCTACCGTGAGTGCGGCGGCCGCCGCGACAATGGCCGCACTCGTACAACTGCGGCGAAGACTTTTTTTCATGGTGTTCCTGACATCGTCGAATTCGCTGCCCGGAAAGTCGCCGATCGACGTTTCCGGAATTCGCGAGCAAACGCTACGGAGACGATCGAGCGCGCGGCGACCGTTGCGACGATGTCTTCACGGGTTCACGAAACAATTCCGGGGGCGCCATGACTCCACACAGTCGGTTCTTTCACTGTGCGGATATCGCGGGATGACCGGACGGACAATTCATCGCTTACGTGCGCGACACGCATTGTCGCCAGCGCCGTTACGCCCGTTGAGTCGCAATCGGACGCGGGATTCGGCCGCGCTTCGGACGGACGGCTCCCGGCGCGGCACCCGGCTTCGGAGCGGCACGGGCCCGCGTCGCCGACCACCGGCTCGCGAGCGTCCATCGCACCGCATGCAAAAGTGAGCGGTCGGACAGTTATACGCGTTCACCGCTCTGGATACTGCGTCCAGTGCAGCTGTTTACGCAGCTCAGATCAGTAACAGATACCAGCAGAACAGTCTGCTAATCCGAGTAGAAGGTGAGCCAGGACTCGCATTATCTTCGAATTCCGGACGGCGGCAGCATGCCGGCGGCCGGACACCACCCCGCAGCCGTGACGAGGAGGTCACCTGTGACGATCCGATCAGCGCCGCGAGCCCCGATCGCGCACACCCCGAGCCCCGGGGCCCTGACCGCCGGCGACGCCGACCGCCTGGCCGAGCTCCTCCTGTCGCATCTGCGCACGAAAATCCCTCCCTTCACCGCACTGCCGCGCCCCCTGCTCGACGGCGACGTGAAAGCCATGATCCGCGTGTGCATGCGGTGGGCGAGCGAGCGCGGAACCGCGGCCGGCACCGCCGATCCCGCGGCGTTCCTGCAGGTCGCGGCCGCTCGATGGGCTCGCGCCGACCTGCCGATCGAGAAGGTGCTGCACGCGATGCATGTCGGCTTCGGCGAAGCCCTCGAGGTCGTCGTCGCGCGCTCGGGCGAGCCGAGTTGCGGCCGCCTCATCGCGTGGGCGAGCGCCGCGGTGGAGCTGTCGGACCTGTGCACCGGCGCCATCAGCAGGGCGTACGTGCGCGAACTGAAAGCCACCTCCGGCGACCACCACACCGCCGTCCACACCCTCACCTCGGCGCTGCTCGCCGGGCAGGCGAGCTCGAAAGTGGCTCGGGAATGCGGCATTCCGATCGCCGACGAGTACTACGTGCTCGCCGTCCACGTGGGCGCACATCCCGACGAGAACCGTCCCGGTCTCGATCGGCACGTGGTTGCCGGGCGCAAGCTGCGCCGCATCCAATCGGCGCTGACCCGCCAATTCCAGGACCGCGGACTGGCGATGCTGTCGGTCGACGGCGGAACGATCCTGCTGCCCGCCGACGTCTGCGGCGAGCCCGAACTCGACCACGCCGTCGAGGTGGTGGCCGACTACGCCGCGGCTCCGGTCACCGCGGTCATGACCCGATGCGCCACCGACGCCGTCCCCGCGGCCGCCCGACGAACTCACGAACTTCTCGACACCACCGAATCGATCGGAATCGGCCCCGGATTACACAAATTCGACGACCTCGCGCTGCAATACCAATTGACCCGCCCGGGAATCGGACGCCGGATATTGGAAACGCGTATCGCGCCGCTCGACGATCACCCCGAACTTCTGCGGACGCTGCACATCTTCTTCCACACCGATATGAATCGCCGGCGTACCGCACGGCAATTGAATATCCACCCGAATACCATCGATTACCGGCTCCGGCGCATCGGGCAATTGACCGGCTTCGACCCTTCCCGAAGCCAAGGTCTGTGGTATCTGCGCTCCGCACTCATCGCTCGCGGCGGCACCTCGTCGACGGCCACATCGCCGTTCCCGGATCGGGCGGGACAGTCACGCCGCTCCGCCTGAGCCGCGACGCGCGGCTCAGGCGCCGTGGTCGATGCGAAGCGTCATCAGTTCGGGCCATATCTGCGACCAGGGACGAATCGGGTTGGCACACAACGACAACCGGATGCCGTAGTTCACCCCTTGGAATCCGCTCGGATCGTCGAGACGAGCCACCGGGACAACGGTCGTGAAGCGAGCCGGCAACTCCCGCTGCAGATCGGCACCGCCGACGTACAGCACCAGACTGCCCAGATCCCGATCAGCAGCGCAATCCCGCCCGGCCCCGTGGTCAGCACGAGTTCACGCACCGCGGAGGCGAATCGCCCGTCGACCATCGTCGTCTGCTCCCCCTCGATCGCCGCCCCCATGGCGAGCTGCGGCCAGCCGTGCCGCGCCTGCCACACCAGCGCCGGCACCATGGACACCGCCACGATCGCAACGCCGATCCAGAGAGCGGGCCGACGCAACACCTGCCGCGGTCCCCACGCGAGCACCCCCAGCCCGAGCAACGCCCAGACCGCCAGGATCAGCCATTTGACCTGGAAATCGACAGCGGAAGCGAGCGCGGCCGCGATCAGCAACGCATCCCGGCGCGTGCGCACCCACCGGATCACCAGCCAGCAGACGAGCGTCGTCAGCGCGGCGTCATAGGCGAAGGTGCTCAGCGCGGCCGACTGCTGCACCGCGAACGGCGTGCACGTATAATCGAGCGCCGCCGTCACCTGCGTGGCCCGTCCTCCACCCAGTTCCCGGGCGATCACCGCGGCGAGCAGAACCGTCGCAACCGTCAACACCACCACCGGCAGTCGCAACACCACCGCCGAGCCGGGAGCCACCAGATCCGACAGATAAGCCTGCAACGGCACCAACGGTCCCTGATCGGCATAACTCCACGCCGGCCGCCGTCCCGCCGGCACCATGTACAACTCGTCGCCCCACAACGGATACCGCCCCAATCGCGCGGTCAACAGCACGAGCAGGCCGCCGGCGAGGATGGTCAGTTCACGTAATGCGAACGGGGGCAGGTTTTCCGAGGTGCGGGAACCGGCGGCATCAATGGCGGCGCTCACGGGCGACCCTCCGACAGTGCAGACACGACGGGCTCACATTCGCCGCCCTGTGAAGTAAATCCTATGGCAGACAATGTCTTTCGACGCAGCGACTACGGCTCGTCACAAAGCCCCCCGTTGCCGTTCGTGACGACTTCCGAAGTCCCCCAACACACGTCGGTCACCCGCCGGACCTGTGGCCGCCGGTCGTCATGCTCGGATGAGTCGCACCGACGACGGCTTCGTCCTCGGGCCGGTCCTGGAACCGCAACAGGCCTAACGGAGGCGGCAGCTTGGGACCGCTGGCCGGGGTGCTCCGCGACAGCGGGGTCGGCCCGGTGACCGTCGTCGGTATCGCCACCGATGTGTGCGTGGCGGCAACGGCGCGCGATGCGGTACGCCTCGGCTACGAGGCGACGGTACTCGTCCGAGCCGGTGCGTTCGTACACGCTCATCCCGAGGGCGACCGGGCAGCACTGGCCGAGTTGCGAGATGCCGGGATCACCGTCATCGAGTGAGCTTCGGGCAGTGAATTCGCCCTCCACACCGACCTACGGCACCCGCACCTCCAGGATGCCGTGCGCGAGTTTCGCCAGCCCCGCGGCGATCTGCTCGGAGCCGAGCCCGCGCTCACGCTGATGGCGGTACACCTCGGCAGCGAGCGGTGCGAGCAGCGCGTCCACGAGTGAATCAGGTTCGGCCACACCGGCTTCGGTGAGCAGCGCGCGTACGTGCAGCGCCCAGAATTGATAGGCCCCGGTGCGGAACCGCGCGCCGCCGGTCTCCGCGCCGAGGACCAGATGGGCGTGGGTGTCCAGCAATTCGACCATCGCAGCGTAGAACGCGGCCAGCCGTGCACCGGGGGGTGCGCCCGGCCCGAGCGGCGGTTCGCCGCGCAGCAGCTGCTCCTGCAGTGCCCGCTCATGCTCGTCGAGCAGGGCGACGGCAATGGATCTCACGTCCGGATAGCGCCGATACAGCGTCCCCCGCCCGACCCCGGCAGCCTTGGCGATGTCGTCCATGGTGACCGTGCGCGGGTCGCGCCCGGCGAACAGCGCCGCTGCGGCGGCCAGCACCTTGGCCCGATTACGAGCGGCGTCGGCGCGCTCGGCGGGCGCGGACGGGTCGTTGAGCAGTGGGAGGCCGGAGCTGTCCATGCAGCTCACTGTAGCCCCGAGAATTCAACTGGACAATCTGTCCAGTTGGGTTCTAGCATCGACACAGTAAACGGACATGCTGTCCATTTGATCGGAGACTCGACAATGACCACCCTGCTGCACCTCGACGCCAGCGCCCGCCGCACCTCGATCAGCCGCGAACTGAGCGCCGCCTTCGCCGCCGCCTGGCGTGCCGAACACCCCGACGCCACCTACACCCACCGCGACCTGGCCGCCGATCCGATCCCGTTCATCGACGAGGGCTGGACCGAACTGTGCGACCGCGTGCTGGCCCACGGCGCCACCGACCTCGACCGCCTGGGCGAGCTGGTCGATTCCCCCGCCCAGCAGCGGGCCTGGGAGATCGTCGAGCCGCTGCTGGCCGAACTCCGAGCCGCCGATGTCGTGCTGATCGGCACGCCGATGTACAACTACTCGATCCCGGCCAGCCTCAAGGCATGGCTGGACCAGATCACCTTCCCGCGAATGTCGCTGGCCCCCACCCGATTCGTGGTCGTCACCGCGCGCGGCGGCGCGTACTCGCCGGGCACGCCGAAGGCGATCTACGACTATCAGGAGCGCTATCTGCGCGACTTCTTCGCCGGCCATTTCGCCGTCGAGGACACAGTTTTCGTCAATTCCGAACTGGTGAACTCGCGCCAGGACCCGGCTCTTGCCCACCTACGCGACAAGCACGACGCCTCCTACGCCGCCGCGCTCGTCACCGCCCGCACCCTGGGCAAGGAGTACTGAAATGAACTGGCTCGTCCTGAGTTTGGCAGGCGTGGTGGAGATCGCGTGGTCCCAGTCCATCAAGCCGACCCAGAATTTCACCAAGCCGCTGCCCACCCTGCTGTGCTTCGTGCTCGCGGCGATCGCGGTGTACCTGCTGTCCCACGCCATGCAGTCACTGCCGGTGGGCACCGCGTACGCCATCTTCACCGGCATCGGCGCGGCCGGCGCGATCGTGCTCGGCATCGTCGTACAGAAGGACCCGGTGAGCGCGGGCCGGATGCTGGCACTGTCCATGATCATCGGCGGCATCATCCTGGCTCGGATCACCAATCCCGAGTGAGCGAACAGGCTGCGGCCGAGGAGGTTCCGCGCTGTCGTGGTGGCCGGAACGGATCGGCCGCGCGATGGACCACACCGGATCGGCCGGTATGCACCGTGCCCGTACCGAAAAGGTCAGGCGGGCTCCGGCCGCTGCTCCAGGGCTATTCCGACGCCGAGACGTGGTGTTCGAGGCCGACCGCGGCGGTCAGTTCGGCGCGGTGGCGGCACAGTCGGGGATGTTCGTCGCCGAGTTCGCCCATCAGATCCGCCAGCGCGTCGGCGACGGCATTGAGTTTGTGCTGCACCGCCGCGTTCGCGCGGGCCTGCGTATTCTGCAGCAGCGCAACCAGAATGAAGGTGATGATCGTGGTCACGGTGTTGATCACCAGCTGCCAGGAATCCAGGCTCGGCAACCACACGAAACTGGGCACCCACACCACCACCAGCAGCACGCAGAAGGCGAAGAACGTCGCCCGCGAAGCCACCCCGCACACGACGGTGGCAAAACGATCGAAGCCCGATAAACGGCCCACGACCTGCGACGGTCTCTTCGCTGTCGGCGGCGCCACTCTCGGAGTGCGCCCGTCGTCGATTGTCACTGTCGATCCTTTCATCGCCACGAGCCCCGCCATCGCCGACGCCACGGCCGGCACAAGGGGAAGGGCAGGTGGTGGTGTCCTCACTCTGAAACGTCGGATTCGGCGTCGGCGGCGAGGACACAACCTGCGAGGCGCCGGCACCCGCCACTGGCCGCCCTGTACGCACGCATACCCGCCCGACGCGGACGCAACCGACCAACCCGCTCACGAGCACAGATGTGCCTCGGAACAAAGTTGCGGCGAGCCGGGACGATCTCGTCGCCGATATTTCTCTGCGACCGAGGACGAGCGCTACCGCGCCGCTGTTGCCACCTGGCTGCGGCCGCAGGAGTCTGCCACCGCGCCCGGCCGGCGGTCAGTGTCCGCGTCGGCCGATCTTCCGCGACGAGCGCCTCGACCTCGGCGAGCGAGGCCATCGACGCATCCCGCGCAGCTATCCGAGGATGATCCTGAGTCCGATGGCGGCTGCGACAACGGCGGCGACGATGAGGATTGCCGCGACGACCCGCGATGTCATCGGCAGTGCTGCCTGCAGGTGGGCGAGCACGCGATGTCCGGCCTCGGTGGGACAGAGCAAGAGCGCGATGACGAGTGCGATGACGGGCGCAACCGCGATCACGACGAAGACCGTGGACAGTCTCAGGCGCGAGGCAAGGGTCTCGTCGGCCATGACGGCAACGGCCCCGTAGAACGGTGCCGAGGTCAGCGACTGGGCCGTCCAGATGATCAGACCGAGCGCGACGGCCGCGACCGGGTGCAGATCGCGATGCACCGGCAGCGACATCGGTGGGCGGAGAAATCCGTGCACCGACATACCGATGACCAGCAGCGCGATTACCACCACGATCACGGCAACGGCCGCCGGAGACAGCGAGCCGAGGGCTCGGTGCACAAGCTGCAGGATCACCGTGAACGAGAACACCAGGGTCAGCGCCAGCCCGCAGATCCCACCGATCATGAACGACACGGCAGTCCTCGCATACGTCCACCGCGAAGCGCTCGATATCCACACAAAGGAGACCGCAAGCAACGCAAGGATATTCGCGGAGTCCACCACCGCCAGCGGAACGATCGAGAACAACGAATCCATAGCCCCCTGATTGTGCAGCAGCACGCCCACAACCGACTGCATGACCCCACCCGGATCACTCGACCACACCCGAGGCGGGTACCTTGTATCCAAAGGTGTACTCCGACATCGTGATCTGACTGCACCCGTCGACCGGCCCCGACCGCCGGGACGCCGACTACCTACCCAGTCCGATCGGCCGGGTCCGCGTTCAGGTCGCCTCGTACGAGAGGACCGGCGGCTGCGAAGGCGGCACCCTGGACGGCTGACCTGTGATCATCTCGACCCCCAGCGGAGCCAGAACGGACCACCTCCGCAAGAATCCCCTCATGCGAATCAAGAACGGCGACACCTACAGGTCGTGCATGCCGCGTGAGCCGGACTGGGACAATTGGCCCGCGCGCCTCTCGGGTATGAATTGAAGGAACTACCGTATGACCGAACTCCGGACCGACTCCGTCCCGGGCAATCGGCGATCACAAGTGGTGGTCGCGAGTTTGATCGGCACGTCGATCGAGTTCTACGACTTCTACATCTACGGCACAGCAGCGGTGCTCGTGTTCCCGAAGTTGTTCTTTCCACACGAAAGTCCGACCGCGGCACAGTTGTCGTCGTTCGTCACCTTCGCGCTCGCATTCTTCGCGCGCCCGATCGGTTCGGTCGTGTTCGGACACTTCGGCGACCGGATCGGACGTAAACGCACACTGGTCTCCTCGTTGCTGATCATGGGCACCGCGACCGTGCTGATCGGATGCCTGCCGACCTACGCCGTCGCCGGACTGTGGGCGCCCGTGCTGCTGGCGGTGCTGCGCTTCGTGCAGGGTGTCGGACTCGGTGGTGAATGGAGCGGCGCCACGTTGCTGGCCACCGAGAACGCACCGGCAGGTAGGCGGGGGCTGTTCGGGAGCCTGCCACAACTGGGCGCACCCATCGGGTTCTTCCTCGCGAACGGGGTGTTCCTGCTGCTCACCGCGATCATGCCCGCGCACTCCGACGGCACGGGCACGATCGCCTTCGACAACGTCGGCTGGCGAATCCCGTTCCTGCTCAGCGCGATCCTGGTCGTCGTCGGCCTCTACGTACGGTTGCAGATCGTGGAAAGCCGAGTATTCACCGATGTCGCGGCCGCCGACAATATCGCGCGGGTGCCCGCCGCCCGGCTCGTACGCACCCACTGGCGCCATCTCGTCCTCGGCACCCTGCTGTGCGTGTCGACGTACGTGCTGTTCTATCTCATGACCACGTTCACCCTCACCTACGGCACCGCGGCCGCGCACCCGGCCTCGGACGCGAAGGCAGGCCTGGGGTTCAGCCGCACCGGATTCCTGACAATTCTGCTGATCGGCGTGGTGTTCTTCGCCCTGTTCACCACCGTGGCCGGTCTCCTGGTCGACCGGATCGGCCGACGGCGGACACTGCTGGCGACCCTCGCCGCGGTCACGGTGTTCGGGTTGTTGTTCCAGCCGTGGTTCACCGTCCCGGGATCGGTTTCGCTCAGTGTCTCGTTCGTCATCGTGGGCCTGGCCCTGATGGGTCTGAGCTACGGGCCGATGGGATCGCTACTGCCGGAACTGTTTCCCGCCGACGTCCGGTACACCGGGTCCGCGGTCGTCTACAACCTCGCGGGCGTACTCGGCGCCTCACTGGCGCCGATCATCGCGGTCGCGTTATGGCGGCCCGACGGCAACATCGCCACAGTCGGCCTGTATCTGTCGGCGGCCGGTCTGCTGTCACTGATCGCATTGCTGGGCGTCCGCGAGACCCGCGACATCGACTACGCCGCTCAAACTCCGCCTTCCGAGCATCCGCCGGTGCCCGTCGGCTGACGAACCCGCTCGCCGTCGGACACCACGACAGCGCCGGTCGACCGGCCGTTCGCCGCAATTCGATCAGCATTGTCAGCGCCCCCGCGCGCGTCAATCGACAGGGCCTCGGGCAATCAAGACAGTCCTGAGCACGTGCTCAACCGCCGACTCGAACACCGCTCCCCGCAACTCATCTCGTGCGGCGAGGTTACGGGTCGCGAGGTCGAGCCTCTGGTCAGCTGTCAGGCGGCGTACCACAGCGGCGGCAACATCTTCCAGATCGAAGTCGCCGTTCCTGCTGTCCAACCTGGTCAGGGCGAACTCGACGACGATCTCCTCATCGGTCATACTTCGCCTCCACCGTCTGCTCGCGCGGCCACCGACCGCCTGACTCAACTCTACGGCGTTCGTCGATCGGCTCACCTTCCGATCGGTCACGGCCCGGCGCGAGGTGTTCGAATTGCTGTCAGAGATCACCCGAGTAGTCCTGGCTGATCCAGCGGTCGGGGCGGATGGTGAACAGTACGGAGTCGTTGCCGTCCATCCGGTCCGCGAAGGCGCGGCCCTCCTCCGGACCGAGATAGCGGCTGGCGATACTCACCCGCGCGTCCCGGGGTGAGGGGGTAACGGCCTCGACGACCGTGCCCTCGACGATGACGTACTGATAGGGCAACTCTTCGCGCTGCACCGTCAGTGTCACCACGCCGGCTTCCCGCACCAGCCTGGCCTTGCGGCGTGCCGCGCCGGTGTTGATGCGAATATCGCCGCCCGGGGTGTAGTCGTACCAGATCGGTGCGGCCGCGGGCGGACGCCCGTCGGTAGCCGCGACCGACAGCACTCCGATGTGCTTGCCCGCCAGGAACTCTTGACGCTCGGCTTCCGAGAAAGGTTTCGGCATAAGACGTCGAACGGAGCGGGCCGCGCCATTATTCCGGTCGATCGCGCGAATCCCACTGGGCGAGGACGGTCCGCAAGGTCGCCACCAGGGAAAGCGGTTGATCCATCATCGGGTGATGACCGGCCTCGGCCAATTCGACCACCGTCGCGGGTCGCCCGAACATGCGCGCGATCTCCAGCGCCCGCTCCCGGGTCACCAACCCGCGTTCGCATCGGATGTAGAGCACGGAGGCGTCCACAGCCCGCAGCGAGCCCAGCGGTGGGATACGCCCGTCTTCGAGGCGCTTGCGCAACATCTCGGGATCGAACTTCCAGCCCCACCCGGCACCGGTGTCTCGCACCGATTCCTCCGCCACGTGCCGCGCGACGTAAGGAAGGAGAACCTCCTGGTCCGGGACGGTTCGAAACCGGCCACAGATCTCATCCCGCGTCGGGTACGTCTTCGGCCGGCGGAGCAACTGCGCGACGATGGACTCTGCCGCCGGCTCCTGAAACGGAGAATCGATGACGACCAGGCCCGCGAGCGATTCCCGATGCCGAGCAGCCGCCACGGCGCTCACTCGCCCACCCATGCTGTGCCCGACGACATACGGCCGTCCGGCTATCCCGCCGGCCGCGGCAGCGGCCATCACCTCGTCCGCCCAGCCCTCGATCGGATATCGGGATCGCACAGCGCTGTCACCGTGACCGGACAAATCCAGCGCCACCACACGATGCGTACCCGCCAACAGCGGAGCGATGTGGTCCCACCAGCCCGAATGCGCCGATCCGCCGTGCACCAGCACCACACCGGCCGTCCCCGCCCTGCCCCAGCACCGCAGATGAACAACACCGCCCGCGACGTCGACCTCGCGATGTTCGGGCAGTGCCGCAATGGCCCGCCTAAACCATCCTGGTGCCGCAACACCCGCCTCCGCCGTCACTACCATCGCCGCCTCCTTCGCCCGGGCCCTCCTCGGACCATATCGGCGGGTGTACGTGGCGGTGGCGCCAGCGGTGGTGCAACAAGGGTTTGCTCGATCCCGAGCACCATATCCCGCCATGTCCGAGACGGATCGGCGCTGACGTGCGAAAGCTGCGGGAGCGATCCCGAGCCGCAGAAAGAGCACACTCCGACAGTTCGCCCCGCAACTAGACTTCTCTGTGCAGTGGAACGAGCCGGTCCAGACTCAATAGCGTCTGGGCGATATCGATGAACGCCGGTGGTTCACCAGGGGAATACGACCGGTGTACTCGGCCGAGCGCGACCCAGCTCGGCGATATGACATCCGGTCGGTGCGCGCAGCCGGTCTGCCCCGCACTGCGCTCTACCACCACTTCGGCGACAAGAAGGGCCTGTTCGAGGCAGTCATCGAAGTCCTGGAACCCCAAGCGGCCCAACCTATTCGAGTGGCGATGAACGCTTCCGCCGACCCGGTCGAGCGCGTCGAACGTGCGATGGACACCTTCCTCGACATCTGCACCGAACCCGTGCCCGTCGCTCTCCTGGCTCCTTCACTCGTGAGTGGTACATCGTTGGGGCCGAGCCCGAATGGGTTTGCCGCGATGTACCACTCGTCGTGTCGATGGCCGGGTCAGGCCATGACGGAGACGCGGTCCGTGTCGGTAATGGGCCCGGTGCGAGAATCTGTGCGTGCGGCCAGCCGGACCGGCAGGCTGGTCAAGCCGCGAATCAACAGGCTCTTTCGCCACGTCAGATCGCTGAATTCGCCGTCGAGCGACAGCTCCGGGAAAGTGGCCAGCAGCCTCGAGATCGCGGTCGTGGCCTCCATGCGTGCCAGGGCGGCACCGAGACAGTGATGGATGCCGTGCCCGAAGGCGATGTGCCGGCTCCCGGGTCGTTCGAGGTCGATGCGGTCCGGCTCGGCGAACCGGGCGGGGTCGCGGTTGGCGGCGGCGAGCGAGATGAGGATGAATTGGTCCGCGTCGATGTCTCTATCACCCAACGTGATCGGAGCGGTGGTGTAGCGAGCCGTGGCCAAATGCAGCGACCCCTGGCAGCGGAGGATCTCCTCGACGTAGGCGGGTATGGCTTCGGGGTCTGCCCGCAACCGCTCGGCCATTGCGGGCTCGCGGAGTAGCTCGAGTACTGAGTTGCCGATCAGATTGACCGTGGTCTCATGCCCCGCTATCAGCAGCAAGAGCAGCATGGCGATGAGCTCCTGCTGGTCCAGCCGGTCTTCGTGGTCTTTCGCGACGATCAGTTGGGAGAGTAGGTCGTCACGAGGATCCTCGGTGCGTTCGGCGATCAACTTGGTCAGGTAGGTGAAGTATTCGACCCCGGCGGCGGCGCGCTCCTCGTTCGTGGCCGTGTCGCTGACGACGACGGCGGTCCACGAGCGGAAGTCTGCCTTGTCGTCGTCGGGCACCCCGAGCAGCTCGCAGATCACCGCGATCGGCAGCCGGAACGCGTAGCTGTCGATGAGGTCGACAGTCGTTCGCGCGCTGATCTCGTCGAGCAGGCTGTCGGCGATCGAGGTGATTCTCGGTTGCAGATCGCGGATGGCGGGACCCGCGAACGCCTTCGCCACGAGGCGGCGCAGACGCGTGTGCTGTGGTGGATCGGCGAACAGCATGTTGTCGCTGATGGCGGTGTTGAACATCTCGGCCGCACCGTTTTTGGCCAGCACGGCCTGTCCTTCGGGCGACCCGATGCGCTTGCTGATGGTCGGTTCCGCGAAGGCTTGCTTGGCCACGTCGTGATCGACGATCAACCAGCCGACCGCACCGTCCAATCGAATGCGATGGAGGGGACCGCGCTCGCGCAGCGCCCGATAGGTCGCATGCGGATCCTGGTAGAACTCGTCTGTCAGTTCGAGGATCTCCATCTCGGCTGTCACCGGCCACCACCGGCCGACGAAACCATGGCCGAGCTCGAACATAGGTGATGCACTGTCCCTCAGTCCTTTCGACGAACATTCTGACTTGCGGCCGATGCGGTCCGGAGCGAGTAATCGATCAGGGGTGCATCGGTGAGAGGTCGAGCAGTTTCGATCGGGTGAAACAGGGAGGCCCCGGCCACGGATTAGCCATGGCTACCGTCCAGTAAACCTCCGAGTGCCCGAGTGGCTTCCGCGTGAACATCGCATCGACATGCGCTGCTCGCACGCCAGGGCTGTTCGGAAGTCGTTGAAGCGGAGTCTTATTCGGAGCCAGAGAGCGAAACCGATGGTAGCTCAGCGTCATCGGCGAACGCCTCCTAGCCGCTACCTTCGATCAGCACGGTGTGATCACGGATTCGTGGCGAAACATCACGACGCACGCAGTCCTCGGCGTTCAACACTGCAGACGCCGGTGGTACGCGGGCGTCGGCGAATTCGGCGGCGATAGTTCAGCCGGACAGCATGCTTCGCTCGGCCGAGCTCTCGAGCGTCGCGACCGCTTCCTCGGTCGGGCGGCGGGGGATGTCGCCCGCGCTGGACAGGTCGTTGTTCAGGCCGACGGCCTGGCCGGCGGCAAGATTCATGTGGCCGGCCACCGAATTCTCGGTGGTGGCGGCATCGCGGAGCGGGATGGTGATCATGCGCTGCACCGGGTAGGGCTGCATCTCGTTCTCGTGGCCGTCCCAGACGTCGGTGAACCGGTTGCGCAGCTGACGCACGTGCAGCCGTCAAAACGGGGGTGCGCAGGGTCGAGGGGGCGACCTCGGTGCACGGCTGGCGCAGGATGCTGCTACCGGAGCATTCGATGCATGCCTGCCGGGAGGCGATGAAGGACCTCGAGGTAACCGGTTAGCCACCCCACGCGGTGCTGTTTCCGGCACGCAACGGCTCGCTGCGCAATCTGAACAACTTCGGGCGGGTGTGGCGGGCCGCACGGGGTGAGAAGTACGTCTGGGTGACGCCACGGACGTTCCGCCGGGTGGTCGCCACGGTGGTCGACAACGCCTACGGTGACCCCGAGCGGGCCGCGCGACAGCTCGGCAACACCGAGGCGGTGGCCAAAGCCCACTACATCGACATCCCCGAGACCTTCCCCGACAACCGGAGGTCCTCGAGCGGTGGGCGCGCGGGGACGGCTCGAAAACGTGAGATTTCTGTGAGATCGGCTCGAATTCCGGACATAACCGCACTCACGAAAATCCCCTCCGACCCTGGTCGGAGGGGATTTTCTCGGTCGGGCTGACAGGATTTGAACCTGCGACCACTTGACCCCCAGTCAAGTGCGCTACCAAGCTGCGCCACAGCCCGTGGCTCCCGCTTGCGGGTGCTCGAAGAGATTACCTCACTACCCCCTTGTTGGACCAAATCGGCTGCGTGCGGCAATCTCGTCCCGGAGGCGCAGGCGGAGCGAGAGTCCGTGACGCGGCTCGTCTGACCAACGGCTGCCAGGGCGGACGGCGACCATGAGTCGGCGACAATGGGAGCGCCTTCGCCGCTCCGCCGGCACAACGACGAGCCGAATCAATCTGCGGTCCTTTCGAACTCGTCCTATGGCAGTTTTGAAGTTCGTTCCATCAGCGGCGCGGACTCTGTCGTGGGCTACTGGTTCGTCGCCCTGGTCTTTCTCCGGCGTGGGCTGGCGAGCTGCCTCTGACTGCCAAGGCGGCCTGGTTCGGTCGGCGCTTCGCTCGGTCCTCCCGCAATCATGGGCACGGTGACAAAGGTGCTCAGTAGGATTGCCGAGACCTGACAGTGCGGGTGCGTGGACGAAAGTGGACGACCGGATGGTGCGTACCGGGCTGGTGTCGGAGCTGACCAGCTATGTCGGCCGGCGCGGCGAGTCCGCGGATGTCCGCCGATTGCTCGGGTCGGCGCGCCTGGTCTCGCTGACCGGGCCGGGCGGGGTGGGCAAGACGCGGCTGGCGTTCCGGGTCGCCGCGGATATCGCACGCGCGTATCGCGACGGGGTGTACTTCGTCGAACTGGCCGAGCTGCGCGAGCCGGCGCTCCTGGCCGACGTCGTCGCCGATCGGCTCGATCTTCAGATCCGCTCCGAACAGCCGGCGATCGACCGGGTGCTGGACTATCTGCGCGAGCGCGAGGTCCTGCTCGTGCTGGACAACTGCGAGCACGTGCTCGGTGCGTGCGCGGAATTCGTTGCGGCGCTGCTCACTCAGTGCGGCAAGGTCACGGTTCTGACGACGAGCAGGCAATCGCTGGCGGTCCCCGGGGAGAGGACGTTCCGGGTGCCGCCGCTGCCGGTACCACCGGATACCGCCGGACCGACGGAACTGCTGCGGTACGACAGCAGTCGCCTGTTCGCCGACCGGGCCGTCGCCGCGCAGATCGATTTCGACATCACCCCGCACAACGCCGCCGAGGTGGCACGCCTGTGCCGGCAGTTGGATGGAGTGCCGCTGGCGATCGAGTTGGCCGCGGCGCGCATGCGTTCGCTGCCACTGCACCAGATCTGCCGGCGCCTGGACCGGAGGCTGACGCTGCTGACCACCGGTTCGCCGATCTCGCCCGAACGGCAGCAGACCCTGCGTGCCACGATCGTGTGGAGTTACGAGTTGTGTTCGCGCGCCGAACAACTCGTCTGGTGCCGGGCGTCGGTGTTCACCGGCTCCTTCGACCTCGAGGCCGCGGAATTCGTCTGCGGCGGTAATGGAGTGGATCCTGCGGCCGTGCTCGACGTGATCGACGCGCTGGTCGACAAGTCCGTGCTGGAGCGGGACGGCACCGACGACGCCCGGTACCGCATGCTGGAGACCCTCCGGGAATTCGGGCAGGAAGAACTCCACTCGGCCGGCGACGACAATCGGATCGCCCGCAGACATCGCGACTGGTTCGACCGGCTGACGGCGCGGGCGGATGCCGAGTGGATCGGCCCCTCGCAGTCGTCGTGGGTGTGGCGGTTGCGGCACGACCACGCGAATCTCCGTGCGGCACTGGAGTATTCGCTCACCGAGCCCGGCGAGGCGGATATCGCGCTGCCGATGGCGCAGCGGATCGTCGAATACTGGACGTTGCGGGGCGCGAACCGCGAGGCGCGCACCCGGCTCGACCGCGCGCTGGCCGCCACCTCACCGGACCATCCCGCCCGGGCCTACGGCCTGGCGACCAGCGCCCAGTTCTCGATATGGCTGTCGGACATTCCCGGCACGCTCACCAGGCTGGACGAGGCCGACAAGATCGCCGCGGACCGCGGCGATCGGGTGGCCGCCGCGTTGTCCGATGTGGTGCGCGCGCAAGTGGCGAAGATCCGCCTCGAGGACCGGCTCTCGGCCGAGCTGGCCGGCGCGGCGGTGCCGGTTTTCCGCGCCCACGGCGATCGACGCAACGAACTACGCGCCCGGTTGCACCACGGGATCGCCAACACCGCGAGCTCTCCCGCGGAAGGTCTTCGGCTCCTGCGGGATATGACGGCGCGCAGTGACGAACTGGGCGACACCTACTACCGCGATATGGCGCTGTTCGGTATCGCCATGATCGAGGTGATGGCCGGCAGCCTGGACGCCGCCGAAGCCGCTGCCCGTACCGCGCTGGCCTCGACTCGTTTGCGCGACAGCCGTTTCGGCGACGCCTACCATCTCGAGACGCTGGCCTGGTGTGCGGCCCGGCGCGGCGAATCCGAACGGGCGGCGACATTGTTCGGTGCCGCGGCGACAGCGTGGGACCTGCTGGGCGCCGACCCGGCGGCGATCATGCCGCGGCCGCACGGCAGATTCCGGGATCTGGCCGCCACCGCGCTGGGCGCCGACGCGTTCGACAGCGCCCATGCCGCCGGGCGCGCCTTGCCCCGCGAGCGGGCGCGCCGATACGCCCTGCGTGAAGAGGCCGAGGACTCCGCGGTCCGGGAGCCGCAGTCACCCCTGACGGCGCGTGAACTGCAAGTCGCCCGGCTGGTCGCCGAGGGGCTGACCAACCGCGAGATCGCTGTCCGGCTGGTCATCGCCCCACGCACCGCCGATACCCACGTTCGCCACATCCTCACCAAGCTCGGCTTCGGCAAACGCGCGCAGATCGCCGCGTGGATCGCCGCCAGAGCACACCCGTAAGGCGCGATATACGTCGTTTCGCCGATGTGGGCGACCCCGCACGCTGTGCACGCTGGCACTCCCGGCAGATGGGAGTGAGCCTATGTCCGAACCGACCACCGACCACCCGGCCCGACGGCCGCAGGGCGTCCTCGCCGTCGAGGACCGTCCGGCTCCGGCCGCACCCGCCGACGCTCGTGACACAGCGCGGGCGATGATCGGCCGACTTCTCGCGCGCGTCGCGGCAGACGCGACGCGAGCCGGCGATGCCGAGCGGCACTGTCTGCGGCTCGCGGTCGAGATCCTGCACGCATCCTCTTCCCACGACTGCACCACGCGACTCGAGGATGCCGCGCGGACCTGGGCACGCGATGGGCTGTCGATCGACGTCGTGAACGCTCTGCACGCCGCGGTGCAGGAGGTGCTGAACCGGATCGGCCAGGGCGATGCGACAACGGCCCACCGGCACTACGACGTCGTTGTCGCCGCCGCCACGCTGGTCGGGGATCTGTTGGACACCATGAGCACCACGATCATCGGTGCCTGCGTCCGGCAGTTCGACCGAGCCGAAGACGACCACGAGGCCGCGCTCTCGGCTCTGCTGGAGGGTCAACCGGTGTCCGAGATCGTGGCTCGGTACGGCGTGACGATCGCCGAGCGCTATCGAGTCCTCGCGCTGGCAACGCAACCCGACCGGCACTGCGACGGCGACGACGGCAAAGACATTCGGGCGCAACGACTTCGGCACGCATTGGCGGAACGGACCGGCGGCGCGACGCTGTCGACGTTGTCCGCGACCGGCGGCACGGTTCTGCTTCCGGCAGCGGAGGTGGCCGCCACCGGTCTCGAGCACCTGGTCGCCGAAATCGGTCGGGCAGCACATCTTTCGATCGCCGCCACGGTGGTGGAGGCATCCATCACCGACATCGCCGACGCCGCCGAGCGGGCACACGAACTTCTGGATATCGTGCAGCGGCTGGAACTGCCCTGCGGGCTGTACGGATTCGACGAGCTCGCACTGGAATACCAGCTCACCCGTCCCGGACCGGCGCTGGCGCATCTGCGGGCTCTGCTCGCACCGCTCGACGGGCACCCCGAACTGCTGGCGACGTTGCGCTGCCATATCGCCGCCGGCCTCAACCGGCGCCGCACCGGGAAGACGCTGAACCTGCACCCCAACACCGTCGACTACCGCTTGCGACGCATCGCCGAACTCACCGGCTTCCACGCGCACCGCTATCCGGACCTGTGGTACCTGCGGTCCGCGCTGGTCGTGCACAGCGTCCGGCCGCACCGAGACTGAGACATCGCCGGCGCCGCGACCGTCCGGGCCCGACTGCTCGGTAGTTGCGGCCCCCTGTGCACCCGACCAGCGAGGCCGGAGGGTCTTGGTGACAATCACGGAGACCGTCTCCTCGACTCTCCTGACCTCGTTCGCGGTTCTAGCGTTTGACCAGCATCGGTGCCGCTCGGGTACCGGGTCGATCAGCAGAGGAGACTTGCCGATGGCACTGTTCGACAGGCAGAGGCCGCGCCACGTCCGCGAGATAGCTGCGGCCTCCGCGGTCGCGTCGATCGCCGCTACCTTCGCCGTGGCCGGGATCTCGGCGGCCACCCCCGCGGCGGCGCAGACGGCGTGCACCGATGTCGACGTCGTCGTCGCTCGCGGCACCGGCGAACCGCTCGGCGCCGATCCCGGTCTCGGCGCGGTCGTCGGCAACCCGGTGTATCACGCACTCGCACAGCGCTTGTCGAGCTCGCACAGTGCCTATCGCGTCGAGTACCCGGCGAGCCTGGTCGAACCGTGGTCGGTGCAGCAGGGCAATCGCGACCTGGTGAACCATGTGACCGACGCGGCGAAGGCCTGCCCGAACCAGCGCTTCGTACTGGTCGGGTACTCGCAAGGCGCGAACGTGGTCGACAATTCGATCGGCATCAGCAGTGTGGGCGCGAAGGTCGGCGGGCCGATCGTTGCCACCCTGCCCGCGTCGGTGGCGCCGAAGATCGCCGCGATTCTGTTGTTCGGCAACCCCATTCGCGGCGTCGGTCACAGCGTCACCGGCCCCTACGCGAGCCGCACCTACGACACCTGCACCGCGGACGATCCGGTCTGCGACCCGAAGGGCACGAGCTGGAAAGTGCACCGGACCAGCTACACCGCCAAGGCGGGCGAGGCGGCGGACTTCGCCGTTGCGCATCTGTGAGGAACGCCGCCCCTCTGTGAAAAGCGGAAGGTGTTGTGCCCGTCAGGAAACGTCGCAGAATCCGAAAAGGGTGATGTGCTGGAAAGCTTTTCAGATAGAACCACCCGCCCAACCGCATCCGGTGCGGTTCGGCGGGTGGGTGAGGGACCGGAGTCAGATGCCGATCACGCCGCGCATCTGATCGAACCAGTCCACGACCATGTTCACGACCTGAGACAAATCACCGATAATCATCGGGTTCCTCCTTTCGATAACATTTGCGGACTGCGTATTTCGTCATACCCGGCAGATCCGAGAATTAACATCTTCTGCCCCTCGCCGGTCAGGGCGGGTTTCACGCCGTATCGCGGAAACGACCGGACGGCCGTTGGACATTCGATCACCAGCATCCCCACCGACCGCCGAGGCCCCGGACGGTAGCCGACAAAACCGCTCGGAAACAACCACTTCCATGTCGAGCCGGAAATGTTTGCATGACAAACCGTTTCGAAGTCGACCGAGGCGAAGTGACCGCCCCGGCGGCACTCGTGAACCACGCCGGTGCGGCCACGGGCCAGTGCAGATTTACGGGACTCGCCCACCGCCGCTCTCCCCCGAGGAGGGCTAGCCGATCCGGCACCCCGGCGGCGACACTGGACGGTATGCGTTTGAACCAGGTCACCGTCGGCAGCACGGACCTCGATCGCTCCGAGCGTTTCTACCGGCTGCTCGGCCTGCGACTGATCGTCGAGAACGATCACTATCTGCGGTTCGAATGTCCCGCCGGTGAGAGCACCTTCTCGGTCGACCGCGTCGACGCCGTACCGGCCGGCGAGGAGATCACCCTGTATTTCGAGACCGACGACCTCGACGGCGAATATCGGCGCCTGTCCGAGGCCGGCATCACATTCGATCAACCCCCCGCCGATATGCCGTGGCTGTGGCGCGAGGCCCAGCTACGTGACCCCGACGGCCACCGGCTGTGCTTGTTCCACGCCGCCGGCAACAGGCGCAATCCGCCGTGGCGGCTGCCCGACTGATCGGCGGGCGCCGACAACTCGACACTTTCCTTGCTTGCTAAACTTTGCAATCAAGAGCGACGGGGCAGGCCGCGCGGCCGCGAACCATAGGGAGTGATTACGTGCCCGGACTGAGCAGGCCCCTCTATCAGATGAAAGCGGAGTTCTTCAAAACACTGGGACATCCGATCCGGATTCGCGTTCTCGAACTGCTCAGCGAGCGCGAACACGCGGTCTCCGAGATGCTGACCGAAATCGGCATCGAACCGGCGAATCTGTCGCAGCAGCTTGCGATTCTGCGCCGAGCCGGCCTGGTCGTGGCCCGGCGCGAGGGGCTGTCGGTCACCTACGAGCTCACCTCACCGCAGGTCGCGGAATTGCTGGCGGTCGCACGGGCGATCCTGACCGGCGTGGTCGCGGGCCAAGCGGAGGCACTGGAAGAGCCCGCCTGACGATCCTGCGGTAGCGGCCGAATTCATCGGCGCAGGGACCCCGGGTGCCGCTGCTGATTGCAGGTTTTCTAAACTAACTACATTGCAGCTTTATCAAGGAGGCAGGTCTCGTGTCCGACAGTTCACGTGTCATCGCACGGCTCGACGAGGTTCCGGTGGCTCACGAGAGCGTTCTGGCGTGGATCGCCGAGGTGGCCGAGCTGACGGCCCCCGAACACATCGTCCTGTGCGACGGCTCCCGCGCGGAGTGGGATCGGCTGACCGGACAATTGGTCGAGAAGGGCACCTTCGTGCCGCTGACCGGGAAGCCGAACTCGTTCTGGTGCGTCTCCGATCCCGAGGACGTCGCACGGGTGGAGGATCGCACGTTCATCTGTTCCGAACGCGAGACCGACGCCGGCCCTACCAACAACTGGGTCGACCCGGTGGATATGCGCACGGTGATGACCGAGCACTATCGCGGCGCGATGGCCGGTCGAACCATGTATGTCATCGCGTTCTGCATGGGGCCGTTGGATGCGGAGGATCCCGAATTCGGTGTGCAGATCACCGATTCGGAGTATGTGGCGGTGTCGATGCAGATCATGACGCGGTCCGGCGACGTAGTGTGGGAAAAGCTCACTGCCGCAACGGACTTCGTCAAGTGCCTGCATTCGGTCGGGGCGCCGCTGGGCGCCGGTGAGCCGGATGCCGCGTGGCCGTGCGATACCACCAAATACATCTCGCACTTTCCCGAGCGGCGCGAGATCTGGAGTTACGGATCCGGCTACGGCGGCAACGCTCTGCTGGGCAAGAAGTGTTTCGCACTGCGCATCGCCTCGGTGCTCGGCCGGGACGAAGGTTGGCTGGCCGAGCACATGCTGATCCTGAAACTGACCTCCCCGCAAGGGAAGACGCACTACGTCGCGGCGGCGTTCCCGTCGTCGTGCGGCAAGACGAACCTGGCCATGCTAGAACCCGCGCTCGACGGCTGGACCGCCGAGACGGTCGGCGACGATATCGCGTGGCTGCGCTTCGGTGCCGACGGCCGGCTCTACGCGGTCAATCCCGAGGCCGGATTCTTCGGTGTCGCCCCCGGCACCGGCGCCACGACCAACCCCAACGCGATCGCCACCATCGCGAAGGGCAATTCGATCTTCACCAACACCGCCCGCACCGACGACGGGGACGTGTGGTGGGAGGGATTGACCGCCGAGGCGCCCGCCCATCTCGTCGACTGGCACGGCAAGGATTGGACGCCCGCATCGGGAACGCCTGCCGCGCATCCGAATTCGCGGTACTGCACGCCGATCCGCCAGTGCCCGTCGGTAGCTCCGGAATGGGACGATCCGAACGGTGTGCCCATTTCGGCGATCTTCTTCGGCGGCCGCCGCGCGACCACCGTCCCCCTGGTCACCGAAACCTTCGACTGGGCGCACGGCGTATTCACCGCCTCGGTGCTGTCCTCGGAGACCACCGCCGCCGCGGCCGGGACGGTCGGCGTCGTGCGGCGCGACCCGATGGCGATGCTGCCGTTCCTCGGCTATCACGTCGGCGACTACTTCGCCCACTGGCTCCGGCTCGGCGCCGCCGCCGACCCGGCGAAACTGCCGAAGATCTTCCAGGTCAACTGGTTTCGCCGGAGTCCGGAAGGCGAATTCCTGTGGCCCGGGTTCGGCGACAACGTGCGCGTGCTGAAGTGGGCACTGGACCGTCTCGACGGCACCGCCGAGGCCATCGAGACGCCGATCGGCTACCTCCCGGAAGCCGAGGCGCTCGATCTCACCGGTCTCGACGACCGGCAACGCGCCCGGGCGGCAGCCTCGCTCGCGGTCGACATCGACGAGTGGGTGGCCGAGGTGGCCGACATCGACCACTGGTACGCCACCATCGGCGGCAATCGACTGCCCGAATCGTTGCGGGAACAACTCGCCGCGCTGAAACTGCGTCTGGCAGCACGGTTGTGAACATCGCCGCACTGCTCCCCCGCTGGTCCGATTGGCGTCCGGCGGTGCGCGCCCCGGGCGCCGATCTGTTGTCGGGGCTGATCGTCGCGCTGGTGGCGTTGCCGCTGGCACTGGGCTTCGGCATCAGCTCCGGCCTCGGCGCCGCGGCCGGATTGACCACCGCCGTCGTTGCGGGCATCGTGGCCGCGATATTCGGCGGCTCCCGTTTCCAGGTGTCGGGGCCGACCGGGGCGATGACCGTCGTGCTGGTTCCGATCGTCCACCAGCACGGCGGGGGCGGGGTGCTGGCCGTGGGCCTGATGGCCGGCATCGTGCTGGTGGCGCTCGCGGTCGCCGGGGCCGGGCGTGCGGTGCGATACATGCCGGCCCCGGTGATCGAGGGCTTCACCGCCGGCATCGCCGTGGTGATCGCGTTGCAGCAGTTCCCCAACGCCCTGGGAATCGCGCACGCGCACGGGGACAAGGTCTGGCAGTCGGCCTATGATGCTGTGCGCCAATATATTTCGCATCCGCATCTCGCGCCGGTCGTGATCGCTCTGGCGGTGGCCGCGGTGATGCTGGTGGGCGGTCGATTCCTGCCGAAGCTGCCGTTCGCGTTGCTGGCCGTCGCCGGTGCGACCGTCATGGTCGCGGTCTTCGACATCCGGACCGCGGCCATCGGCACCCTGCCTGCGGGGCTGAGCGCACCGACCCTGGACTTCCTCGATTGGGGCAGCCTCGGATCGCTGGTGGCACCGGCGCTGGCGGTCGCCGCACTGGGCGCCCTCGAATCACTGCTGTCGGCAACCGCCGCGGACGCCATGGCCGTCGGCACCCGCCACGATCCCGACCGCGAACTGTTCGGACAGGGGTTGGCCAATATCGCCGCACCGCTGTTCGGCGGGGTGCCCGCAACCGGCGCGATCGCTCGCACCGCCGTCAACGTCCGCTCCGGCGCCCGTACCCGGCTGGCCGCGCTGGCGCATGCGGTGGTCCTGGCCGCGATCATCTATCTGGCCGCACCACTGGTCGCCGATATTCCGGTCGCCGCGCTGGCCGGTGTGCTGCTGGCCACGACGGTTCGCATGGTGGAAACCGCGTCCCTGACCGCCATCGCACGCGCCTCGCGCGGCGACGCACTCATCATGGCCGCGACATTCCTGGTCACGGTCGCCCTGGACCTGGTGACCGCGGTCGGTGTCGGCGTCGCGATCGCCGTCGTGCTCGCCCTGCGTTCGGTAGCGAAAGAGGCTCGGCTGCACCAGGTTCCGCTCGACGAGACCGATCACCTCACCGAGGAACACGGCCTCCTCAACGACCGCATCGTGGCATACCGCATCGACGGGCCGTTGTTCTTCGCGGCCGCGCACCGCTTCCTGCTGGAACTGACCGAGGTCGCCGACGTCCACGTGGTGGTGCTGCGCATGTCGCATGTCACCGCACTCGACACCACCGGCGCACTGGTGCTCAAGGACGCCGTCACGAAACTGCAGCACCGCCACATCACGGTTCTGATGTCGGGCCTGCGCGACGACCACCGCCGTCGGCTCGCGATGCTCGGGGCCCTGCCCGCGGGCGGAGAGACGCAGATCTTCGAGCAGACGCCCGACGCCCTCGCGTACGCACGCGCCATGTGATCGCCTAGCCGAAACGTTGCGGCTCTGCGGCGATCTCGCCCGGCAAGCGGGGCGGCGCGCGTAGCATCACCTGCTGTGATGCGTGATCCGAGGCCGGGCTCACCGCCCGGAGGTGGGGACACGTCGTTCACCGGATCGATCCCGCAGATCTACGACACGGTGCTGGTTCCGATGATCTTCGCCGAACCCGCTCGGCTGCTCGTCCAGGCGGTGGCCGCGACGGGCGCGGTCGACATTCTCGAAACGGCGGCGGGGACCGGGGTGCTGACCAGAGCGCTGGCCCGGCTGGAGGGTCGCGACATCGTGGCGACCGATCTGAACGAACCCATGCTGACGACCGCCGCGAACCGCTCGTCGTCGGATCGGGTGCGGTGGCAGGTGGCCGACGCCCGGCATCTGCCGTTCGCCGCATGTTCGTTCGACCTGGTGGCCTGCCAGTTCGGCGTCATGTTCCTGCCCGACAAGGTCGCCGGATACGCCGAGACCCTGCGCGTGTTGCGCCCGGGCGGCGTGTTCGCCTTCAACGTCTGGGATCGGCTCGAGACCAATGCCGTGGCTCTGGTCGTCACCCAGGCGCTGTGCGCGGCGGCACCCGACGAGCCGCTCGAATTCTTCCGCCGCACGCCCCACGGATACTTCGACATCGATCGGATTCGCGGTGAACTCGCCGAAGCCGGCTTCGAACAGATCACCGGTGAATACCTCGACGGGTCGAGCCGGTCGACTGCCCAGACCGCTGCGATGGCGTTCTGCCAGGGCACCCCGCTGCGCGGCGAGATCGAACGACACTCGTCGCTCGATCTCGAATCCGCTACCGCGATCACGGCCGAGGCACTGCGCGGCCGATACGGGAGCGACGAATTCGACGCGCCGATGCGCTGGCTGCAGATGACAGCGCGGCGGCCGGACCGCGTCCCCGAGACGCGGTCCGGCCGGCGCGAGATGTCAGATTCGGTGCGGATCCCACGTGGCGATCGCCCAGATCACCACGATGTCGAGGGCGATGACCAGAATCGACCACCACGGATAGTGCGGCAGCCACAGGAAATTGGCGATGATGGACAAGCCCAGTAGCGCGATCGCCAGCATCTGTCCCCACGTCGAACGGGTGAACAGCCCGGCGGCCGCCGCCACCATCAGGATGCCGAGGATGAGGTGTATCCAGCCCCATCCGCTGATGTCGAACTTGTAGATGTATTCCGGTCCGGAGACGTAGACGTCGTCCTTCGCGATGGCCGAGATGCCTTGCAGAATGGACACCACTCCGGTGACGGCCAACAGGGCCGCCGCGGCCAG
The DNA here is from genome assembly GCF_003023875.1 of Nocardia sp. MDA0666. Taxonomy (NCBI): domain Bacteria; kingdom Bacillati; phylum Actinomycetota; class Actinomycetes; order Mycobacteriales; family Nocardiaceae; genus Nocardia; species Nocardia sp. MDA0666. Next base: position 134,617 of record NZ_PYHT01000014.1, read on the forward strand.
CGACGTACCGGCCGCTACCGCGTGCCGGGTGTCGGATCGCCCGTTCGGTGTTCCGTGTTCCGTAGCCGTCACGACGGCTCACCCCTTTTCGTGAACCTCGCCGGCGGGCCATCCGCCGGCGTGCACCGACATGTGTCGGTCCTGGTGGGTTGTGACATGCGGCCCTGCGCTGCCTCCTGACCAGCCGCCGCGGCGGATGATGGTCCCGGTTCGCTCACCGACCTGGTACATCCCTCGATGGACGAATTCGGCGAGCCAACCGGGCATCTAACGATTCGTCGCGGAAAACGTCGCGGATAATCACGAACCGGTGGACCGGTCGATCGACCCCGAAACGTAACCGAATTGCCGGTTCCGGCGTCACCCGGCAGTCGACGAGTGCTCCGGACCGGCACTGGTTTCCGGTGAGGCAGTGGTCTCCGGACCGGCAGTGGTTTCCGGTGCTGCGGGCCGCGCGAGAACTTCGATGACCAGCAGCAGCGCGCCCGCGACCAGCACGATGCCGATCACGACCAGGCCGGTCGCGTAGGGCCACAACACCAGGACGAGCACAGCGCCGGCCAGTACCGCGAGGCGCAGCGGTGTCCGATAGCGCGCCACGAACGTCTCGACCACATTGGGCGGACGCCGACGCCGGCCGCGGGCGGCGACCATGGCCCGCCCGAAACCGGAACGCACCGACTGCGCCGAGTGCGACGACCCGGCCAGATATCCCACCGCGGCCACGACCAGGCTCACGACCGCGACCGCGCGCAGCGACACCCGCAGCGGGTGGATCACGGTGTCGAACAGTGCGCTGGCGGCCGGTGGTGACAACGCATCGGGCGGAACGGAATCGAGGTAGATGCTGCGCGCGATCACGACCCCGATGGCCAGCAGCACCATCGCGACCGCGCCGGCGACGCCGACCAGCGCGAGGGTCCGCAGCCGCCGCCCCCGGGGAGCCAGCCACACCGCGCCCGCCGCGGTGGCCAATCCCACCCACGGCAGGATGTTCGCCGATCGATCGAGCGTGCGCATCCACGACTGGTACTTGGGCAGCTCGGTCGCGTGGAAGAGGACGAATTGCGCGTCGACATCCGGGATCCGGTCGGCGAGGCTCACTCCGCGGGCATCCAGGCGCTCGCGCACCGTCGCCAGGATCGGCTTCAGCGAGATGCTCACGGTGCCGTCGTCGCTGACCTCGATCCCGGGCCGGGTCTCGCCCTTGACCACGTGGACGAGCGCGTCGTGCGCGCGGCGGTTGGCGGTATCCCATGCCTCGACGAATTGATCGCTGGTAACCACGGCCGTCGCGGCCTGGTGGATGTAGTTCTCGGCCTGGTCGGCAACCAGCGCGGGCAGACTGTTGAGCGCCGCGACCGCGCGGGGGCGATCCGACAATTGCCCGGCGTTGCGAGTGAGGGCGTCGACCGCGTCGGCCGTGTACGCCTTGATGTCGACGCGAGTGACGATCGCATCGGTGATCTTGTCGGCCAACTCCTTCTGGATCGCCGGATCGGTCGCCAGCGGCGCCACGGTCGTGACGTAGCGGTCGGTATCGAAGATCTGGCTGCGCACGAACCGCGTCGTCACCGACCCGATGATCAGCACCGCGGTCAGGATCAGCAGCAGCACGACTCCGGTCCAGCGCCACGCGTGCCGGCGAGACGGATGCGCCGCGACATAGGCGCGCAATCGCTCGAGTTCGGCACGATCGTCGGAGGACAGTTCCGCATTCGACTCCGGTGGGCGGGCATCTCGATCATCGGCGGACATGACGGCTCATACCCTTCCGGGCCGATCGGCACGGCCCAGAACTGATTCGGCGCCGTTGCCCTCGAAAGGACAACGCATTCAACGCCGTCCCCGGATCGATCCCACTCCGTGACCGATCGTTGTCCGCTACGCCCGGGCGCTGCTATTCGTGCGGCAGTTCGCCGGTGACGATGTGGTCGGCGAGGTTGAGCCCTTCGCGGGCGAGGCGGGCGAGGTGGCCGTCGCGGATGCGGTAGATGATGCGGCGGCCTTCGCGGCGGGTCTCGACCATGCCGGTGAAGCGCAGTTTGGCCAGGTGCTGGCTGACCGCGGTGCGGGAGCCGCCGCAGGCCTCGGTGAGGGCGGTGACGTCGGCCTCGCCGTCGGCGAGGACCCAGAGGATGTGCAGCCGAGTCGGATCGGCGAGCATCCGGAACACCGAGGTGGCGGCCTCGAGACGGGCCGGGTCGGGTGCGACGAGGTGCACCAGGCTGGGCGGCAGGGCGCCGACTGCGGGGGTTTCCTCACCGGTCATGGGCTGGTTCACCGACTTCCTGCTGTGGCCATCTGCGCACCCGACGATACGTGGACCGGCCACATCCGCGCGGCTACCACGGCGGCGACCGCGGCCAGGACCGTCGAAGTCACCGCCGCCCAGGCTTGTCCGGCGGTGGCTCCCAGCCAGCCGGCGATCGGATAGGTCACCAGGAAACAGGCGTGCGACAGCGAGAATTGCGCGGTGAACACGGCGGTGCGGGTGCCGCTGTCGGATTGGGCGCGCAACAGTCGCGCCGAGGGCGTGTTGATCAGCGAGGTGCCCGCGCCCATGGTCGTCCATGCCACCGCCAGCAGCATCCAGCCCGCCCGCGGTCCGGGCTCGAGCGCGGCAAGCATCGCGGCGCCGGCGAGGCCCACGGGCAGGATCGCGCAGCCGGTCAGCATGAGGCGGCGATCGGGAATGCCGGTGAGCAGCCGCGGAATCGCCAGCGCGACGATCATCGAACCACCGCCGAAGCAGCCCAGCGCCACCGCGACCGCGGGCGTCGGCCCGTGCAGCAGGCCGCGGACGTAGACCACAGTGTTGACGACGACCAGCGCGGTCGCCGCGGCGACGGCGACGTTCATCGCCAGCAGCCCGCGCAGCACCGGGCTCGCCGCCATCAGGCGTGCGCCCCAGGTGATCCGGGCGGGCAGCGAACCGGTCCGATCGGCCGGCACCGATCGAGGCAGCGTGGTGCGCACGACCATGATCGCCGAGGTCGCGAAACCCGCTGCGGTGCCGACGAACAGCAGGTGGTAGCCGACCACGGTCAGCAGTGCCGCCGCCACGACGGGGCTGAGCAGCGATTCCAGGTCGTAGGCCAGCCGCGAGAGCGACAGCCCGCGGGTGTAGTCCTCCTCATCCGGCAGGATCGACGGGATGACCGCCTGGAAGGCAGGAGTGAACGTGGCCGAGGCCGCCTGCAGCACGAAGATCAGAACATAGATCTGCCAGACGTGCGTGACCAGCGGCAACAGCAATGCGATGACCAGCCGGACCACATCGGCCGACACCAGCAGCACCCGCCGCGGCACCCGGTCGGTCAGCGCCGAGATCACCGGCGCCACGAAGACATAGGCGACCATCTTGATCGCCAGTGCCGTGCCCAGCACCGCACCGGCATCGGTTCCGGCCAGATCGTAGGCCGCCAAACCCAGCGCGACCGTCAGCAGACCGGTCCCGACCAGCGCCACCACCTGCGCGGTGAACAAGCGCCGGAAACGGTCGTGCCGCAAGACCTCCAGCACTTCGGGACCTCCGGAATCCGCGGTACGCATCGAACACCGCCAGTTTAGGACAATAGGTGCGCAATTGCGAACCTATTGTCTTCTCCGGTTCGATGGCACCGCGCCACGATTCGATCTCCGCCGAGAACTGGAGGTAGGTTCGGGACGACAGGCCGGAGAGTCACCGTCGGCGAGAGCGCAAGGAGGTCCAGCGTGCACGGGATCTCGCTCGAGGCGGACCGCTGGCGGGAACGGCTACGCACCAATCTCTGGTTCGTCCCGACGCTGGAAGTCCTGGCCGCGGTAGCTCTGTTCGCACTGACCTTCACCCTCGACCGCGCGGCCTACCACCGCGGAACGAACCTGCCCACCTGGGTGCTGGGCGGTACGCCCGATGCCGCACGCCAGGTACTGACCTCCATCGCCGCCGCGATCATCACCGTGGTCGGTGTGGTCTTCTCGATCACGATCCTGGCGCTGACGCTGGCCTCCACCCAGTTCGGGCCGCGCATGCTGCGCAATTTCATCCGCGACCGCGGCACCCAGCTGACCCTCGGCACCTTCGTCGCGACCTTCGTCTACGCGATCGCGGCGCTGGTGTCGGTCGGCGAGGATTTCGTCCCGCACATCAGCGCCACGGTGTCGATCGGTTCGCTGGTGGTCGATCTGGCGGTGCTCATCTATTTCATCAATCACATCGGCGGGCAGATCCAACTGCCGAATGTGGTCGCCGACATCGCGCGCGAAGTGCGTACCGCGGTCGACGCCAATGCCGACACCACCGCGAGCGGGGCGAAACACGGTCCGTCGGCGCGTGAACTTCGCGATCTGCTGGCCCGGTCCGGCGGCGAGGTGCGCACCTCCAACAGCGGATATCTCCAGTACATCCGCTACGAGCGGCTGGTCCGGCTGGCCGCCGAGGCGGATGCGGTTATCCATTTGCCTTATCGCCCAGGCCATTTCGTGACCGAGGGGCAGGTGATCGCGCGAGTGTGGCCGGCGCAGGCCGCGAAGGGGATCGAGAAGAAGTTCTCCCGCGGCCACGTCACCGGCTCGATGCGCAGCCTGGTGCAGGACGTGTCCTTCGGTGTCGATCAGATCGTCGAGATCGCACTGCGCGCGCTCGCCTCCGCGACCAACGACACGTTCACGGTCCTGACGTGTATCGACTGGCTCGGCGACTGCCTGTCGCGGATCGCGGTCACCTGGGAACCGAATCCGGTGCGCCGCGACAAGGACGGTCACATCCGGGTGCTCGCCGCACAGGTCAGCTACGAGCGACTGGTCCAGCGCGCCTTCGAGAAGATCCGCCAGGCCGGTGCCGGGCAACCGGCCGTGATGATCCGCCAGCTCGACGCGCTGGCACAGATCGCCGACCGGGTCACCGATCCCGATCGGCTCCGGGTGATCCTCGAACAGGCGACGATGATCGAGCATGCGGTGCCGCTCATACCGGAGGAACCCGACCGCGCCGACGTCCTGCGCCGATGCCACGCCCTGCACGCCCAGATCTCGGCGGAACGCTCAGCGCTCGCCACTCGACCGCGACACTCCACGCCCGCATCGAATCCGGCACCGTGACCGCGCCGGCGGTGCTCAGATCGGCGCGTGCGGTTCGGAATCCGAGACGTCGAACCGCACCCCGGTTCGCAGCAGGTCGGTCGCGGAGAGCCCGAAGGTGTGCCGGAAGGTGTCGCTGAAATGCGACGGTGAGGCGAAGCCGGCATCGACCGCGCTGCGGGTCAGGTCGTATCCGGAGGCGAGGCCGTGCACGACCCGGAGCAGGCGCGCCCACTGCTGGTATCGGCGGAAGGTGGTGCCGGTGTCCCGGGCGATCCGCGGATCGGCGGCCGGGCCGGTCGTCGGCCCCACGGCCCGCAGCCCGGTGTAGCCGGCGATCACATCGGGTGCGGCGCCGTCGCGGCAGGCCGCGGCGATCCCGGCCTCGGACCGATAACCGAAACCGAAGGGCCCGAAGGACTCTCGCACCGTGCCCGACGCATCTGATACCGGCCGGCGCGCCGGATCGGCGAACAACAGCAACACTCGCCCCTCGGGAACCAGTACCCGATGGAGAACTCGCGCGGGAGCGTAGACACTGCCCGGGCGCATCGAGCCGACTCCCGGAGATTCGAAGATCAGCGGCCCGTCCACGCCCACGTTCAGCACGTCGACGGCCGCCGCATGCGGCCTCACCCCGATGTTGGGACCGGGACGCGGGCGAAGGGCGGCGCGTGGGCGAACCCCGCGACCGGTGGGCCCGCCGCGATCAGCAGCGGACGGCCACCGCGGCATCGGATCCCGCGCGGTGACGATTCTCGTGCTCGATGTCGATTTCGGCGACCGCCGTTCGTATGGGAGGTGAGGGTCGCGATCGTGCGCGTCCCCGGAATCGAGAGGAGCAGCGCGATGCGAACGATCACGGTGACGATGAATGTCACGCTCGACGGTGTCGTCCAGGGGCTGGGCCGCGCGGACGAGGACACCCGGGGTGGTTTCCCGTTCGGCGGCTGGGGGCAGCGATTTCACGACGACGTGCTCACTCGGGAGATGAGCAGAGATATGGCCGAGCCCGGCGACATGCTGTTCGGGCGTCGCACCTGGGAGGACTTCACCACCGTGTGGGGGCGGGCCGACGACAATCCGTACAGCACGCATATGAACGCGGCGACGAAGTATGTCGCATCGACCGGCCTGGACGACGTCGACGCGTGGCAGAACTCGATCCTGTTGCGCGGCGATGCGACTCGGACCGTGCGCGACGTGAAATCGCGTCCCGGGAAGAACCTGTCGATCATCGGCAGTGCGGCCCTGGTACGCAGCCTGCACGCCGCCGGGTTGATCGATCGATACACGCTGGTGATCCACCCGCTCACCCTCGGTACGGGGACCAGGTTGTTCGAGGGTGCCGCGCCGTTGACCGAATTTCAGCTCCTCGGTAGCGTCGCGACCACCACGGGCGTGATCATCGCTCGCTACGCCCGGCGCTGAGGAGAGGGCCGTGCCCGAGTATCTGCTCTCGATCTACCAACCCGACACCGGTGCGCCAGATGCCGAGACCATGGACCGGATCATGGCCGACCTGCACCGGCTCAACGAGGAACTGCGCGACAGCGGGTCGTGGGTGTTCACCGGCGGCCTGCACGGGCCCGGCAGCGCGACCGTGGTGCGAGCCGACGGGTTGATCACCGACGGGCCCTATCTGGAGGGCAAGGAACATATCGGCGGGATCTGGGTGATCACCGCGCCCGATCTGGATGCGGCGCTGGCATGGGGACGCAAGGCCGCGGCGGCCACCACGTTGCCGATCGAAATCCGCCCGTTCCAGGATGTTCCGCCAACCTGACGCGATGACGCGATGACAACGGAGCAGATCGCCGCCGTCTTCCGTGCCGAATACGGCCGGGCCGTCGCCGTGCTGATTCGCGTGCTCGGCGATATCGACCTGGCCGAGGACGCGGTCGCCGACGCCTTCGCCATCGCGCTGCACCGCTGGCCGCAGGACGGGCCGCCGCCGAGTCCGGCCGGGTGGATCATCACCACGGCTCGGCGGCGAGCCATCGACCAGTTGCGCCGCGAATCGGCGAGGGCCGGCAAGTACGCCGAGGCGGCGATCGTGCATGCCCCGCCCGACGACATCGAGGAGAGCGCCGTGCCCGACGAGCGACTCCGGCTGATCTTCACCTGCTGCCATCCGGCGCTGAACCGGCCCGCGCAGGTCGCGCTCACCCTGCGGCTGCTGGGCGGGCTGACGACCCCCGAAATCGCTCGCGCGTTCCTGGTCCGGGAGACGACGATGGCGCAGCGACTGGCCCGCGCGAAGGCCAAGATTCGCGACGCCCGGATCCCCTACCGGGTGCCCGGCGAGGCCGATCTGCCCGAACGGCTCGACTCCGTTCTCGCCACCCTGTTCCTCATCTTCAACGAGGGATATGTCGCCTCGTCGGGCGCGGAACTGCTGCGCGCGGACCTGTGCGAGGAGGCCGTCCGGCTCACCCGCGCGCTGGTCGCGTCGATGCCCGACGAACCGGAGGCTGCGGGCCTGCTCGCCCTCATGCTGCTCATCCACGCTCGCCGTGACGCCCGCACCGATGCTTCCGGTGCTTTCGTCCGGCTCGGCGACCAGGACCGGGGCCGCTGGGATGCCGCTCTGGTCGCGGAGGGCCGGGCCATCGTCCGCGCCTGCCTGCGGCGCAACCGGCCCGGCCGCTACCAACTGCTCGCCGCGATCAATGCCGCGCACACCGATCCGGTCACCGACTGGAGGCAGATCCTCGCGCTCTACGACCGGTTGACGCACCTCGACCCGAATCCCGTTGTGGCCCTTCATCGAGCGGTGGCGGTGGCCGAGGTCGACGGACCGGGGGCGGCGCTGAGCCTCGTCGACGGCCTGGATCTGACCGAGCACTACCTGTTCCATGCCGTCCGCGCGGATCTGCTCGCCCGGCTGGGCCGGGCGGACGAGGCGAGACGCAGCTTCGGGACCGCCGCCCGCCTCACCGACAACCAGCGCGAACGCGACTACCTGGCCGCTCGCAGTGCGGCGCTGACGCGTTGACCGGTCACCGCGCCCGCGCGACCGCCCGTATCGCCCGTAGTCGCCCGTCGGCCAGCGCGTCGGTGAGATGCGCCGCGCGCTTAGCGAAGTCCGGTACGAAGGCGTGCAGGCCGAGCGGGCTCGGCGGCAGCTCCCGCACCATGCGCATCACGGCCACGGCCTCGTCGGTGCGGTCGTCCCACCGTTCGACGGCGAATCCGGTCGCCTCGATCGTCGCGCGCAGGGCGGCGGGGGTGACGAGATGCCCGAAGCCGGGACTGTCGGCCCACGGGAGCGGATAGTCGGGTTCACCGGTGCCGGAGGCGGTGATATCCCAGAGTGCGAGCTGTCCCCCATGCACCAGCACCCGGCGCATTTCGCGGTAGAGGCCGTCCTTGTCGGCGATATTCATCTGGACGTGCTGGCTGAATACGACCTGGAAGGCGCCGTCCGGGAACGGCAGTGCGGTGACATCGGCGCGCCGCACGGCGATGTGATCGTCCAGGCCGACGAGCCGGTCGAGCCAGCGGGCGATCTCGCAGTACTCCTCCACCATGTCGACGCCGGTGACCCGGCATCCGAATCGGTCCGCCAGATATCGGGCGGTGCCGCCGATGCCGGTCCCGGCGTCGAGAACCTCTGTGGCAGAGGTTATTTCGACAAGGTCGGCCAGCTCGCCGGTGGCGATGCGGCCGCTGGTGTGAAAGTCCTCGAGCATCGCCAGATCGCCGAGCCGCAGGCGGTCGAGATTCTTGCCGGCGGCGAGCAGCGCCCGTTCGATATCGGTTCGCGCCGCGCCGGTGGCGTACTGGGCGGGGATCTGGGTGCGAGTCATGCGCTTACTCCGATACAGAGGACTTCCCGGCCACTCGGCGACCGACCTTGCCTTTTTCATGCTAGAACTGCAAAGTAGAGTTTTTCAACTAACAAATTCAAAAAATCTATTTGAACCCGATATGATGGACGTATGCGAAGCTACGGCCAGTACTGTTCGATCGCTCGCGCCCTGGATGTGGTCGGCGATCGCTGGACTCTGCTGATCGTGCGCGAACTGCTGATCCAGGGGCCGTGCCGATTCACCGACCTGAAGAACGGGCTGCCCGGCATCGCCGCGAATCTGCTGTCCACCCGCCTCCGCGAACTGGAGGACGCCGGGCTGATCGACCACGAGGATGCGCCGCCGCCCGTCGCGACGGCGCTCTACCGGCTCACCGAGACGGGGCGGGAACTGGAACCCGCACTGCGCGCACTCGGGCGCTGGGGGCTGAGGTATATGGATACGGTCGCCCCGACGGACACATTCCTCCCGCAGTGGCTGGCCTACGTACCCACCTGGTTCACCGCCGACGCCGACCCCGCGGCCGCACCGGTGGTGATTCAGCTGGTCGTCGGCGACGTACACGCCGTCGTCGACATCGGCGCGGGCAGCGTCGAGACCCGCGTCGGCAGCATCGACGCCGCCGATCTGGTCCTCGACGGACCTGCCAATGCGGTGCTCGGCCTGCTCACCGGCGTCATCGATCTCGAGGTGGCGCAGCGGATCGGCCTCACCGTATGCGGCGACCGTGAGGTGCTCACCCGTCTGCGGCCGCTCGCGGCACAGTCATAGCCGCCGCACAGGCCGGACCACGCGCGAACGCCCGCGCCGCATCATCGCGGCGCGGGTGTTCTGCTGTCTGCGAGCGGATTTCAGAGATGATCGGCGTCGATCACGGCCTGCGCGAAGGCCGCGGGCGCTTCCTGCGGGACGTCGTGGCCGACCCCGGGCAGCGTGCGGTGCTCGTACTTACCGGTGAACTTCGCGCGGTAGCTCTTGCCGTCGGCATTGGCGCCGTCGAAATCGCTGCCGATGGTGACGGTCGGGACGGTGATCGCCGGGCCCTGAGCGAGGGTGGTCTCCTCCGCGGCGTACTGCGGTTCGCCGGGGACCAGGCCCAGGCGCCAGCGGTAGTTGGAGATCACGACGTCGACATGGTCGGGATTGTCGAACGAGGCGGCGCTGCGGTCGTAGGTGGCGTCGTCGAAGTTCCACTTCGGCGAGGCGGTCTTCCAGATGTACTTGTCGAAGTCGTGGACGTTGCGGCGGTAGCCGAGCACACCGCGGTCGGTGGCGAAGTAGTACTGGTACCACCAGCCGGCCTCCGCCGCCGGCGCGAGCGGCTGCTGATTGGCCGCGACATCGGTGATCAGATATCCGCTCACGGCCACCAGCGCCTTCACCCGCTGCGGCCACAGCGCCGCGATCACGTCGGCAGTCCTTGCGCCCCAGTCGTATCCACCGAAGACCGCCTTGTCGATGTGCAGGGCGTCCATGAGCGCGATGACGTCGTGCGCCACCGCCGCCTGCTCGCCGTTGCGTGCGGTGTCCGGGGACAGGAATCGCGTCGGACCGTAGCCGCGCAGATACGGCACGATCACCCGGTAGCCCTGAGCGGCCAGCCGCGGGCCGACGTCGATGTAGCTCGCCGGGTCGTAGGGCCAGCCGTGGATCAGCACCACCGCCGGCCCGTTCTCCGGACCGTATTCGACGTAGGCGGTGTCGAGGACACCGGCGTCGATGTGCTTGATCGGGCCGAGGGCGGTGTGTTCACCGGCGCCGACGCCCGCGGCGCTCGCCGGAGCGGCGGGAGCCTGCGCATCCGTCCCCGACGAGCACGCCGCCAGTGACGCGACTACCGCCGCCGCCGCGATGATCTGCGCGAACCGCTTCTTGGTGAACATCTGCTCGTCTCCCGTGTCCTCGTCCGCCGCGCCCGGTGCCACGGCTTCGATGAAACAAACGGTAGGCGGCACGGGTGTGCGGTCGCGCCCGTCGGATGACGGTATGTGCGTACGTCATCGCACCCGGACTACGTCACCGGATCCGCCGTGGTGCGCAGCGCGTCGGCCAGTTCGGCGCGGGAGGTGACGCCGAGTTTCGGGAAGATGCGGTGCAGGTGGGTGCTGACGGTGCGATGCGACAGATACAGTCGCTGCCCGATCTCGCGATTGGTGAGCCCTTCGGCGGCCAGCTGCGCGATACCCAGTTCGTGCGGGGTCAGGCTGTCGCGCGCGTCGGGGTCGCGGCGCGGGCTGGTCTCCCCCGCACCCCGCAGTTCGCGGCGCGCCCGGTCGCCCCACGGCCGCGCGCCCAGGGCGTCGAAGGTGTCGCGGGCCGCGCGCAGATGTGCGCGCGACTCGACGATGCGCCGCTGCCGGCGCAACCACTCCCCGAACGCGAGCTGGACGCGGGCGCGTTCGAGCGGCCACCCGTCCGGATCGGCGTCGAGTGCGGCGGCGAACAATTCCTCCGCGGACTCGGCGGAGGCGAGCAGAGCGCGGGCATAGCGCAGGCCGACGTGCAGAGCCGGCGACGGAGTGCGCGGCGCCTGCTGCTCGAACTCGCGCACGATCTCCTCCGCCTCCTCGGCGCGCCCGGCGCGCACCGCGGCTTCGACCAAATCGCCGACGATATAGGCGCGCAGGGCGAGCTGGTAGGCCGGGTCGGCGGGGTCGAGAATCCGGCGCAGATCGGCGAGCGCGTCGTCGTAGCGGCCCTGTCCGAGCGCCACGAGGGCGCGGGCCCGTTGTACGGTCGCCAGCACCGGTCGCGCGCCGGCGGCCGCGCCGATCCGTTCGGCCTCCTCCGCGCGTTGCACCGCCTCGTCGAAATCGCCTCGCAGCGCGGCGATTTCGGCCGCGACGGCGACGGCGAGACCGTACATGAAGTGCTGTCCGGTTTCCGGTCCGAGGCGCCCGGCCTCGGCCGCGGCCGCCGCACCGCCCGCCAGATCGCCGGTGCGCGCACAACTCCAGGCCCGCACCGCCAGCGCCCTGGTCAGCAGGCCGAGCCTGCCCTGTTCCCGCAGACCGGTGATCGCCGTGGCGGAGAAGCGGCCCGCCAGCGCGAAGGCGCCGATCTGCAGCGCCGCGCTGCCGAGGTATCGGTCGACCTCCGGATCGGCGCCGGTTCGCCCGGCCAGTGCGCGCAGTTCGTCGAAGACCGTCGCGCCGCGCTCGAACGGGGCCACGTAGGCGGTGATCGCGACGATCCGCGGATCGCCGGCGGGCAGGCCCATGCCGTCGGCGACCGCCAGCAGCGCGCGGCGCGCGTCCGGACCGGGCTCGGACCAGAAGCAGCGCATGGCGGTTCCCCACAGAATGCGCATCGCGAGGTCCCGATCACCTTCCGCCGCAACCGTTTCGGCCAGCGTCGCGAGTTCGGTGGTGCGGGCCGGATCCTCTCCGACGCCGTCGTCGAATCCGCTCACCAGCCATGTCGCCAAGGCGCGCCCGCGCGAGTCCAGATCCTGGCGTCCCGCTTCTCGCAGCAGCCGATCGACCGTTTCGCGCCCACCGGATTCCACTGCCAGTTCGGCCGCGCGCAACAGTCTCCCCACCCGCACCGCCGGTGTTTCGGTCAGGCGCGCGGCGTGTTCCAGGGTCGTGATCGCCGCCGCGACGCCGCCCCGGCGCAGCGCCCGCTCGGCCGCGGCCTCGAGTTCCGCGGCGGCGGTGTCGTCCGGTCCGACGACGGCGGCCGCGTGATGGCGCGCGGCACGATCCGGCTGCTCGCGCAGGGTCGAGGCCAGGGCTCGGTGGGCGGCGCGCCGGGCGGCCGGTTGCGCCGCGGCGGGGATCGCGGAACGCATCAGCGGATGCCGGAATCGCACTGCGCCGGAATCGGTTTCGATCAGCCCGGCGGCGACGGCGGGGGTCAGCTCCGCGTCCTCGACCGGGCCGTCGGTCAGCACTGCGGCGGCCGCCAGGGTTTCGGCCACCGAGAGTTCGTCGAGAGCGGCGAGCAGGAGGGCGGCGCGGGTCGTCTCGGGCAGCTGATCGGCCCGCAGACCGAAGGCACGTTCCAGTCGCTCGGTGAGCGGCAGGGGCGCGTCCGGCCGGTCAGCGGCCGACGGTAATTCCTTCAGCGCCAACGGGTTTCCGGCCGCTGCCGCCAGTACCCGTTCCCGCAGCTGATCGTCGAGGCCGGGCGCGACGCTGTCGAGCAGCTGCCGCGCCTCCTCCTCGGCCAGCCGCGACAGCGCCAGCGTCGCATGTCCGGCCGGCGTCAGCGCCGTATCTGCGTCCCGGGTGGAGGCGATCAGCAGAATCGGCTCGGATTCCAGTCGGCGCGCGAGGAAGGCGAGCACCCTGGCGGTGGCGGCATCGAGCCAGTGCAGGTCCTCCACCACCAGCAGCAGGGGTTGTTCGGCCGCCCGATCGCTCAGCAGGGTCAGCAGCGCCGAACCGATCAGATATTCGTTCGGCGCGGCCGCGTCCACGAATCCGAGCGCGGTGTTCAGCGCCGCGGCGTGGGTGGGTGGTAGCGCATCGAGACCGGACCGCAGCGGGAAGACGATCTGGTGCAATCCCGCATACGGCAGTTGCTGTTCGGCCTCGGTCGCGGTCACGGCCACGGTCCGGACACCGGCCAGCGTGGCCATCGCCGTAACTTCCTGCAGCAGTGCGGTTTTACCGATCCCCGCTTCGCCCGCGATGACGACGCCGCCGCCGCGCTCCTCGATGCCGGCGATCGCTTCGTCCAGATATTTGAGTTCCGATTCCCGGCCGACCAGCGACATCCGTGAACACTCCTGTCCGGTCCCGGCGCCCGGCGACGCCGGTCACCGCTGGGCGATAGCAACACGCCGAGTGACCTCGGCACACTGTCGACACTATCGGTTCTCCGGATGGCCGAGCGGACTCCGGGCGCGACCACCGGCCGGGAACGATCAGAACGCCGCCGCGACGGCAGCGGCGATGAACACCACCTGCACGGCCGTGCGCAACGGCAGCGGCATGGTCTTGATCCCCAGATCGGCCCGGGCGGCCCGCACATTCGCCGGGAACATCGCGATCAGCAGCACGACCAGACCGGCGGCGGCGACGGGCGCGACCTGCGGTATCAGCAGTCCGACCGCGCCCGCTGCCTCGAGCACACCGGTCAGCGTCACCAGCGCGGCGGCCGACGGCAGCCCGGGCGGGACCATCGCGATCAGCGCGTCGCGCCGCGGCTGCTGGAAGTGCGCCGACGCGGTCAGCAAGAACATCGCGGCCAGTCCGACGCGCAGGGCGTGCGGCCACGAATCGAGCCAGTCGGCGAGGTCGATCGCACCGGCGAGCCGGGCCAGCGCGGTGACGACGGCGAGTACGACGAGCGGGGCCATGAGACACCCTCCAGATCGGTCCATCTTGACACTGTCAAGATTAAAGCTGTCGCGGCGACCTGTCAACGGACCAGGGCAATCCGACCTCGCCTTTTCCGCGAGATACGGTCCGGCTGTTATCGTCGGGCGGAGTCGGTAGATCAAGGAGACCAGACATGGTTGGTGAACTCGACATCTCCGGATAGACCCGGAAGTCACGGCCACCGGTAGGCGCACGCGGCGCCGCCGACGTGGCCATGTCGTCGTTCACCCGATCACCTCGTGGCGCGGTCGCACCGTGCCACAACGACTTTCGAGGTCTCACTCATGTCCGATGCCTACATCGTCTGTTCGAATCTGTCGTTCACCTGGCCCGACGACACTCCGGTGTTGCGGGATCTGTCCTTCTCCGTGCCGGGCGGGCGGACCGGCCTGGTCGCACCCAACGGCGCCGGAAAGACCACCCTGCTGCGGCTGATCGCCGGCGAGCTGACCCCCTCGGCGGGCAGCATCACCGTCGACGGCGTCCTCGGATACCTGCCGCAGAATCTGCCGCTGACCGGAGAGCTGACCGTCGCCGAAGTCCTCGGCATCGCACCGGTGCTGGCCGCGCTGGCCGCCGTCGAATCCGGCGACACCGACGAGCGGCACTTCACCACCATCGGCGCCGACTGGGACATCGAGGAACGCACGCGCGCCCAACTCGACCGGCTCGGGCTGGGCGAGCTGCCGTTCGACCGGCGGCTGCACACCCTCAGCGGCGGGCAGATCGTCTCACTCGGACTGGCCGCCCAGCTGCTGCGGCGACCGGACGTGCTGCTGCTCGACGAACCGACCAACAATCTCGACCTGGAGGCCCGTCACCAGCTCTACGACGTGCTCACCGACTGGAACGGCTGCCTGCTGCTGGTCAGCCACGACCGCGCCCTGCTCGACCGCACCGATCGCATCGCCGAACTCCACGACGGCGAAATCCGTTATTACGGTGGTAGTTTCACCGACTACGAACAGGCGGTGCAGGCCGAGCAGGCGGTGGCGGAAAAGAACATCCGCACCGCCGAGCAGGAGGTCAAGCGCGAGAAGCGGGAATTGCAGCAGGCCCGCGAACGCGCCGCGCGCCGGGCGAGCAACGCGCAACGCAATCTCGGCAACGCCGGACTGCCGAAGATCTTCGCCGGCACCATGAAACGCAACGCCCAGCAGTCGGCGGGACGCGCGAACGAAACCCACGGCGCCCGTCTCGACGCCGCGAAGAACCGCCTCGACGAAGCCGGGCGGGCGTTGCGCGAGGAGCAGCGCATCGTGCTGAACCTGCCCGATACCGAGGTCCCGGCCGGGCGCACCCTGTTCGCCGCCGAGCACATCCGGTTCCGCTTCGGCGACCGCGAATTGTTCGCCGGCGAGGGCGCCGATCTGGCCATCCGCGGACCCGAGCGCATCGCCCTGACCGGTCCCAACGGCGCGGGCAAATCCACGCTGCTGCGCATCGTGCACGGCGACCTCACCCCTGACAGCGGGACAGTCACCCGCGCCGACGGTCGCATCGCCTACCTGTCCCAGCGGCTGGACCTGCTCGACCCCGACCGGACCGTGGCGGAGAATCTGGCCGCCGCCGCGCCGCACCTGCCAGCCGCGCAGCGGATGAACCTGTTGGCGCGCTTCCTGTTCCGCGGCTCCCGCGCCCACCTGCCGGTCGGTGTCCTCTCCGGCGGGGAGCGACTGCGGGCCACCCTGGCCTGTGTCCTGTTCGCCGAACCCGCGCCGCAGCTGTTGCTGCTCGACGAACCCACCAACAACCTCGATCTGGTGAGCGTTGGGCAGCTGGTCGGCGCCCTGGAGTCCTATCAGGGCGCGATCGTGGTCGTCAGTCACGACGAACGGTTCCTCGCCGAAGTACGGGTGAGCCGCCGGCTGCGACTCGCGGACGGCCGCCTGCTCGACGACAACGCCACCGCGACACCAGGACCCGAATCGCCTCACTGGTAATACACGGCCGCTACGGCGCCTCCGGACACGCGAACGGCCCGTCCCTTCCGGTGACGGGCCGTATCGATACCGGCGGTATTACCGCACGGTGACGGTCATCGAGAACCGCTGGCCCGGGTTGGCCTGATCCCACGGCCGCACCGACACCAGGCTCAGCCGGGTGCTGCCGGCGCGGGCAGCGGTGAAGGTCCACACACTGGTACCGGGCGCGCCCGGCATCGAGCTGCCCGGCCGGAACACCGGGTCGCCCTCCTGGGCGAGCACCCCGCGGTCGACCTCACCGATCTGCCAGACGTAACCGGTCGTCGGGTTGTCGGGCAGGGCCACCGCCAGTTCCTGACCGACGTCGAGGGTCGTGGTCCCGCCGTCGCCGTCGGTACCGACGATGATCGGCTCCGATACCGCCTGCACGGCACCGGGCACCGCGGGAATCGGGTCGGCCCCGGCAACCGCATTCGCCCCACCGGCCGTCAGCGCCAGACCGAACACAACCATCAGCAAAGGTGTACGCACCGCATTCCTTCCATATTCAAACGGGCGTCCACACCCTACAGTCGTGCTCAGCTCAGCAACGCCAAACCGCCATAGGCACCGGAGAATTCGGGATGCTCCCCCACGTCGGCCGGATTGTCCGGCCGCCACAACGGCAGATGCACCAGTCCTGGTTCCAGCAACGGCCAGTCGTGGAAGAATCCCGCGATATGGTTTCTGTCGCGCAGCACGATCTCGGTCGAGGTGCGCCCCGAGAGCTTCTGCGCCTCCAGCACTTCGACCGGCTGCCCGTCGGCGGTGGCATGGGTGATCGCCAGATAGCTGCCCGGGGCGACGGCCTGCTGCAGCCGTGCCACACATCCCGCCGGATCGGCCTCGTCCGGGACGAAATGCAGCACTCCCAAAAGCAATACGGCGATCGGCCGGTCGAAGTCCAGCACCTCCCGCACCAGCGGATCGTTCAGGATCGTGTCCGGCTCGGCGACATCGGCCTGCACGACCGCCGCATGCGGGTTGCCGTTCAGAATCGCCCGGCTGTGCGCCACCGCCACCGGGTCGATATCGACGTAGACGACCCGCGCCTGCGGATTGCGCGCCTGCGCCACCTCGTGCACATTGCCGACGGTCGGAATGCCCGAGCCCAGATCCAGGAATTGCGTGATACCGGCGTCGACCAGATGACGCACGCAGCGACGCAACAGATCTCGGTTGGCGCGCATGGTTTCGGCGACATTCGGAGTGAACGATTCGATCTGGCGTGCCAGTGTGCGATCGATCTCGAAATTGTGCATCCCGCCGACGAAATAGTCGTACACCCGGGATGCGCTGGGCCGATCCAGGTCGATGCCTTCCGGCGCCCAACTAGGTCTGGTCATCGCAACCTCTCTGGAACTGAACCCCGCCGGAAGGCGAAGCCACGCAATCGTATTCGACACACGTGCGAAACTCCCGCGGTTCACATGAAGTCCACGCCCCGGCTACCATCATCGACATGGCGTGGGATGGGTCCGAACACGACGGTCCGCACGCCGACCTGGCGCACCGATGGGCAGCGGCGCTCGGCGGCGGGGTCCGCGATCACGTCGTACCCATGAGCGTTTCCGAGGCCCACCAGTTGCTGCTCACCCTCGCCCGGGGGTTGACCGACGCCGCCGACTCCGGCGGTACCGCGCGGGTCGCCGAACTGGGCGGCGATCTGGCCCGCGCTCATTTCGTCGGCGACGAAGTTCTCGGCCGCACCATGACGGTGCTGGCCACCTACTTCGCCGAACTCGACATCGGCTCCGGACGGGCCGCGGAACTGATCGGCGCGTTCGCCGGCGGTTACGTTCGAGCGTTCCGGGCATGGCTGCTCAGCGAACAGGAAAGTGTGCGCACCGCCGATATCGCGGCGCGCAGTGTGGTGGAGGAACAGTTGCGTGCCAGTGAGGCCCGATTGCGGGCCGTGTTCTCCCAGGCCGGGATCGGCACGGGGCTGTCGGATATGACCGGCCGGATCATCGAGGTCAACAACGCGTTCGCCGCCATGCTCGGCTACGAACCGGAACAGATGTACGAACTCGAGGTCACCGACCTCACCCATCCCGACGATCCGCCGGGCATGTGGGAGCTGTACGCGGGGGTGCTGCGCGGGGATCACGAACATGCGCAGATGGAGAAGGCCTATCGCCATCGCGACGGGCACACCGTGTGGACCAATATCAACGTCTCGCTGATCCGTGACGATCACGGCCGGCCGCAGTACACGCTGGTGCTGGTCGAGGACATCTCCGAACAGCGCGAGCTGCGCGAGCGGCTCAGCTACCGCGCCCATCACGATCCGCTCACCGGGCTGGCCAACCGGTCCCGGTTCTTCGACGCCCTCACCGAAGCCTTCGCCGACCCGGACGCGCGGGTCGGCCTGTGCTACGTCGACCTCGACCATTTCAAGGCCGTCAACGACACCTTCGGCCATTCCATCGGCGACGAACTGCTCACCCGTGCGGCGGCCCGGCTGTGCGCGTGCGCGGTCGGGGAGAACAATCTGGTGGCCCGCATGGGCGGCGACGAATTCGTCATCCTGGTGCCCCGCACCCGACGCCGGCGCGAACTGATCGATCTGGCCCGCACGGTGCTCGACGCGTTCACCGTGCCGTTCGACATCGACGGGCACCGGTTGCGGATCGGGGTCAGTATCGGCGTCATCTCCGAACAGGCCGCCGAAACCACCACCGAAGAGCTGCTGCAGGCCGCCGATTCGACCATGTACTGGGCCAAGACCGACGGCCGCGGCCGCTACGCGGTCTTCGACCCCAGCCGGCGCCGCCGGGAGCACACCCGCGCCGAACTGCTCGCCGATCTCCCGGGCGCGCTGGCCCGCGGCGAATTCTTCCTCGACTACCAGCCGATCGTCGATCTCGGCGACCATCGGCCGGTCGCGGTGGAGGCGCTGGTGCGCTGGCACCATCCCCAGCTGGGAATTCTCAGCCCCGCCCGGTTCATCGACCTGGCCGAGGGCGGCGGCCACATCATCGCGCTCGGCACGGTGGTGCTGGAGC
Source organism: Nocardia sp. MDA0666 (assembly GCF_003023875.1). Classification (NCBI taxonomy): domain Bacteria; kingdom Bacillati; phylum Actinomycetota; class Actinomycetes; order Mycobacteriales; family Nocardiaceae; genus Nocardia; species Nocardia sp. MDA0666. Next base: position 153,798 of record NZ_PYHT01000014.1, read on the forward strand.
AGGCGTGCCGGGAGGGCCGGCGCTGGTGCGACCGCTTCGGCGACAAGGCGCCGGTGGTCAGCGTGAACGTCTCGGCGGAGGAGGTCGCCGATCCGGCCTGGCTCGAGCGGGTGCAGAAGATCGTGGCCGATACCGGAATCCCGCCGGACCGGCTGCAATTGGAACTGACCGAGCGCACCTTCATGCATGCGATCGGGCGGCCGCTGCAGGCGCTGCACACCCTCGCCGAATCCGGAATCCGCATCGCCATCGATGATTTCGGCACCGGCTATTCCAATCTCGCCTATTTGGGCCAGCTTCCGCTGCACGTGGTGAAACTGGCCGGGCCGTTCATCCATCGCATCCGCAATGCCGGTACGGTCGGCCGCAGCGATCTGCTGATCCTGGAGACGATCATCGACCTCAGCCACGATCTGGGCCTGAGCGTGACCGCCGAATGTGTGGAGACCCGGCATCAGGCCGATCGGCTGCTCGGACTGCAGTGCGATACCGCCCAGGGCTGGTACTTCCACCATCCGGTGCACGCCGACGTGATCGCGGATCTGCTCGCCCGCGAACTCGTCGAGCCGGGGTCGCTGCCGCTCGAACTGCCTGGCTCGCTGCCCAATCCGCACGGCCGCTGAGCATGACCCACGCGGGCGGTGCGGTGGCCGTCGCCGGTCACCGCACCGCCCGCGTTCAGCCCGGAATCAGTACGCGGTACCACCGGTGGCCGCGCTGCGACCGTGCTTCATGAACACGACACCCACGAGCGCGATCGCCGCGGACACGGCCACGAAGTAGAAGCCCAGCTCGTATCCGCGGTCGGCGAACAACAGCGGAATATCCTTGGTGGCCACATGATTTCCCGCCACCGAGATATCGGCACGCACCGGATTGGCGTTGAGGAAGGCGGTCGCCACCGCGATGCCGATCGCGGCGCCCATCGACTGCATCACCCCGAGCATGCCCGCGCTGATGCCCTGCTGTTCGGCCGGGACGCCCTCCACGATGAGGTTCGGCGTCGAGGCGTAGTACAGGCCGAAGGCGAGGCCGTACACGGCGCTGATCAGCGCGATCACACTCCAGCCGTGATCGAGGACCGCATAGGCCAGCCCGCTGAGCACCATCACCACCAGCGCCGACATCAGCGGCATCCGGGCGCCGGAGCGGCGAATCCAGAAGCCGCCGATCAGGCCGGCGATCATGCCGATCACCGCCTGCGCCAGCGCCACGTGCACCGCATATCCGAGCAGCGTCAGATTGTCGCCGTAGGTGTAGCCCGGATTCAGGCTCACCTGCACGGCTTGCGCCGGCAACATCTGCCCGGTCTGCGCGTGGATCTCGGCGAGCGTGCCTTGGACGATCCCGGCGGTGACATCCGCGGCGGGCGGAGACTGGGTCATGTACCCCACCGCATAGCCCTGGTAACCGATCGTGAACGACGCCAGCAGCGAGACGAACAGCACCACGCTCACTCGCGGATGGAACAGCAGCTTCATATCCATGATCGGTTGCCGCACACGCATTTCCACAATCGGGAAAGCGGCGAGCAGCACGAGCCCGACGACGAGCCAGGCCAGCGTCGACGGCTTCGACCAGCCCCAATCCTGCCCCTTGTCGAGGTAGATCAGCGTCAGCACCGCACCCGCGGCCAGCAGCACCGCGCCGATCACATCCAGTCGCTGCGGCGTGCGCAGCCGCGACTCCGGCACGATCAGCGCGACCAGCGGCAGCATGATCACGGTGAAGACGAACAGGAACCAGAAGATCGCCCGCCAGCTGTGGTGGTCGACGATGTAGCCGCCGATCAGCGGTCCGGCCACGGCCGAAACGCCCAGGCCGGTGGAGGCGACACCCAGCCCGATCGGCACATATTTGCGCGGCATGAGGTCGCGGATCAGGCCGTAGGAGATCACCGCGGTGGCGATCGCGGTGGCCTGCAGACCCCGGCCGAGCAGGAAGAGCATCCAGTTGCTGGTGATCGCGCACAGCGCGCAGCCGATCAGGAACAGCACCCCGCAGAGCATGAACATCCGCTTCTTGCCCCAGATGTCGCTCATCTTGCCGACGAGCGGTGAGGCCGCGGCGCCGATGACGCCGAAGATGATGATCGCCCAGTTGATGTTCGCGCCCTGGTCGGGAAAGGTCGGCGCGATCTGGCGCAGGGCCGCCGACACCATGACGAATTGCATGGGGGCGACCTCGGTGAACAGCACGATCACCGCGAGCACGGTGAAGATGCGAAGTTTGGACGCACCGTCGAGACGGCCGGTCGTATCGACCGGCTCCGACGGTGTCGTCGCTTCGAGGGAGGTGGACATGTGCCCTCCGGAGTGACAGGTGAACAAGATGGCGTGAACCGTGTCACATTCCGGGTGGTCCGAATATCACCGAACCCGCTCAGTGGGACCGAACTCGCGCATCTCGACGCCGTACGACACCGCGGCAGTGCACAATGCTCTGATGCTCGATGTGTACTACGGCTTGTTCCTGCTCTTGTTCGAAGGAGAGCGGCTGAGCCACATCTTCGGAGTAGCGCTCGACTCCGGAAATCTGTGCGGGTGAGAGGGTTCGACCACCGCGCCGTGGCACCGGGCGGCCCTCACTCGCCGGCGGGCTTCGCTGCCGGCAGCTCCAGAATGTCGAGATAGTGCTCGATGAGAGCCGGCAGCTCCGCATGCCCCAGTGAGAAGCCGAAGTTGTTCTCCATCAGCAGGATTCGCGGCAGGCTCGACAGCGGTGCTGTTCCTGGCCACGGATGAGGCCCGCTACATCACCGGTCTGCCACTCACCGTCGACGCCGGCAGCACCCTGAAGTAACCGCCCGGTATCGACGCCGCCGAAATGAGCTGGAATACGAAGGTATTCGTCGATTCCGACCGCTGCGGCGGTCACGGCGTGTGTACGTCGCCGGGCCCCAGATCTTCTCCCCTGAACGACGACGGCTACGCCGAGGTGCGGCGGCCGGACGCACCGGCGGAATTCGAGGACGCGATCAGGGCCGCCGCGCAGGTGTGCCCGGAGTGGGTGATCGAGGCGCGCTAGGTGGTCGCGAGCAGGTCGTCCAGCAGCGACCGGGTGTGGACGAGTCGGTCGATATCACCGGTGATCCGGCGACGCTCCACCTCCAGTCGTTCGCGGCAGCCGTCCAGCAGCAGGGAATCGCCGGACAGACACGAGAGGATTTCGCCGATGAGATCCATGTGCAGGCCGGCCGCGAGCAGGGTGCGGATGTGCGCCACCGTGCGGATGTCGGAGTCACCGAAGACGCGGTATCCGGTGGCGGTTCGCTCCGGCTTCAGCACACCTCGTTCCTCGTAGTAGCGCAGTGCGCGCACACTCACCCCGGTTCGCTCGGCCAACTCTCCGATCTTCACCCAGCGCTCCGTTCACTGTGCGGACTTGACTCTCACGTCGACGTGAGAGTTTAGCGTCCCAGCATGCTTCGACTCGGCATCCTCATATTCTGCGTATTCAGCGTCACCACCGGCGAATTCGTCGTCGCCGGCATCCTGCCCGAGGTCGCCGCCGATCTCGGCGTCACCGTCGGCGCCGCCGGCCTGCTGGTCACCGCGTACGCGGTCGGCATGATCGTCGGCGGTCCGCTCCTCACCGCGGTGACGGCCGGCATCGACCGGAAACGGTTGATGGTGGCATTGCTGACCGTCGCGGTCGTCGGCAACACGGTCTCCGCTCTCGCACCCGACTTCCGATTGCTGCTGGCGGCCCGGTTGCTCACCGCACTGGTGACCTCGACGTTCTTCGCCCAGGCCGTTGTGATCGCGGTGCAGTCCGCTGCGCCCGAACGCGCCGGAACCATGGTGGCGCGGTTGGCATTCGGCATGAACCTGGCGATGATCCTCGGCGCCCCGATCGGCACCCGAATCGGCAGTCAGTGGGGGTGGCGGGCGACCTTCGCCACGATCGCGGTCGCATGCCTGATCGGACTGGTGTCGATCGCCCGGACATTCACCTCCGCGGCCGCAGCGGAACGGACCTCAGCCGTCGCCGAATTGCGGGTCCTGCGGCGGGGGCCGGTGCTGGTGGCGCTGGCGATCACCGCGGTCGGCAACGCCGGAGCGCTGACGGTGTTCAGCTACCTCGCCCCGCTGCTCACGAACCTGGGCGGCCATCCCGCCGGACGCTTGCCACTGCTGCTGCTCGCCTACGGTGTCGGCGCGACCATCGGCAACCTCGTCGGCGGCACACTCTACGACCGCAACCCCCGGTTCGCCCAGCCCGCGCTGCTCGGGTTATTGGCCGTGACCTTCGTGGCAGCGTGGTTCGTCGCGACCGTCACCGCGCTCACCGTGGTCGCGGTGGTGGCGATCGGCCTGCTCGGCTTCGCCGTCATCCCCGGCATGCAGGCGCGCGTGCTGCGAACCGCCGCCGCGGCCCCCACCCTGGCCATGGCCGTCAACGCCTCCGGCTACCAGCTCGCCGCCGCCACTGCGGGCCTCGTCGGCGGACTGATCGCCGACTCCCCCGCAGGCCCCCGCCCGCTCTACCTGGTCGCAGCCGGCCTTACTGCCTGCGGCCTGCTCATGACCGTCACTGCCACCCGCGCGTCCCACCCCGAAGACGCGGCCGTGATGGCGGAGTGACCGCGCCGCCGTGCCTGCCCATGGACTACCCGTCGGTGGAGCTGCCGGACGTTGCCCGTTCGCGCTGTGTGATCACCGCGTCCAGCGACCAGCCGCCGGGGCCGACCCACAGCAGGAAGATCAATCCGAGCAGCATCGCGATATCGGTGCGGGCATCGTGGGCCATTCCCCAGAAACCTTGCACGCCACCGAATCCGCCGGGGCGCAGCTCACGCACTTTGGTCAGCACGATCGCCAGGCCGATGTCGATCAGCAGCGGCACCGCCGCCAGTCTGGTCAGCAGACCGAGCAGGATCAGGGCGCCGCAGACGATTTCGACGACACCGTCCAGGTCGGCGAAGAACGTCGGCGCCGGTATCCCGATCTTGTCGAAGCGACCCGGCCCCAGCGCATGCGGGTAGACGAACTTCTGAATCCCCTCGCTGAGAAATACCAGCCCCACAGCCAACCGGATACAGATCACCGCCGGCGGGCCACCGGGGCCCAGTATCGTCGACCACGACCACCGCTGCCTGTCCGCCATGGGCCTTCGCCTCCCGACATCGCCACCTGGTACAGCATCCGACCATACGGCGAGGCAATGTCCCGGGCGGTGGATACGGCTCTGCCATTCCACGCGATTCCCTCGCTGACGAAGAAGACCCGGTGGCGTGCCGCACGAGCGACACGCCACCGGGTGGCGGTCCCGACCGGACCGCCGACGATCCGCAGAGGGGAAACGCCGGCGAATCCGCGTCAGCCGATGTTCGCCGACAAATCCGGAGCCATCCGGTACACCTCGTCACGCCAGTTGTTCCAGGCGTGGATGCCCGCGGCCGGGAAGTCGTAGGCGATGTTCTGCGCGCCCAGGGATGCCATCCGCACCTGGAACGCACGGGTGTTCACCAGCGCCAGGGCCTCGAGTCCCATGCCGTTGACGGTGCCCATATTCGGTCCGTCGGTGGCAGTGGGGATGCCGCTGCCGGCCGAGATCCACAGCCGCGTGTTGTTCTGAATCAGCCTGGGCGCGAAGACGAACGGGTCCATCCGCAGCCATTGCGGGCCCCACGGCGGAGCCATCGCATCGACGTTGTAACCGCCGGCATCGAGCATCGCGACGCGGATCGCCTCGCGCATACCCGGCGCCGAGATGTTGAGGTACCCGGAGAAGGAGCCGGCGAAGCTGAACTGGTCGGGATGGTAGGCGGCCAGGGTCAGCGCGGCACTACCGCCCATCGAGAGGCCGAAGACGCCGTTGCGGTCGGCCCGGAATCCCAGGCGGTCACGCAGCGCACCGCGCAGATTCTGTGTCAGGAAGGTCTCCCACTTGTAGGTGTAGGACTTACCCGGCCCGGCCGAAAACGCCTGCAGCGCACCGGATCCCGATGTCGAACCGGACGAGGAACCCGAGCCCGGCGCGACGCCGAGGAAGCTCGACGGCGCGTTCCAGTCGGCGTAGAAGCTGGACTGACCGCCGACCGGCATCACCACGTTGATATTCCATGAGGTCAGCAGGCGGGCGACATCGGTCTCGATCTCCCAGCCGTTGAGGTCTTCGCGAGCGCGCATACCGTCGAGGGCGTAGACGACGCGGTCGGTATTGCCGTCGGCGGCGCGGAAGACGCGTGATTTGACCGGCCCCATACTCGAATCGACCCAGAAGTCGAAGCCCGAGGGATCGAAGGCCGCCGCGGCCCGCGGGAGCTGGCCCGATACCGCCGCGGTCAGCGGTACGAACAGAGCCAGGGCCAGGGCGAGCAGAGTCCGCCCCGGCGTCGCACCGGAGCGGCCGGATCTCTGCCGACGCAATCTTCGCATGTCACAGCAACCTTTCGTGATCGAACGCCGCAGGCCGTGCCCCCGCCCGGCCGCGACGGTGCCCAGTGCCGCCGCCCCGACCCCCTGCCTCGCCGGGGTCCGCCGCACTGCGCGTGTCACGCCCGTATCGACCCCCCGTTCGGCACCGTTACTGAAATGTGATGTTTATTTCCGACCGATCGGTTTCGCATAACAGACATGACGGTCACGCGGCGGAGGTGTCCGGCGTCCGCGTTTCCGGATCGTCCAGCGAGATCGTGCGCGCGACCTTCTGCGGTGCCCCGCCGATCAGTCCGCGCCACGGCAGGTAACGCAGCATCCGCACGTTGAGGTTGCGGAACCCGATCATCGCCTTGCTGCTGGGCGCATACCACGCGCCGACACCCGCGGCGAACTTCTGACAGGCGTCGACCATCGGTCGCATCCGTTCCTCGTAGCGCGCGAACGCCGCCCGATGATCATCACGAGCCGCGGCCAGTTCGGCGGCCAGCACATAGGCGCCGACCAGCGACAGATCCGCACCCTGCCCCGACAGCGGCGACGCGCAGTAGCCCGCGTCGCCGACCAGCGCGACCCGGCCCGACGACCACGTCTGCATCCGGATCTGAGCCATCGCATCGAAGTAGAAGTCCGGCGCCGCGGGCAGATGCTCGAGCAGCGTCGGCACCTCCCAGCCCTCACCGGCGAAGGTTTCGGAGAGAATCTCGCGCTGACGGGCGTTGTCGCGGTAGTCGTAGTCGAGCCGGTCCGAGGCCCACGCGAAGATCGCCTTCGCCTCGGTGTTCGAACGCGCACTGTAGCTGCCGGCGATCTTGCCGGGCGAGTTGTAGTCGAGTTCCCAAGGGTCCAGGTCGAGCACATTGGGGATCGTGTAGATCGAGATGTAGTAACCCATGTGGCGCAAGAACTGCGACTCCGGCCCGAACACCAGGTTGCGAGTGTTCGAATGCACGCCGTCGGCGCCGATCACCAGGTCGAACGTGCGCGGTGCCGCATTCTCGAAGACCACGTGCACGCCGCCCTCGTCCTGCGTGAGCGCGGCGATCGAATCGCCGAACAGATACTCGACGTCGCCGCGCGTCGCCTCGTACAGCACCTCCGCCAGGTCGCCGCGCTGGATTTCGGTATCGCCGTCCGCGCCGACGCCGTTGAAGGTCTCGCTGTCGATACTCGCGCGCACCCGCCCGCCGGCGTCGACGTAGGACGTACCGCGCTTGCCGGTGCTGCGTTCGTGCACCCGGTCCAGCAGACCCATCCGGCGAACCACCTCGGTGGCCGTGCCCAGCACGTCGATGGCCTGACCGCCGGCCCGCAACGCCGGGGCCTTCTCCACGACCGTCGGCGCGAAACCGTACCGGGCCAGCCAGAACGCGAGGGCCGGGCCCGCGATGCTCGCGCCGCTGATCAGGACTGTGGTGTTGCTCGTCTGCTGCATGGCAGAACCGTACAGCGAATTTGCGCAAACGCGCAAGACGTTTGTCTAAGGCGAATGCGCTACTCTGTCGGACATGGGAAATCGCGAGGATCTGCTGGCCGGAGCCCGGCAATGCCTCTTCGACAAGGGATACGACCGGACGACGGTGCGCGATATCGCCACGGCAGCTGGGGTGAGCATGGCCGCGATCGGCTACCACTTCGGATCCAAGGAGGCGTTGCTCGGCGAGGCGCTGGCCCAGGCTACCCGCGACTGGGGAACGGAATTGGCCGGCGCCGTGGCGGATTCACCACCGGCCACATCGCTCTCGGCCGGGCGATTCGAGGCTCGGTGGGACGCGGTGATCGACAGCCTCGCCACCCACCGCGGCCTTTGGTCGGCCACCTTCGACGCCCTCGCCCACCCGGAGATCCGGGACCGGCTCGCCGAGAACCTCGGCGAGGCGCGCTCGGGCCTCGCACGACTGATCGAGGGACTCGACGAACCCACCGAGGAAGCCGCGCGCGCCACACCTCCGGCCACCGATGCCGAAGCGGTCGGCGCGCTGTATCAGGTGCTGCTCACCGGATTGGCGGCGCACCAGCTGATCGACGCGGAAAGCACGCCACGCGGACGTGATCTCGCCCGCGCTATCCGGTTCGTCGCGGACCGGCTCGATGCGGAGGAGTCACCTGGCGCGTGATCAACCGAGCGCTGATGTATTCCCCTGCACCATAGGGTAATTCGAGGCGGCCGACGGATATCCGACTGGCCGCACAGCATCGGATCATCGGCGTCATGCGCCCCACCTCCGCACCCGCACAGCCGACAGGGTGGGCATCGATTCGGTTCTCGAGTCCGAAATGCTCAGCGACCGACGCGAACCCGCATGACCCCGCGGACTACTTGTCCGGGAACCCGGCGGAAAATCCGGCGGCGATGAGTGCGGCGGCGATGACCGACAGGACGGCGATGCTCCACATGGCAAACCTCTTCGATTGTGGGCCAAGCGGATTCACCGTAGCGTGACGCGGTTCACATCGTGACCGAAACGGGCGCATTCGAAAACGCCGGACCGCCTCCCCGAGTCTGCCCCACCCAGAGCGCAACTCGCCGCACCTCACCGGCAGGTAAGGAGCGCGATGCGATGGACCGACCCGGTCGATGCCTTCTTGTGAAAGTCGCCGCCGTGGCGAAGCAGGGCTTGCCCCGACATTCTGCACATACATGTTGAAATGCGCATATGTCCGTGAGGCAATGAAGGATGCCCAGTCCAGATAGGCACGGCGAACTTCCATCGACACGACCGGCAGAATGTCCGGTGCGGACGGAAAACCCACCCGCACCGGCACTTCCACTACTTCTTCGAACGATCCCGCTTCTCCCGCACACGCACCGAGATGCGTACCGGGGAACCGTCGAAACCGAATTCCTCACGCAGGCGGCGCTCCAGGAAACGGCGGTAGCCGGCCTCCAGGAAGCCGGTGGTGAACAGCACGAACGTCGGCGGCCGGGTGGTCGCCTGGGTCGCGAAGAGCACGCGCGGCAAACGCCCGCCCCGCATCGGCGGCGGCGTCGCCGCGATGACCTCCTTGAGCCAGGTGTTGAGCCGGCCCGTAGGAATCCGCTTGTCCCAGGACTCGAGTGCGGTTTCCATCGCCGGAACGAGCTTTTGGACCGCGCGGCCGGTGTGGGCGGAGATGTTCACCCGCTGCGCCCACGGCACCCGCACCAATTCGCGCTCGACCTCACGCTCGAGCTGGTAGCGGCGATCCTCGTCGACCAGATCCCACTTGTTGAACGCGAGCACCAGCGCGCGACCGGCATCGGCGACCATGCCGATGACGCGCAGATCCTGTTCGGTGATCGGTTCGGAGGCATCGATCAGCATGATCGCGACCTCGGCGGCCTCGATGGCGGCCTTGGTGCGCAACGAGGCGTAGAACTCGGTTCCGTCGGCGGTGCCGACCTTGCGGCGCAGACCCGCCGTGTCGACGAAACGCCATGGCTTGCCGCCCAATTCGACCAGCGAGTCGACCGGATCGACCGTCGTTCCGGCGACATCGTGCACCACCGAGCGCTCGTCACCGGACAGCTTGTTCAGCAGGCTGGACTTGCCGACATTCGGCTTGCCGACCAGCGCCACCCGCCGCGGGCCCCCTCCCCCGGAACCCTCGCGCGGAGTCTCCGGCAGCACCGCCAGTACATCGTCGAGCAGATCGCCGGTACCGCGACCGTGCGCCGCCGACACCATCCGCGGCTCCCCCAGACCGAGCGACCACAGCACGGCCGCATCGGCCTCGGCCTTCTCGCCGTCGACCTTGTTGGCGACCAGGATCACCGGAGTCTTGGAGCGCCGCAACGCCTTCACCGCCGCTTCGTCGGTCGCGGTCGCACCGACGGTGGCGTCCACGACCAGCAGGATCGCATCGGCGGTCTGCATCGCCAGTTCGGCCTGCCGGGCCACCGCCTGCTGCAGCCCCTTGGCGTCGGGCTCCCAGCCGCCGGTGTCCTGCACCAGGAATCGGCGGCCGGCCCAGCTCGCCTCGTACGACACCCGGTCACGGGTGACGCCCGGGATATCCTCCACGACGGCCTCGCGGCGGCCCAGGATCCGGTTCACCAGCGTCGATTTGCCGACATTCGGGCGGCCGACGACGGCCACGGTGGGCATCGGCACATGCTCGTGCGCGTCCGTGTCGCCCTCGAAATCGGCGATCTCCCACTCGGTTTCGTCGGTCCAGATACCGTCGCCGGCGAGGGTGTCGGAGTTCGAACTCGGTGTCACACTCGGGCTCATCTACGCTCTCCCACCGTAATCTGCTGCGCCACAACCCGGTACAGCTCGTCGATGACCTGGTCCATGCTCAGCTCGCTGGTGTCGACCTGCACCGCGTCCGCGGCCGGGCGCAGCGGCGAGACCGCGCGGGTGGAATCCAGATTGTCGCGGCGCTGCACATCGGCCAGCACCGCCTCAAAATCGTCGCCGCGGCCCTCGGCGATGTTCTGCTGATTGCGCCGCGCGGCGCGGGCCTGCGCCGATGCGGTCAGATAGATCTTGGCATCGGCGTCGGGCAGCACGACCGTGCCGATATCGCGGCCTTCGACCACGATGCGCCCGGCCGCGGCCGCGATCTCGCGCTGCAGCGCGACGAGTTGCGTCCGCACCTCGGCCACGGCGGAGACGGCGGAGACCGCCTTGGTCACCGCGTCGCCGCGAATCTCGGACGAGACGTCCTCACCGTCGAGTTCGATCAGCTCGTGGCCGGGATCGGTGCCGATGGTGAGCGGCAGATCCTTGACCGCGGCCGCGATCTCGGCCGGATCGCTCAGCTCGACACCGCTGCGCAGCACCCGCAGCGTCGCGACGCGGTACATCGCGCCGGTGTCGAGATAGCGTGCGTCGAGCCGCGCCGCGAGCCGGCGCGACACACTCGACTTGCCGGTGCCCGAAGGCCCGTCCATGGCGACGACGAGTTCCGCGCCGGGGATGCCGTCGTCGATGCCGGATTCCACCACGTCACGGCCTCCTCGGATCCGATCGTCCAGCATGTCCACACCACTCACAACTCCACCGCCTCGTACAACTTCCCGATTTCGTCGCGGCCCAGCACTCGCAGGGTGCCCGACCGTTGATCACCCAGCGCGACCGGCCCGATATGCGTGCGAACCAGCGCGATCACCGGATACCCGACCTCCGCGAGCAAGCGCCGCACGATGTGCTTGCGGCCCTCGTGCAGGATCACGCGGACCAGCGTTTTGCCCTCGGCGACCTCGAGCACCTGGAATTTGTCGACCTTCGCCGGGCCGTCCTCGAGTTCGACACCGTCGCGCAGCTGCTTGCCGACGCCGCGCTGCATTTCACCCTGCACCGTCGCGAGATAGGTCTTCGACACCTGGAACGACGGGTGCATCAGCCGATGCGCGAGGTCGCCGTCGTTGGTGAGCAGCAGCAGACCCTCGGTATCGGCGTCGAGGCGGCCGACGTGGAACAGCCGCTGACCGGCCATGACCCGCTCGGCGACGATATCGCCGACACAGGGGCGGCCCATTTCGTCCGACATCGTCGACTGGAAACCCTTGGGCTTGTTCAGCGCCAGATAGACCTGCTCGTCACGAACCACGACGCGGACCCCGTCTACCCGCACCACGGCGGTATCGGGATCGATGCGCAGGCCCTGTTCGCGCACGACGGCACCGTCGACCTCGACGCGGCCCTGTTCGATGAGCTCTTCGGCCGCGCGCCGCGAGGCCACGCCGGCCTTGGCTAGCACCTTCTGCAGGCGTTCGCCCTCACCCCACGGCAACTTCTTCGGACCGGATTGCTCGGCCTCGACATGCTGATGGCGGGCGGGTTTCGCGAAGCTCAGCACGGTCGGCGGAGTCTTGCGCTTCTTCGGCTTCGGGGCGGCCGCACGAGGGCGACCGGCGGCGGCGCCGCGGTCCCGCGATCCGGCGGGCGAATCGCCGCGCGACGGGCGGGCATCGCCGCGGCCGTAGCGCGAGTCACCGGCCGCTTGGCCGCGAGCGGACCGATCGCCTCGGCCGTAGCCACCTTCGGGCCGTGAACCACGTCCGGCGCTGTCGCCGCTGCGGCCGTAGCTCTCGCCGCCGCGGTTGTAGCGATCGTCTCCGCGGCCGGAGCGGTCACCACCGCGCCCGTAGCTGTCGCCTCCGCGGCCATAACGGTCGTCCCCACGACCGGAGCGATCGCCACTACGCCCGTGGCTGTCGCCTCCGCGGCCGTATCGATCCTCTCCCCGGCCGGAGCGGTCACCGCCACGCCCGTAACTGTCACCCCCACGGCCGTAACGATCGTCCCCTCGGCCTGGGCGGTCACCACCCCGGCTGAAGCTGTCGCCCCCACGGCCGTAACGGTCGTCCGCACGGCCGGAGCGTGCTCCGCGTGTGTCGCCGCCGCGGCCGTAGCTGTCCTCCCGGCGCCCGTACCGGTCGCCGCGCGATCCGCCGCGTCCGTCGTCGGAGCGGCCGGCCGCCCCTCGTGCCGTGCGTCCGCCGCCGCGGGGCGGGTCACTCTGTCTTTTCCTGCGGTCCGGTGTGCCATCTCGGCGAGCGGGTGTATTCACGTGGTCCTCTGATCAGTCGACAGGATCCGCTGCGGATCCGGTCAATCCTCGGTGCCGAGATCGATATCCGATTCGGCGGGTTTCTTCAGCTTGGTGTACCGGGGGTCGGTATCCAGGCTCTCGTTGATCTCGTCGATCAGGTCGACGCCCGGTAGCAGGGGCGCCAGCGACGGGAGTTCCGCCAGCGACGCGAGCCCGATCCGTTCCAGGAACAGTTCGGTGGTGACGTAGAGGGTGCCGTTGGTGTCGACGTCGGCGCCCGCCTCGGCGATCAGTCCCCGCGCCACCAGGGTGCGGATCACGCCGTCGACGTTCACCCCGCGCACGGCACTCACTCGTGCTCGCGTAACCGGTTGACGATAGGCGATAACCGCCAACGTTTCCAAAGCGGCCCTGGTGAGCTTGGACCGCGCCCCGTCCAACAGCATACGTTCGACGTAGGGCGCGTACTCGGTCCGGGTGTACAGACGCCACCCGTCGCCCACGTACCGCAGGTCGATTCCGCTCCCCCGCGCAGTCCATTCCGCCGACATCTCCCGCAAAACCTGCTCGACCCGAGCGGGTGCGTCGTCGACCGCCGCCGCGAGCAGTTCCACCGGCGCCGGCGCATCCACCACCAGCAGCATCGCCTCGAGCGCCGACCGCAATTCCTGATCATCGAGCGGACGGGGAACCTCTTCGTCCGCGTCATCCGCCGACGCAGTTCGCGCCGCGCCGGCAGGCTCAGCGTCACCACCGGGCGGTCGAGTCCGCACAGCCCCGGCGACGCCATTCTGCGCAACACCGGAGCGGGCGACGGTCTCCGGCGCCCCATCGACGCCGGCGGGCACCCTCTCGCCGGCACCGGGTCCGACAGCCGCATCCTGAGCAGCATCGTCATCGGCAGGTGCGGCCACCACCGCATCGTCTCCTGCCGGCGCGACCCTCTCAGAATCGGCCCCGGCAGGCGCGACGCCGGTATCGGTCACGGGGTCGTCTGCCCCGGCGACGGCGGCGTCGGCTCGGACCGCCTCCGGCGCACCCGGGGCCCTCACGACGGTCTCGCGGGCGTCGGCCTCCGCGCGATCACTGGGCTGCTCACCGTGCGACATCATCCGTAGTCCTCATCGATTGTCACGGGCTCGGCGGGCGCGCCCTCGGCCTCGTCGCCGATCCAGCGCACCGCCAGCGGGCCGAGCGGGTCGGGTTGGTCGAATTCGATCGTCTTGCCGCGGTACAACTCGAGCAGCGCGAGGAAGCGCGCGACGATCTGGATCGGCATCTCGCAGTCGGCGCACAGGTCGTGGAAGGTCGACCACTCCCCCACCCCGCGCTTCTTCAGCATCTCCAGAACCAGCGCGGCCTGTTCGGCGACGGAGATGGAATGAGCGTGCAGGTGGTCCAGCCCGACCGTCGGCCGCGGCCGGGGCCGGAAGGCGGCCGCGGCGATATCGGCGAAACCCGCCGCGTCGACGCCGAGGCTCACCTCCGGCAGCAGGTCCAGGAAGCGTTCCTCCAGCGACACCGCCCGCGGGTACCGACGCAAGGCGGCGGCCTCGAGTTCACCGAGCAGTTCGGCGACCTGTTTGAACGCCCGGTACTGCAGCAGCCGCGCGAACAGCAGATCGCGCGCTTCCAGCAGTTCCAGGTCGTCGGCATCGGTGACCTCACCGGACGGCAGCAACCGGGCGGCCTTCAGATCGAGCAGGGTCGCGGCGACCACCAGGAATTCGGTGGTCTGATCGAGAATCCGATCCGCCCGCAGCGTCGGATCGCGTTCCAGGCTCGCGGTGAGCTCTTTGGTGTAGGCGATGAACTCGTCGGTGACCTTGTGCAGCGCCACCTCGGTCACATCGAGCCGCCGCTGGCTGATCAGCTGCAACAACAGGTCGAACGGACCCTGAAAATTGCTCAGCCGCAGGTGGAACCCGTCGGGCTTGTTTTCCGGTACGACCTCGGCAGCCGGTGGTCCGGCCTCGCTCACCGGCCCGACCGGTGGATGACTTCCCGTGCCATCGCCCGATACGCTTCCGCGCCACCGGATTTCGGCGCCCAGGTGGTGATCGGCTCACCGGCGACACTGGCATCGGGGAAACGGACGGTCCGGTTGATCACGGTGTCGTACACCAGATCGCCGAACACCTCCACCACCCGGGCCATCACCTGCCGGGAGTGCAGCAAACGCGCATCGAACATGGTGACAACGATGCCCGACAGCGCCAGCCGCGGGTTGAGCCGGTCCCGCACCTTCTCGACGGTGTCGGTGAGCAGCGCCAGCCCGCGCAGCGAGAAGTATTCGCATTCCATCGGGATGATCACGCCGTCGGCGCAGGCCAGCGCGTTGACGGTGAGCAGACCCAGCGACGGCTGGCAGTCGATGAGGATGTAGTCGTAGCGATCGCGCAGCGGGGCCAGCGCGCGGCCGAGGGTCTGTTCCCGGCCGACCTCGTTGACCAGCTGAATTTCGGCCGCCGAGAGATCGATGTTGCTCGGCAGCAGATCCATCCCGTCGACCTTGGTGTTGAGCAGCACGTCGTCGACGCTCGCCCGGCCGCCGACGAGCAGATTGTGCACGGTCTGGTCCAGGTCGTGGTGGGCCACGCCCAGCCCGGCCGACAGCGCGCCCTGCGGGTCGAGGTCGACCAGCAGCACCCGGCGGCCGTATTCGGCCAGCGCCGCACCGAGATTGATGGTGGAGGTGGTCTTGCCGACGCCGCCCTTCTGATTGCACATGGCGACGATCAGGGCGTCACCGTTGCGCGACGACGGGGGTGGTTCGGGAATGTCGCGCAGCGGGCGTCCGGTCGGGCCGAGTTCGGTACCGTCCGCCACGATGTCGTTCGCCTCCCAGAGTCTGCGGGCCGCCTGTTCGATTCGGAGGCCGGTTCGGATATTCGAAAGCGGTTCTGCCGCAGCGCTGTTCGGCGGCTCGGCCGGGCCGGCTGTCGTCATGTCCGCTGCTCCTTCAGTTTTCCTGCTCGTTGCCCCGCCGCGCGCTGCGGAACAGCGGGAGGCCGCCACACCGGACGCCGATGTACCGGACCGCCGCAATAGACGCTACCGCCTCCGAGCGCAAGACCCCCGATCGGACACGCTTGGGGAACGCCCCCGATCGTTGCGCACTTGTGTCATTGCCCGTGCCACAACACCGTGTCCTCACGGCACCAACCGCATTCTGTCGCCTCGAGGGGGTGTTGGGAAACCCTTTGCGGCAATCCGCACCCGATATCGCGCCGCCGCTGCCGGCGCGTTACCGCGCCCGCGGATGCGCGGTGGCCCACACCTCGTGCAGCGTAGTGACCGTGACGAGGGTGTAGATCTGCGTGGTCGTCACCGAGGCGTGCCCCAGCAACTCCTGCACGACCCGCACGTCGGCGCCCCCGTCGAGCAGATGGGTGGCGAACGAGTGCCGCAGCGTATGCGGCGACACCGCGGCGCCGATCCCGGCCCGATCGGCCGCGTCCTGCAGAACCTGCCAGGCACTCTGCCGCGAGAGCCGCCCACCGCGAGCATTGAGGAACAGGGCGGGAGTGCCCTTGCCGCGGGCGCCGAGCGCGGGCCGGCCGCGGACCAGATAGGCGTCGACCGCCGCCAGCGCCGGCCGCCCGATCGGGACCATGCGCTGTTTACCGCCCTTGCCGTGCAGGACGACCGCGCGACCGGTGGTGTCGATATCGTCGACGTCGAGTCCGACCACCTCTGAGATCCGGGCGCCGGTGGAGTACAGCAACTCCAGCATGGCGCGATCCCGCAGCCCGCGCGGCCCGCCTCCGGAACCCGCGTCGTCGCCGCCGCCCGCGGCCTCGAGCAGCCGGGAAATATCTTCGTACGGAAGCGCTTTCGGCAATCGCCGAGCCGGTGTCGGCGGCTTCACCCCGTGCGCGACATCTCCGGTGGTCAATCCCTCGGCGGCCGCGAACCGGTGCAGGCCACGCACCGCGACCAGAGCGCGGGCGGCCGAGCTGGCGGCCAACGCCGGATAGCCCTCGCCACCCGCCCGCAGCGAGACGACGAAATCGGCGATCTGGTTCTCGGTCACCCGGTCCAGATCACCGATATCCCGCTGTCGCAGAAACTCCTGATATCGCTGCAGATCACGGCGGTAGGCGCTGAGCGTATTGCTCGCCGCGCCGCGCTCGACCGTCAGATGGTCGAGGTAGGCCTGGATCTGCCGCTCCACCATGGATTCACCCGGCCGGTAGCAGCGCAACGACCGACGCAGCGGCGGGGACAGCGACATTCACGGTGTCATCATGACAGCAGCCGACGACATTCGTTCGCACGAAACACAGTTCGTGCGCCCGAGGTGCCCGGCCGGGTGCGGTGAGGCACCCGGCCGGTTCCGCTCAGGCCTGTGCGCGTTCGGCGGCCTTCCGCTCGAGCAACTGCGTCGGCATACCCGGCCACGGCACGTCGGCGGGCCGCAGCGCCGTGCCGTTCGCCCGCGCGGCCGAGGCCGCCAGCACGCCGGCCACCGCGGTCGCGTTCTCGATCCGGCCCGACAGCGCGGCGCTCACCGCGTCGTCCAGCGGCATCCGCACGATGGCCAAATCGGCCTCTTCGTGCTCCGGGTCCGGCCGATCGGTGTCCGACAGCCCGGTCGCGAGATAGATGCGCAGCGCCTCGTCGGTGAACCCCGGCGACAGCACCACATCCACCAGCGTGGACCATTCCCGTGCCGCCAGACCGGTCTCCTCGGCGAGTTCGCGTTGCGCGGCCGCCAGCGGATCCTCACCGGCCTGATCGAGCAGACCGGCGGGCAACTCCAGCAGCCGCCGCCCGACCGGATGCCGGTACTGATTGATCAGCACCACCGCGCCGTCGTCGTCGAGGGCGACGATCGCCACCGCGCCGTGATGCTCGACCACCTCCCGTTCGGCGACCCGCCCGCCGGGCATCTCGACCTGATCCCGGCGCAGCGCGACGATCGCCCCGGAATACACGGTTTCGGAGCCGACGGTGCGGAAGTCGTGGCTTCCGGGTTCGCTCACTGCGCGACCCGCTCGGCCTCGTCGGCCTCCTCGCCGTAGATCTCCACCGGAAGTCGTTCGGCGCCCTTGTATTTCAACGCCGCGTCGACCAGTCCGGCGAACAGCGGATGCGGCCGGGTCGGCCGGCTCTTGAGCTCGGGATGCGCCTGGGTGGCCACGAAATACGGGTGCACGTTCGCCGGCAGCTCCACGAACTCGACCAGATGTCCGTCCGGCGAGGTGCCGGAGAACCGCAGTCCGCTCTGGCCGATCTTGTCGCGGTAGGCGTTGTTGACCTCGTACCGGTGCCGATGCCGCTCCGACACCTCGGTGGTGCCGTAGGCCTGCGCGACGACCGACCCCTTCTCCAGCACGGCCGGGTAGGCGCCCAGCCGCATGGTGCCGCCGAGATCGGCCTCACCGGCGACCGCCTGGGCCTGGTCGGCCATCGTGGAGATCACCGGATGTGTTGTCTCCGGCTCGAATTCGGCGGAGTTGGCGTCCTCGAGGCCCACCGAGCGAGCGGCCTCGATCACCACGCACTGCAGGCCCAGGCACAGGCCCAGCAGCGGAATGGAGCGGGTGCGCGCGAACCGGATCGCGCCGACCTTGCCCTCGATGCCGCGGATGCCGAAGCCGCCGGGGATCAGCACCGCATCGACATCGCCGAGGTGATTCTGGGCGCCCTCCGGGGTCTCGCATTCGTCGGACTGCACCCAGCGGATGTTCACCTTGGCCTTGGCCGCGAAACCACCGGCCCGCAGCGCCTCGGTCACCGACAGGTACGCGTCCGGCAGATCGACGTACTTGCCGACCAGCGCGACGGTCACCTCCTCGCGCGGGTTGTGCACCCGGTCGAGCAGATCGCCCCAGACGGTCCAGTCGACATCGCGGAACGGCAGCCCCAGTTTGCGCACCACATAGGCGTCGAGGCCCTCGCGGTGCAGCACCTTCGGGATGTCGTAGATCGACGGCGCGTCGGGCGTGGAAATGCAGGCGTCGACGTCGACGTCGCACATCAGCGCGATCTTGTTCTTCAGCCCCTGCGGCACCTCCCGGTCGCAGCGCAGGACCAGCGCGTCGGGCTGGATACCGATATTGCGCAGCGCCGCCACCGAATGCTGCGTGGGTTTGGTCTTCAGCTCGCCGGAGGGCGCCAGATACGGCACCAGCGTCACGTGCAGGAAGAAGCAGTTGTCCCGGCCGACCTCGTGCCGGATCTGGCGGGCGGCCTCGAGGAACGGCTGGGATTCGATATCGCCGACGGTGCCGCCGATCTCGGTGATCACCACGTCCGGGGTCTGCCCCTGCAGATCCGGGCCGCTCATCGCGAGGATGCGGTTCTTGATCTCGTCGGTGATGTGCGGGATGACCTGCACGGTGTCGCCGAGGTACTCACCGCGCCGCTCCTTGGCGATCACCGTCGAGTAGACCTGCCCGGTGGTGACGTTCGCATACCCCGACAGATCTCGATCGAGGAACCGCTCGTAGTGGCCGACGTCGAGGTCGGTTTCGGCGCCGTCCTCGGTCACGAACACCTCGCCGTGCTGGAAGGGGTTCATGGTGCCGGGGTCGACATTCAGATACGGGTCCAGCTTCTGCATGGTGACCCGCAATCCGCGGGCGGTCAGCAGCTGGCCGAGGCTGGAGGCGGTCAGTCCCTTGCCGAGGGAGGAGGCGACACCGCCACTCACGAAGATGTGTTTGGTGGCCGTCTGATGGGGGGAACGCGCCGGAATCCGCGATTGACTCACGGAACTCCACGCTAACACGAAAAACGGTTGCGAAACGAATGCCACGCGGGGAACATCGGAGGTCGTCGTGCCGGTTTGTCACTTGCGTCTCATTCACCGCAGCAACCCCATGACACGGCGCCCCGTCGGCACCGATCGCCCGGCACTCGCTCCGACGTGACGGATCGTCCGATCGGGTTCGAGGAAGGCGGTCGCGCTCAGCCGGGCGAAGCGGTCACCGACAGCGACGTCGCCTCCGGCCCGGTGCCGTAGTGACCGGTTTTGCCGCCCAGTTGCTCGGCAAGGCCGAGAGCTGTTGTGACCCGGCCCGTCTCGCGGTCCACGTTATCGACCGTGGACACCTTCGCGTCGAGGCGGTTGTCGCGGCGCACCTCGGCGATCGAGCCCGACCCGTCCGAGGATCCGGCCCGCCCGGCCAGCACCAGCCCCGCCCCACGTGCGCGCAGCGCCCCGGCCAAATGCGCGGTGATCGAGCCCTGGCCGTTGTGATCGGCCCGCGCGTCCGCCCCGGTCACCACCACCGCCAGCTGCGCGGCCGCGAAGTCACCGGCGCCGAGGAAACCGCCGTTGCGCAAGGTGTCGGCGATCAGTCCGCGCTCTTGTCCGGTGGCACGGTCGGCACCGTTCGCTGGGTCGGTGAGAAATGCCAGGCCGAGCAGATCCCCGGCGAGGCTGCCCTGGTCCACCGCCTCGGTCTGCAACTGGGCCCCGGCCGGGATCATATTCGTCACCGCGGTCCGTAACCGGTCCCCCTGCGACGCGTCGACGAAGGCGTCGGTGAGCGCGACCCGCCCGGTGATCGTCGCCCCGGCGGTGGTCAGCGCCGCCGTCACCGCGTCGACATCGCCGCCGTCGGCATCCGGGGTGGTGAACACGAGCACGCTGTGATCGGCGAGGGTTCCGTTCAGGATGCGCCCAGCCGACCGGGCGATGAAGTCGTCGGCCGCACCGACCTGCCGTTCGAGTCGTCCGTTGGCCGCGGCGAGCGCATCGTTGCGCCGGGCCAGATCGTCACCGCCACCCGAACCGCCGTGGCGGACGACGGCGCCGAGCGCCGCACCCACCGCCAATGCCAGAAAGATCGCGGTCAGGGATACGACGAGCCGACGCATGGAACCCACTGCTTTCTCTACCCCCGACGGTCCGATAGTCGATGGAGCCAGTCCTGCGACTGCCGCCACGCCGAATCCAGCCAATCCAGCACATCGTTGCCCAGATGCGAGGACACCAGCAGTCCGACGATGAGCGCGATCAGCGCGGCCAGTACCACCAGTGCGGTCGCCCATCCGGAGTTGCCCTGCCGATAGAGGGTGGCCACGGCCTTGGCGTCCATCAGTTTCGGACCGGCCTTGAGCCGGGTCAGGAACATCGCGGGCGCCGATTCGCGGCGGCTGCGATCGAAGAAGTCGTCGAGCGAGGCCGGTGCCCCGCAGGTGATGATCAGCGCGGCGCCGTGATGGTCGGCCAGCAGCAGCGCCAGATCCGCCGCCGATCCCGAGGACGGGAAGGTGGTGGCGCCGATGCCCAGGTCCTGAATTCGCTCCAGCCCCTTGGCATGTCCGTCGGTATCGGCCGGAAGGATCAGCTCGGCACCGCATTTCAGCGCGCTCGCGGTGATCTCCTCCGGGTCGCCGACGATCAGATCGGGACGGTAACCGGCCTTGGTCAGGACGTCGGCGCCGCGGCCGACGCCCACCAGGATCGGCGCGTATTCCTTGACGAACGGCTTGATCGCCTTGAGATCGTCGCGACTGTCCACCCCGTCGGCCACCACCACGACGTGGCGGCCGCGCATCGACAGGTCCAGGGCCGGAACCCCGAGACCGTCGATCAGCATCACGCTTTCGGTCCGGATGTATTCGGTCGTGTTGCCGGCGAAGGCTTCCAGATGATCGGCCAGCCCGTTGCGCGCCGCGATCATCCGCTCGGCGATGACCTGGTCGGTGAGCTCGATGGCCTCGACCAGAACCTCCGGTTCCTTCTTGGTCAACTTGTCGGCATACACCACACCGGCGTCGATGCGGACCTTGCTGCCGTCCTTGATCTTGCCGAAGACGTCGCCGGAGACAGCATCCAGCAACACGATTCCGTTGGCGGCCAGCACTTCCGGGCCGAGGTTCGGATAGCGGCCGGAAATCGAGGGCGAGGCATTGATCACCGCCGCCACGCCGGCCTGGACGAGCCGGTCAGCGGTGAGGCGATCGATGTCCATCTCGTCGAGGACCACCACATCGCCCGAGCCGGCCCGCTTGAGCAGACGCCGGGTATTGCGGTCCACCCGGGCCATCCCGGTCACGCCGGGAAGCGTTTCGGTGTTGCGGGACAACAGTGCCAGCATCTTCATGGCATCCGATGATGGCCGCCGACTCTCAACCTGTGGTGGAGGCGCGCCGACGTCGTATCACATCCCCTGGCATGAGGCCAGCAAACTAGCGCCTGCCCGCCGTCGACTGGCGTGCCGAGCGGTACCGCTGGTACCGATATGCTTCGGCTCACTGCATCCGAAGGAGAACGCCATGGCCAGTACCACCGTCGACACGGTCATTCCCGCACCGCGCGACGTCGTCTACAAGCTGTTCGCCGAACGCGACAGTCTCAACGGCTATCTGCCCGTGCGTATTACGCTGCGTCAGCCCGGCGCCCCCGAGGCCTCCGGCGTCGGCGCGCGCTACCTGGTCGGCGTCGGTGGCATCGGCGTGACCGAGGAAACCACCGAACTGGTTCCCGGTGAGCGCATGGAATACCGGATCATCGCCGGTGCGCCGGTGAAGCGTCACGTCGGCACCATCACCTTCGCCGACGCCCCTGGCGGCACCCTGGTCTCGTACCGGATGGAATCCGAGCCCAAGCTGCCCGTGCCGGACAAGGCGACGGAACTGTTTCTGCGCGGCCTGATCGCGCCGTTCCTCAAGGCCGCCAAGAAGGCCGTCGCCCAGTAAAGGCCGCGCGCAGTCAGCCCGCCGCCGAGGTGGTGTCGGCCTTCTCCGCCCGCGCGGTGGCCAACAGCTCCTCGGCATGGGCGCGGCCGGTCTCGGTGTCGTCGAGGCCGGCCAGCATGCGGGCCAGTTCGACGACCCGCTCGTCGGTGGTCAGCGCCCGCACCCCGCTGTTGACGCCCTTGCCGTCGTCGACCTTGTCCACCACGAGGTGGGTGTCGGCGAAGGCGGCCACCTGCGGCAGATGGGTCACCACGATGACCTGATGGGTGCGCGCCAGCCGCGCCAGCCGGCGCCCGATCTCCACTGCGGCGCGACCGCCGACACCGGCGTCGACCTCGTCGAACACCATGGTCGAGCCGTATTCGGAGGCCGCGAGCACCACTTCCAGCGCCAGCATCACGCGCGAGAGCTCACCACCGGATGCGCTGCGGCTCAACGGTAGCGACTGCGCGCCCGAGTGGGCCGACAGCCGGAATTCCACTTCGTCCACACCGGACGCGCCCGCATGCAGTTCCGCCCCCTCGACGGTGATGGGTGCGCTGTCCTGCGCCGATGCCGCCAGCGGCCGCACTTCCACCTCGAGTTTGGCGCGGCCCATCGCCAGACCGCTCAATTCGGCGCTCACCGCGGTCGCGAGTTTGCGGGCCGCCTTGCGCCGGGCCGCGGTCAGCTTCTTCGCCGTCTCGCGGACCTGAACGGCCGCGGTCTCGACCTCGGCGGCCAGCGCCGCCAGCGCCTCCTCCGACACGTCGAGCGAGGCCAGGCGGGTGCGTGCCTCGTCGGCCCAGGCGATCACCGCGTCGATATCGGGCGCGTATTTGCGGGTCAGCGATTTCAGCTCCGCCTGACGGGTGAGCAGGCTGTCCAGCGCCGCCGGATCCGACGGCAGATCCGACAGATACGAACTCAATTCGGTGGTCACATCGACCACCACCGCGATCGCCTCCCCCAGCCGCGGCGCCAACGCCGTCAGCGCGGGATCGTCACTGGATTCCAGCCGGGCCCGCGCACCACCGAGCGCGTCCAGCGCACCGGCTCCCTCACCGTCGCCGGAGCCCGCCAGAGCCGCGTGGGCGGCGCCGGCCGCCTCCCGCAACGAATCGAGATCGCCGAGCCGCAGCACCTCGGCGACGATGCGCTCATCCTCACCGGGTTCCGGTGCGACCGCGTCGATTTCGTTCAGCGAATGCTGCAACCGATCGGCCTCGAGTGCGAGTTCACGGCTGCGCGCGGTGCGTTCCAGCAGTTCGGTGCGCGCCTGCAGCCAGGTGCGGCGAGCCAGCTGATATTTGCGCAGCAGCCCGGCCACCGCGTCACCGGCGAAGCGGTCCAGCGCCTGCAACTGCTGATCGGGACGCTGCAACCGCAGCTGGTCGTTCTGCCCGTGCACGGTCAGCAGCGGCGCCGTGAAATCCGACAGTACCGCGGCCGGCACACTGCGGCCACCGAGATGGGCCCGGGATCGCCCGTCGCTGCCGACGGTGCGTACGGCGATGACGCTGTCGTCGTCGTCGCGTTGCGCGCCGGAGGATTCCAGCACCTTCTCGACCTCGTCGCGGGCGCTGTCGTGTACATCCTCGACGGTGAAACGGCCCTCGACGACGGCCCGTTGCGCGCCCTGACGCACCCGCCCGGCGTCCGCGCGGGCGCCACCGAGCAGATGCAGTCCGGTGACCACCATGGTCTTGCCGGCACCGGTCTCACCGGTCACACAGGTCAGTCCCTCGTGGAACTGCGCGGTGGCGGTGGATATGACGCCGAGGCCGTCAATCCTGATCTCTGTCAGCACGTGTGCTCTCCGTTCGGCGGTGTTCGCTATCGCCTGAGCCGGGTTGCTCGGTGGGAGTGCGGGCCGGCTCCGCCGCGCGGGGGCGTTCCGGCCGCCGGCCCCGCCAGCCTGTCACGGGTAAGCGGAATTTGCGCACCATCCGGTCGGCGAAGGGGGCGGAATCCAGCCGCACCCAGCGCACCGGTTCGGCGCCGCGCACCGCTTCGAATCGCCCGCCCCGCGGCAATGCCAGCGTACGCCGGCCGTCCAGGAAGACGATCGCATCATGGCCTGCCGCAACGGTTTCCACCGCGATTCGCGACTCCGGGCTGGTCACCAGCGGCCGCGCGAACAGTGCGTGCGCGTTGCTGGGAATCACCAGCAGCGCCTCGAGTTCGGGCCACACCACGGGACCACCCGCGGAGAACGCGTAGGCGGTGGAGCCGGTGGGTGTCGCGATCAGCACACCGTCACAACCGAATTGCGATACCGGGCGGCCGTCGACCTCGAGGACGACCTCCAGCACGCCCATGCGGGCGGCATTCTCGATACTGGCCTCGTTGAGGGCCCATCCGCGTTCCACGACCACATCATCGACGCGGACACTGACATCTACGGTCATCCGCTGCTCGATGCGGTAATCGCCGCGCACCACCTGGGCCAGCGCGTCATCGAGATGTTCGGCCTCGGCCTCGGTGAGAAAACCGATGCGGCCCAGATTGATTCCCAGCACCGGAACCCGGGCCGGATGCGCCATCTCCGCGCCGCGCAGGAAAGTTCCGTCCCCACCGAGCGCGAGCACCATCTCACAGCCGACCGCGGCGTCGGGGCCGTGCGGCATCACCCGCACCGGATAGCCGTCGGGTTCGCCGGTGTCGTCGAAATCCAGTTTGGTGCTGTAGGCCTCGTCCTCGAGGACCCGCAGCCCGATTCCGGCATCGGCGAAGATCTTCGCGACCCGATGCGCGGTCTCGAGCAGTTCGGAACGGCCCGGATGGGCGACGAGCAGGATCTCCCGCTTCACTGTGGCCCCTCCTCGACCGCACGCTGCACCAATTCGCTGATATCGGGCTCCGATTCGGTTTCGGCCGAATCGGTGTCCGGTGTGTTCTTGCGCAGCCACAGGAAATATTCGACGTTGCCGGACGGGCCGGGCAACGGGCTGGCGACCACACCGCGGGTACGCAGGCCGAGTTCGGCGGCCGCGGCGGCCACCTCGGTCACCGCCTCGGCGCGCAGAGCCGGATCACGCACCACACCGCCGGAGCCTACTCGCTGTTTACCGACCTCGAACTGCGGTTTCACCATGGGCAGCAGATCCGCACCCGGTGCACAGCAGGCGGCCAGCGCCGGCAGCACCAGCGCGAGCGAGATGAACGATAGATCGGCGACCACCAACTCGACGGGACCGTCGATCGCCTCCGGCGTCAGCGCGCGCACATTGGTGCGATCGAACACCCGGACCCGCTCGTCGTTGCGCAGCCGCCACACCAGCTGGCCGTAACCCACATCGACGGCGACCACCTCGCGGGCGCCGCGGGCGAGCAGCACATCGGTGAATCCGCCGGTCGAGGCGCCGGCGTCCAGACAGCGCTTCCCAGCCACGCTCACACCGAGCGGCTCGAACGCCTCCAGCGCGCCCAGCACCTTGTGCGCGCCGCGCGAGGCCCACTGGACCTCGTCGGGTTCCTCGCGAACCAGCAGGGGAGTATTCGGCTCGACCGCGGTCGCCGCTTTCGACGCGACCGCACCGTTGATCAGGACGCGGCCCGCACCGATCAGCTCGACCGCGTGTTCTCGCGATCGCGCCAATCCGCGGCGAACCAGTTCGGCGTCCACTCGCGCGCGCCTGGCCACCTCAGATCTTGTCCACCGTCGCCAGGGCGCCGACCAGCACCTCGTGTGCCTGCTCGAGAATGCGCGCCCGCCGGGTGAGATCGGTTCCCGCGCGGTCCACCCCGTCGGCCTCGTCACTGCTCTGGCGCCGGCCCCCGGGCAACTCCGCGAGCAGCGCCGCCACCTCGGCCCGCACCTTCTCCGGGTCGGCGAACTCCGCCGTCCCTCCCGCGAGATGCTGCCCGGGCAGCGGAACTCCCGGACGTGGACCGGAGGAACCGGACGGATACGGACGCGGAATGGGCGTAGTCATGGTGCCGACAACGCTACCGGAGCTCACCGACATCCCGGCAAGCGGCGGCACCGGTGAAACGGAGGTCACGATGGCGCCCAGCGGCCGCGTCCCCGGCCCACAAGGCGCTCGTGGACAAGCCGTCGCCGGACCGAGTCACACGTATGCTCCGTACCCCCGGTGGCGGCGAGGAGGGCACGACAGTCGAAACCGGGGCCTGGCGCCGACCGCTCGGCGTCGGCAGCCGAAGCCCCAGGACCGGTGGTGTGCGGCAGATGTTGGCACAATGGCGGCGTGGGAGGTAAGCGACGACATGGATCCGCCCGGTTCGTCGCAGTCGCGGCGGCATGGACGGCGACCGCGGTGGTCGCCGCCGCCGAATACGCCCACTGGCGCGCATCCCGGCAACTGTTCGGACCGCGGCGCGAAGCTCGAGCCGGCGACACCGATGCGGTGGTCGTGCTGGGCTATCCGGCCGCCGCCGACGGCCGCACGCGCGCGCTGCAGCGCTGGCGGTGCCGCATCGGCGCCCGCTCGTTGCCGCCCGACCGCGAGGGATTCCTGATCTTCAGCGGCGGCGCCGTACACGGCCCCTGGATCGAAGCGGCGGTCATGGCCGACTACACCTGCACTCACCTCGGCGTCCCGCCGGAGCGCATCCGCACCGAAACATCCGCCGAAACCACTTGGCAGAACATCGAATTCACCGTCCCTGCCCTGGAACGGGCCGACCGCATCAAAATCGCCTCCGACCCCATGCACGCCGCCCGGGCCCGCCGCTATTTGTGGGCACAGCGACCGGACCTCGCCGCACGGCTCGTCCCCGCCGCCGACTACCGACCACTGGAACGCTGGTGGCTCAAAATCCCCACTGCCGCACACGAATCCGCGGCGATCAGCCGACGCCGCGCCGGAGCCGCCGCCACCCCGCTACTACGCCGCCTGGGCCTGATTCCGGAGACCGCGTCAGCTTCCACGGCTGGCGAAAATCGCGACGATTGACCGACGAACCGGGCCCGGATCGGGCAGCGCCGATGTGCTGGAACACCCGCTCACCCAGGGCGACGTCGAAGGTGTCACCGGGGGCTTACCTAACCGGGACAGTTGTCGAATCGTGCACGTCGTCTCCCCCGTGCCACAGCAGGGTGCCGGCACCCCGCCGCGAGCGGCCGAGCCATTCGGTCCCCAGCGCCGGCTTCTTGCCGTGTCGGGGCCGAACGAAGTGGCTACCGTAGACAGCCACCCCCCGCCCATCACGCTCGGGTGTTCACGCCGGCGAAACGAGTCGAACGAAGGCGACCCACCGCCGCCATGGTCGGCGTGCTGCTGTCCGATACGTTGCCGGCCTACCGGCCGAATCGCCGTCTCCGAGCCGCGGTCGGCGAATCGTGCGCCCCCGCCGCGACTCGACCATCACGTGAGCCAAACCGTTACCGCACCAATTCGATTGCGCGGCCAGGGTTTTCGTCCAACAAACTGGCCAGGTGGTCGATCGCGTCGCCCTCGGGTGATTCCTGCCGGATCACGGGGTGATTCAGCGCGTCGAGGGTTCGGGAGATGTAGGTGGGGCGATGATCGGCAGGGCGGGTGCGCAGGTCGTCGAGAGTGCTGACGCCGGTGAGGACCATCAACGACGGCAGACCGACACACCGGGCGCCGTCGATATCGGTGTCGAGCCGATCCCCCACCACGAGGGCGTCGCGGCTTTCCGCGCGAACCAGCGCATCCTCGAGCAGCGGCGCATAGGGCTTACCGGCTACCACGGGTTCCTGATCGGTCGCGGCTCGCAATGCCGCGACCATCGCACCGTTGCCCGGCGCCAGACCGCGCTCGTTCGGCAACGTGGCATCCGCGTTCGCGGCTACCCACAGCGCCCCGGCACGCACCGCGTAGGCCGCTTCGGCGAGGTCCGGCCATCCGGTCTGTGGCGAATGTCCCTGCACGACGGCGTCCGGGGCCACCCCGTTGAAACGCCGAATCGGTTGCAGGCCCACCTGTTCGATCTCCGCGGCGAGGTCGTCGGTGCCGACGATCAGCACGGTGGATCCGGCGGCCAGCCGAGAGGCGAGCACGTGCGCGGCCGCCTGCGCACTGGTGACGACATCGGATTCGCTTGCGCCGAAACCCAATTCGCGCAGATGCGCGGCCACCACGCCGGCCGACCGGCTGGCGTTGTTGGTGACGAACATCAGCTTCTGCGCGCCGCCGCCGGCGTCCAGGGCCGCCGGCGCGCCGGCGATCACCTCCGCACCCCGATACAGCGTGCCGTCCAGATCCAGCAGGAGAGCCTCGAAGCCCTCCCGAAGCGATGCTGCCACTAGTTACTCCACGTCGTCGTCGACCTGTGCGCCCGCGAGTTCGTCGGCACGCTCCTCGGCGTCGGTATCGCCGTCGACATCGGCCGCGGCCGCATTGAGGAACCACTGCAGTGCCTCATCGGACCGGCCGGCGGCGAGCAGCGCCTCCGCATAGGCGTAGAACAACCGTGCCGAGGCGGGACCGGACCGCGAGGGCTCCAGTTCCGGCGTCTGCAAGGTGACCACGGCCTGATCGTATTGGCCCAAATCCATTCGCGCACCGGCGACGACGATCCGCAACTCGGTCGCCTCGTCCCCGGACAGCGCACGCGCCTCGTCGCTGCGGCCGAGTTCGATCGCGCGTTCGGGCCGTCCCAGCCCGCGTTCGCAATCGGCCATGACCGCCAGCAGACCCGAGCCGCCGGACATCCGGCGCGCGGTGCGCAGCTCGGACAGGGCTTCGGCCCACTCACCGGCGTGATAGGCGGTGACACCGGCGGTTTCGCGAACAACCGCGATGCGTCCGGCACGGCGCCGGGCGGCGCGCGCATGTTCCAGTGCCAGCTCCGGGTCCTCGTCGAGGAGCCGGGCGGCCATCACCAGATGCCGGGCAACCGCCTCGGCGTTGTTCTTGTCGAGGCTCAGCAGATCACGGCGCACCGCGCCGTCCAGATCGCTCGCCTGCACATCGTCCGGCAACGCGGGCTCGTCGGGCCGCCCCGCCCGGTTCTCGCCGCCGACACGGGATCCTTCGCCACCCCGTCGCCGCGGCTCGCGGTCCTCGAAGTTCGCGCCGGTCTCTGCCGCTTCCCCGGTGTGCGCGGTGGTGTCGGCCTCGTCGGCCGGCCCGAATCGACGCTCGGAGTCCGCGCCACTGCGCCGGAACCCGCCGCGCCGATCACCCTCGCCCCGGCTGTAACCACCCGGACGATCGTCACGACCGCCTGCGCCTCCCGGACGCCGGCCACCTTCGTCGCGCCGGAATCCACCACGGCGATCATCCGTGCCGCGCCCGTGACCACCCGAGCGACGATCTCCTTCGTCACGCCGGAATCCGCCCGAGCGCCGGTCGTCGCCCCCGCGTCCGTATCCACCGGACCGCCGGTCGTCGCCACCACCGGAACGGCGATCATCGCCACCACGGCCGTAGCCACCGGAACGACGGTCATCGCCACCCCGGCTGTCACCGCCGGAACGACGGTCATCACCACCACGGCCGGAACCGCCGGAGTGCCGGTCATCGCGGCCGCGCTCATAACCGCCGGAACGGCGATCGTCACCACCGCGCGGGTGCCCGCCCGAGCGGCGATCGTCGTCTCCGCGGCCGTAACCGCCCGAGCGGCGATCGTCACCACCACGGCCGTAACCCCCGGAACGACGGTCGTCGCTGTCGCGCCGGAAGCCACCCGAACGACGGTCATCGCTACCGCGTTCATTTCCGCCCGATCGACGGTCATCGCCACCGCGCCCGTAACCACCGGAGCGACGGTCGTCATCTCCGCGGCCATATCCACCGGAGCGACGGTCATCGTCGCCACGCCTGAAGCCACTGGTGCGGCGATCGTCTCCACCGCGGCTGTAACCGCCGGCGCCGCGATCGGATCCACGGCGGTCATCGCCGCGCGCGGTACCACCGCGCCGGTCGTCGTCACGCGCGCCGTAGCCACCGGAGCGGCGCGTATCGTCGCCGCGCCGGAAGCCTCCGGAGCGACGCTCTCCTTCTCCGCGGTCGTGGGCAGGTGTGCCGGAGCCGGCCGAGTCCGGACCGGTACTGCCACGGCGGAAGGGTCTCCTACCGTCGTCATGCTCCGACACAGCGTTACCTTTCTCTGATCCGGCACGAGCAGCCGGTGACGACATGCAGACCGTGCGCCGTTCGCCGGCACCTATCTGCAACCACCATAAATTCAATCACGCGACACGAACGCGTCCCCACTTGCCCGGCCTGCGTGCGCATCGAGAATCGCCCGACGGCGATCGGTCGTGACTTCTACGGTGCGGCGACGGGACCCGAGCACAAGGGCGTATATGCGGAAGGCCCCCAACCTGGTGGTTGGGGGCCTTCGCGAATGTATGTTCCGGCGGTGTCCTACTCTCCCACACCCTGGCGAGTGCAGTACCATCGGCGCAGGTGGCCTTAGCTTCCGGGTTCGGAATGGGACCGGGCGTTTCCCCACCGCTATAGCCGCCGTAACTCTAT